>SSHC01000099.1 GCA_008017265.1 Aeromicrobium sp.
GCGAAGACCACCACTTAGTCTTCGCTGCGTCGGTCGCCGAGAGTTTTCCTTCACTATGCGCCAAAACTGCTTGGTCTACATAGGCTTCGGCCACTTCAATCTGAGTAACGAGTTCAGCGAGGAGGAATTTGTTGTGCTGCAGCGAACCGATCGACTGGCCAAACGCCTTGCGATCGTGGCAGTACTGGATCGTTTCAAGCAAGATTTGCTTCGCGTGGGCAACGTTCGAAACCGCGCAGATGAGTCGCTCTTGTGGAAGCTTTTGCATCATGGCAATGAAGCCACCGCCGAGTTCACCAATGACGCGATCGTCGCCGAGGCGGATGTTCTCGAAGAACAACTCCGAGGTGTCGGCTTCTTCTTGGCCGACCTTGTCGAGTTTGCGTCCACGGCTAAATCCGGGGTCCGTTGCTTCGATACCGAACAAGGTGATGCCCTTGGCGCCCTTGGCCGGATCGGTGCGAACGGCCGTGACGATGAGATCTGCTGAGTAGCCGTTGGTGATGAAGGTTTTGGATCCGTTGATAACCCACTGGTCGCCGTCGCGCACTGCGTTCGTTTTGAGTGCGGCGAGGTCTGAGCCACCTCCTGGTTCGGTCATACCGATGGCAAGCAGGTTCTCACCGGTTACGACGCCGGGGAGCCAGCGTTCCTTCTGTTCTTGGCTGCCCAATTGGACGATGTAGGGCGCAGTAATGTCTGCGTGAATGCTCATGCACGATGCGAGCGCAGCGTTGATCTTGCTGAGTTCTTCAGCAAAGACAGCGTTGAAGCGGAAGTCGCCGGCTTCGGAGCCACCGAACTCTTCGGGGATCTCCAAGCCGAGGAAGCCTTCGGCGCCAGCGGACGTCCAGAAGTCACGCGGCAGGGCCTTGTTCGATACGTGCTCCTCGGCATGTGGCTGCACAGCGCGCTCAAGGAATGCAGCGCATGACTGCCTAAACGCTTCGTGGTCCTCGGTATAGATAGTGCGGTCCATGGTGGCCTTTCGCTTCACTGCACGGCTAAACATCGTGCGCAGGGTACTGTTAACTACAAGACTAAGCGCTTGCTTAGCCACATGTCACGCCAGCACCACCTCACAAGGAGTTTCCCCCGATGACGAGCACCAGTCCCGAAGGTTCCGCAACGTTGTCGGACGCGCGGGTTCGCTTGCTCGAGGCGGCCCGCCAGGCGTTTGCGGAAAAAGGCTATGCGGGCACCACCACGCGCGATATCGCTTCGCGTGCAGGCATGAGTCCTGCGGCTGTTTACGTGCATCACCGCACGAAAGAAGATTTGCTGTTTGAGATCTCCCGCGCAGGCCACATCGCCGCGCTTGAGGTCATTGGCGACGCCGACCAGTCTGGGTCGAATCCGCTCGAACGAGTTACTTCGATGGTGCGCGAGTTCAGCCGCTGGCACGCGATCAAGAGCCGAACCGGCCGTATCGTGCAATACGAGTTCGGTTCACTCACCGCTGAACACCGGGCCGAAATCGCAGGCTATCGCCGACGCATCGAAGCGCACGTGCGCGAGGCATTGAGCGACGGCGTGGCCGACGGCAGTCTGGTGGTCGACGACATCAACGGCACTGCGCTGGCACTGTTGAGTTTGAGCATCGACCTCGTTCGCTGGTATGAGGCCGGCGGAAAAATTGCTCCCGATGATGTGGCCGAGTTACACGCACAACTCGCCCGCAAGATGGTGGCCCGCTAAGCACCCGGCAAACCGGCAGGCCGATCAAATGAGAAACTTGCGCGTTCGCGGATAAAGTATCGCCACGAGCAGGCTCCCGATAACAATGATTCCCCCAGCAAGTTCGTAGATATTGCTGTCTCGATTGATCACAAATACACCGATGCTGGGCAGAAACAGCCCGACAGCACCGTAGACAAACACACATATTGCGGACTGGCTTGGCTCTAGCCACCGGCGTAAGCCAAGCACGATAGCTGCGACCCAGAGCCCATTTTCCAAAGAAATCTGACTGGCCTCGATGCCACCACCCATCCATCCAATGCAGGCAGAACTCAAGACGAGAATCGCTACCACCACGATGCCCGAGGCCACGGCACTCCGGGCAACTTGATCAGTTGCTGTGTTGACAAAAGGTTGGACCGGGTTCTCCAGCCAATGAGCCACTATTGCGGCCGCCATCAACGGAAAACCCATGTACCCGTAAGCGATGCTTCCAAGTTCAGCATCCGAAGAAATTGACGGCAGCGGAATGCTAGAGATCGCAAAACAGAACACGAAAACACCAGCGAAAGCAGCCGCGTGAAGTCCCGACCTGCGCGCTTTGGACTCGATGACGATGGCTCTCAACACGAGGAAGTCATTGGCTCCCTCCACCATTGCAACTGCGTGGCATCAGGGGCATTTTCCAAAGCTACAAGCTCTTCAAACTCTGGCAGTTCAAGTACAAGTCCCGAACGGTGCGCTAACCAGATTGCCCGGTGCGGGCTATCTGGAGGTGCGCACAAGTTCCACTGGGCGGCCGCATTGATCACCTCGGCGACGGGATCGATTCTCATACCCGCGACATCCAGAGTTGCTGCGCCGTCAGGAATCCTTAAGCCCTTTTCAACGTATTTGAGCGGCGCATCTGATGGTGGCAAAGAATCGCCAATCTTGACGGCGACGTTGAGTGCCGCAGGCGCGAATCTGGCATGGTCTGTAAGCACGCAGACTTCTATGTTTTCACGAGAGTCGCAGTGCTGGCTGTTTGTGACGGGCGCGTTGTCGATACGTTCGGGCGAACCGAGTGCCACCAAAGCGAAGGTCGCCACGAGTGCACCGCCGATCAGCATGGTGCGATACGGACGCCATTCGTGCGACAACGCAAAACTTACAAGCGCTATGAGTCCACACATGAGTACCGCGAAGAATAACCCCTGCTTTAGATAGAACGAAACTAAAGGCACGAACTGCACTTCGAGGCTCGTATTGGTGGAGATCGTGAAGTTTGCAGCACGGGATGGCTCCAGTGCACCGAGTGTTGCGGGAAGCAGGAAGCCAATGGCAATCACGGCGGGCAGGGCGAAGCTAAGGTGCATGAAATAACCGGCGACAACTCCAACGACCAAGGTCAGCACAACCCCTAGGGTGGACGAGATGAGGGGCCAAGCCGACGGCGCAGAAGGTGACGGATTACTGATCCAGGTCACGAGATAGTAGGCCAAGCACAGCAGCAACCATGCCCCAATTGAAGGCCCCAACGTGCGCCTCAAGACGAGTCGAGCAACGCGAATAGGCGAGGTGCGAAGCTGCAGCGACTGGATCGGGCGGAGGTTTCTTCTTGCGTGGAGCGCTAAGACCATTCCTGCACCAGTGCCACCCAGGATGCCAACGACACCGAGAAAACTGCCCGTCTGGTTCCAATCCCCGACCCATGATCGATCAAGATTCATTCTGAAACCAGTGGCACCTACGAGCAGCAATGCCGCTAACCAAGGCAATGACCGACTCAAACGCCTACTCCAGCCCGATCGATACACCCTGTGTACGCATCCTCCGGATCTTTCGTATTCGGCGCAAAAGTCTCCAAAAATTCTTGGATTGCTCCGGCGAAAAGCACACGCCCGACGTGGAGCAGGGCAACATGATCAGCAACGACGGCGACATCTCTGAGGGCATGACTCGAAAGTATGACTACGCGCTCCGCCGACATCGTCTTGACTTGCCGCAGCAGTTCCGTACGTTGATGGGGGTCTAAATCGTTGGTCGGTTCATCGAGGAGCAGCACCGGCGAAGCGCCAACGAGCGCGGCCCCGAATGCCAGCCGCCGCTGCATTCCTCCCGACAAGGTCACTATCCGCTGATCACCATGAGTCGCGAGATCGAGCGAATCGATTGTGGCTTCTGCCACCTGCTTCGCGTCAAGCCTTGATTGGTTCTGGAGCCAGGCGACCTGCTCAAGAAACTCCAAAGGTGTCAGGTCTCTCGGAAGGACTGGAGACTGCGGCATCATCGACACCATCTCAGGTACAAAACTTGAAGACCCGAGTTCGGCGTCAAATTCTTTGGAACGCAATCGTCCTGCCAACGCCGAGAGAAGTGTCGTCTTGCCTGAGCCATTCGCGCCAACCAAGATGGTTATGCCGGGTTCAAAACGAGTGGAAGTCACCTGAAGGTGAAAGTTTCGGCGCTCTACGGATAGACGCGCTATGTTCAGGGCCTCGCCGTTGCCAGCGCCTGGATTTGCCGTGCTCTCCGATGGGCTCAATCAAACCACCCGATAAAAGCACTCGATTGTGGCTTAGGCACGAGATGCATTCGATCCCCCGATAACGTCAGTTTCGCGGCAGCCTACCACGATGAAAGGAGTATGCACCCGCGCTGGATGCGCTCGCTTGCACAAAGAAAAGTGGGCCCCCGCTAATGAAATCGCGAGGACCCACATCAGGCCATGATGGCCCAAAATTCAGACCGAATCAGGCCTGTAGCACTGCTTCGGCGTTGATGGTGATGGTGATCTTGTCGCCGATCATGACCTTGTCGCCTTCGAGCGGAATGTTGAAATCGATGCCCCAGTCCTTGCGGCTGATGACCGCGCTGGCCTCAACGCCGACGCGAGTGCCGCCCCACGGATCTTTACCTTCACCGAGGAACTCAACAGCCAAATCAATCGACTTGCTGATGCCCTTGATGGTGAGGTCGCCCGTGACAACGAAGTCCGTGTCAGAGTTTTGGGCAACGCCCGTGGTAGCAAACGTCATCGTGGGGTGCGTTTCAATGCTGAAGAAGTCACCCGAACGCAAGTGGTTATCACGGTCTGCGGTACCGGTGTTGATTGAAGAGAGATCAACCGAAACGCTCACGGTGGAGTTGGTGATGTCATCAGCCGTCACCAAGGTGCCTTCGAAAGTTTCGAACTTGCCGCGCACTTTGCTCATGATGTGACGGACAGAGAATCCGATTTCAGTATGGGTCGGATCGAGAACCCAGGTGCCAGCGGTGATGTTGCTCATACGTACTCCTTAATTGTTTGCTGCTTGGTAAGTCTGTACCTTGACCATACCATGTAGTTGAACTTTCAATCAAATGGTTTCTGTTGTAAACTGCATCACATGGCCCAAGCTCAGGACAGCAGCGCGCGCGAAACGCCGTGGCTCACCAAAGAACAGCAAGTCATTTGGCGCTCATTCCTTGGCGGAACCACGGTGTTGATGGACCACCTCGATCGCGATCTACGCAGCGCGCACGGCCTTTCCCTGCCGGAATACGAGATTCTCGTGCGACTCTCCGAAGCACCAGATCGCGCGATTCGCATGGCCGACCTGGCTGAAGCCATTGCCCACTCCCGCAGTCGCACCACCCACACGATTCGCCGCCTAGAAAAAGAAGGCATCGTCACTCGCTTCCAATGCGACAGCGACGGACGCGGGGTCACCGCCATGCTGACCGACGCCGGATACGCCCTACTCGAACAGGCTGCGCATACGCACGTCGCTGGCGTCCATGACTATTTGGTTGCCTCGGCAAGTGCCGAAGAGTTCAAAGCGCTCGGGGCAATCATGAGTCGAGTTCGCGAACAGCTCGACGGCAAATCCTTCTGACCAGACCCGTTTCGAGCGCTGCCCAATAACAGCGAAAACATTTATAACATTTATGCAATAGACAACATTGCATAAATGTTATAGCCTGAAGATATGAACAGCCCATCAGAGCAGGAGTACTACTCCTCGATCGCCAAGCAGGTGATCAATCGTCGAGCCGAACTGGGCTTGTCCCAAAAGGACCTAGCCGAGTTGTGCGGAACGACTCAACCAGCGATTGCCCGGTTTGAATCCGGCAAAAGGCCGCCGCGTATCGACACGCTGCTGGCCATGGCAGAAGCCCTCGACTCAACACTCGACGTCAACTTCCGCCCCCGTACCCGCCCCCGCAGTTTCACCCAGTGAATCCACTGTCCTCAAGAACGGAGACCACCATGTCTACTCGAGTAGAAACCGAAGATATCTCGTCCACCAAAAGTGAGAAGTTCCTCGCCGTAGTGCTTGCCGCATTCGTCCTGATCGGCAGCGGATGGTTGTACTGGAAGGCCTACGACTGGGTTGGCCCAGAATCGGCATATTCCTATACCCAAGAACAACAAAAGATTATCGATACGGCCGACCGCGCTCACGAGAACTTTTACCCCATCGAAGCACAGCTCGAAGAGGACCGTCTGAACCTCGGCCAAGCCCGCAGCGACCTCAATCTTGCGGTAGATCGCGGCGAGGACACCAAGCAACTCGAGCAGGAATACCGCGACGCGCAAGCAACATTTGCGAAAACGCAGGCCGAATACGCCGTTGCGAAAGAGAAACGAGACGTGGCCGAAGCCGCTGCCCAGAAAGTCCGAGACGACCAAGAACAGGCAGCAATAGACGCGGAGACCTCGTGGCGCCATTGGCTCGTAGCCGGCTTGCGACTACTTTTCATTGCAGGAATGTTGATTGGTTCGCTGCTATGGACTCAGAAACTGCGAATGCGTGAGTCGCGATATGTTCCGATCGGTTTCGCGGTCACAGCCAGTGCAACGATCCTCTCGTTCGTGTTCATCGTCGACTACATCACCGACTACATCGACATTCTGGAACTCGGCCCGATCGTCCTCTCGGCGCTCGGTATCGCGGCCACGATCGGTGCGTTCGCGCTGTTGCAGAAGTATCTCGCGAAACGTACGACGCGCATTCGGGTGCGCAAACGCGAATGCCCGTTCTGCGCTTTCCCGGTTCGGCACGATCAAGCACACTGCGAAGGCTGCGGACGCTCCGTGACTGCGGAGTGCGCCGAGTGCCACCAATCCCGCCGGGTTGGCACACCGCACTGCGCCAACTGCGGCGCAGCGTGACAGGTTGACCCGAAGCCTGCAATCGGCTCAGTCGCGAGTCAGACGGCGGTGCGTCACCCGATGGGGGCGCGCCGCCTCTGGCCCGAGGCGCTCAATCTTGTTTGCTTCATACGATGCGAAGTTACCTTCGAACCAGAACCACTGCGCTGGGTTCTCGTCCGTTCCTTCCCATGCCAAAATGTGGGTCGCGATGCGGTCAAGGAACCAGCGATCGTGCGAAGTCACCACGGCACAACCGGGGAACTCCAGCAGCGCATCTTCAAGCGATGACAGGGTTTCCACGTCGAGATCGTTTGTCGGCTCGTCAAGCAGCAGCAAGTTACCGCCCTGCTTGAGCGTCAATGCCAAGTTCAACCGGTTACGTTCACCACCCGAAAGCACTCCGGCCTTCTTCTGTTGGTCCGGGCCCTTGAACCCGAACGACGCTACATAGGCGCGGCTGTTCATTTCGAAGTTCGCGACCTTGATGAAGTCAAGCCCATCGGAGACCACTTCCCACACGTTCTTGTTCGGGTCGATATTTGCGCGGCTCTGATCGGCGTAACTGATCTCGACCGTCTGACCAACTTCGAGTGTGCCGGAATCGGGTTGCTCGCCACCCGTGATCATGCGGAACAACGTCGTCTTGCCAACACCGTTAGGACCAACAATGCCGACGATGCCAGCGCGCGGAAGAGAGAATGTAACGTCGTCCCACAAGACTCGTCCTTCGAAGCCCTTCACGAGGTTCTTCGCGTTCAGCACGACGTCACCTAGGCGAGGTCCGGCAGGGATGTTGATGTCAGTGGTGTCGATCTTGCGGGCCTTTTCAGCCTCGGCAGCGAGTTCCTCGTAACGAGCCAAGCGCGCCTTGCTTTTGGCTTGGCGCCCCTTCGCGTTCGAGCGCACCCATTCAAGTTCGCGCTCAAGCATCTTGGCACGCTTCGCGTCCTTTTGCCCTTCAACTTTCAAGCGCGAACGCTTCGTTTCGAGGTAGGTCGAGTAGTTGCCTTCGTATCCGTGGATCTGACCGCGGTCGACTTCGGCGATCCATTGGGCAACATTGTCGAGGAAGTAACGATCGTGGGTCACCGCGAGCACTGCGCCCGGGTAGGTTTTTAGGTGGCCTTCGAGCCACTGCACGCTTTCGGCGTCCAAGTGGTTGGTGGGCTCATCAAGCAGGAGCAAGTCAGGCTGCTGCAACAGCAACTTGCACAAAGCCACACGCCGGCGTTCACCACCGGAAAGATTGTCGACCAAAACGTCTGCCGGCGGGCAACGAAGTGCATCCATCGCTTGATCGAGTTTCGAATCAATATCCCATGCACCGACCGCGTCGAGGTAGTTCTGAAGTTCGCCCGTCTCGGCACCGAGCGCATCGTAATCCGCGTCCGGCTCGGCCATCTCGGCGTAGGCAGCTTCGAGACGAGCCATCTTCGATTTGATCTCGGCTACTGCCTCTTCGACGTTTTCAAGAACCGTCTTGCCCTCAGTGAGCGGTGGTTCCTGCTGCAGCATTCCGACAGTCGCCTCGGGGTCACGAATGATGTCACCATTATTCGCTTCATCCAAGCCCGCCATGAGCTTGAGCAAGGTCGACTTGCCCATACCGTTAGGGCCGACAACACCGATTTTGGCGCCGTGCAGGAAGGAAAGCGTGACGTTGTCGAGAATGACTTTGTCGCCGTGCGCTTTGCGGACATTGTGCAGAGAGAGAACGTATTCAGCCATGATGTGGCCAACCCTATCGGCCCTAGCCGTGTTGGGGAAAATCAGGCAGCCGCAATGCGCACACCGGCGCGGTACCGCTCATACCTGTCCAACTCGTTCTGCAAGCGCGACAAGACCACGGTGTCTGTCGTATTAGCGACAGCCCTACGCAGTTTCTTCTCGAACTTCACCGCGGTTCGGTGAGCACCTAGTGCACCGAAGAACCGGGCACTCACCGTCAACGAGACGGCGAGAAACAGTCCGATACCGATAAACCACAAGTCGAGCCTCACGCCCTTGGGCGCGGGCAGAGAATCTGCGCCGACCGTGACCGGGTTCGGGATAAAACTCAAAGCCAAAATCACGACACCCGCGATGAGCGTGATGAGCGCGAACCATTGCAAGAACGAAAAGACACCCCACCACCAGCGGCGGTGATCCACGCCAGGATCGATGTCAGAAATCGAGCGATCGAGTTCGTCGATGACGTCTCGCGCGCCCAGACCCGTCACTTGGTCCAGAATGGCGGACCGCCAGGGCCGCGAAAGACCAGACACGGAAGCCTCAGCAACTTCGCGCAAAGCTAGTTCAGCACGAGAACGCTGAACTGAGGGAGTCATCAACATGTCTGGTGCGAGCACATCGCGAACCGAACGACCAAGACCGATCGCCTTCAAAGGATCTCGCCTAATCCGACCGATCCAACCAATGAGTGGCCAATCAGTCGCAACCGCGGCGCGCCTCAACATGGAATCTTCGACAGCGTCTGCCATCTGGTCGATGCCGATACACACACCGAAAATCTCAACGAGCTTGTCTCGGTGTCCGGGCTGCACGCCCGGCGCCACGTGGTCTCCGCCAGCTTCCACGAGCGAGGCAGCAGCAGCCCGAACGTCACCCACGAGTCGTGCCGAGGCAGTTTCTTTCGATGCGATCCGTTCGCGGATTTCGCGCCGCAACTCCACAATGCCTTGGCCGGTGACCGTGGAGGTAGCCAAAATTGGCACCTCGTAAAGGCCTTCGGCGTCCAAGATTCGCCGCAAATCGGCGAGCGCTATCTCTTGATCTTGTGTGCTTAAGCGATCAATTTGGTTGAGCACAACAAGCGTTGTTTCGCGGTGAGTCGACAGCGGTTCTAGGTACTGTTCGTGAATCGCAGCATCGGCGTACTTCTGCGGATCGAGCACCCACACGAACAAGTCCGTGTGCGCAACCAGACGATCAACAACCAACTTATTGTCAACCACAACCGAGTCGTGGTCAGGCAGATCAACCAGAACCAAACCTTCGAAGTCTGTATGGCGATCCATGACATCGAGGTGACTACGCCGTGAGATCTGATTCCGTCGAAGGACACCCATCCAATCGAGAAGATCGGTAGCACCGCCTGGCCCCCACGCGCATGCGAGCGCTTCGGCCGTCGTAGGACGCAAATAACCGACATCGGCGATCTCAAGACCGGAAATGGTGTTGAACAGAGACGATTTACCGGAGCCTGTAGAACCGCCAAGCACGACGACCGTGTGATCGGGAGCGAGCCGAAGTCGAGCGTTGGCGTGCTCAAACACTTCACTAGCGCTTTCAAGAACGTCGGTATCGAGCCGGTCTCGGGCCGCGGTCATCGCCGCTTCTAGTGCGCCAAGGCGATGGTCTAAGTCGGTCATGACAGCCTCTCCGAGGCTGGTTCGCCTTCATCTAGTTCTTCGATAGCGCGATCGATCTCCCACGCCGAATGCCGGAGTTCCTCCGGGTTGGGCAGCAAGTCGAGATAGCGCATCGCTTCAGACTCGAACAAGTCAGAAATGCGCATCCGTAGATCTTCACGGGCAGCCTTCGCGAGTTCACGCATCGCTTGATCACCAAACACGGCTTCCAGGAGTTTTTGTCCCGCAACCGCAGTACCGCCAGCAATCCCGATCTCGACACCCGTGAGACCCGCCGTGCCTGCGAAAACCACGACCATCAACGCAACGCCCGTCGCGTTGACGCCATATGACAAAACCTTTGCTTTCGTTTTGCGGCCAGCGCCTTCTTGACTGACAAGTTCGAAGACAGCCTCACGCCATTCGCGTGCGATTCGCTCGGCTCGAATCCGCACATCGCGCGAGGCGCGGTCGAGGCCACGATGCGATTCGAGCAGGGCTCGACCGGCGGACTGTTGCGCCCACGTTCGGGCTGAAGCCTCGGCAGCACGTTCCGCTTGATCCAAAATGAGCAAATGCAATCCCGTGGTGGCCGCGTGTTCAACGTCTTCGGCTTCCACTGTGCTCTTGCGCTTAACAAAAAGCCTGTCGCGAATCGTGCCGACTTTGGCTTCGAGGCTTCGGAAAATTTCACCTGAACCCACGAACTCTTGCCACCTCGCCAACACTTCGCCACGCAACATCGTGCCATCGCTGGCTTGGGCGAGCACCGTGTCAAGGCTTTCGGCATACACCCTTCGGACGTCTTCAAACAGCTGATCAGCGGCCACGATCTGCCGGTCAAGATCGCCGGCCAGTCGTCGGGCCGCGTCGATATCGTGCACGATCGCGCCCTGCAGGGTGGACAAAACGATTTCGCGCCGAGCCTGCGAGTCTGCCGCCATTTGCCGCAACCACATCACGATTTGGGCAACATCGGCAGCCGGAAGCACGCCTTGCGCGTTCGGTGTTGATTCGGGTACCGAGAACAAGGCGACATTCGATAGACCGTGTTCGGTCAACATTTGAGCCAAGTGACGGCGAACCTGACGCATCCCTTCGGGCGACGTTCTATCTAGGACGACTGCAATCGAGGCATGACGTTCGGCCGCCTTGCGCAAATGCTCCCACGGGACGTTGTCGGCATAGCGCGCCGCCGAGGTGACAAACAACCACAAATCGGCCGCCGCCAAAAGTTGTTCTGCCATTTCTCGGTTTGACTCATCGATCGAGTCGAAGTCAGGAGCATCCAACACCGCCACGCCCGGCCACAATTGCGAACAGGCAATTTGGCGGACTGTGTTCGCTCGCCGACTATTGGACCCCGTGCGAACAAAATCGGGGAGCAATGACCCTTTGGTAAACCATTCGGTATCGGCCGGATGGTGAACAAGAACAGGGGTGCGAGTCGTTGGACGAAGGACACCGGTCTCGGTGACGCGCTTGCCGACGATTGAATTAACTAGCGTGGACTTACCCGAACCCGTCGATCCACCAACCACAACAAGCAGCGGCGCGTCAAGGTTTTCCAGCCGCGGCAGGACGTAATCAGACAATTGATCGGTAACCACGCGCTGCGCAGCACGCGCTTCTTCAATCCCTGGAATTTCCAACACGAAAGGCACAGTTGCCACCGCTGCGGCCAACGCTGAAAGCGCGTCGTACAACTCGTCTGGCGCAGCGGCCTGAGGCTCGGAGGAAACAGTCATATCGTCCATAAGAAATCTTGAACTAGCCTAGTGGAACCGCGCGCGAATCTGGTCATGCGGTGCACACAATGCAAAGAATTTCAAAGTCCCGAGTTATGCCACATCCCCGACCGCAAAGCGACCCGAACGTGTACACGAACGGCGCACGCCGCTTCAGCGTTGAGGCTGATAACCCTCGCGATAGATATCCGGTTCAATAAACACCTGAACGGCCATCGGCTCGGCTTGACGCATGGACTTTTCAGCGGCATCGATGATGCGAGCCACATCAGCACCGGAGTCTGCGCTATCGATAGCGATCTTCACCGCAACGAGGAGTTCCTCAGGTGCTGTATGCAGGGTCTTGAGATGGATCACGCGCTCGACACCATCGGTCGACTCAAGTGCAGCCCTGATGCGCGCGTTCGCCTCTGGCGATGCGGCTTCACCAATCAGCAGACTCTTCGTTTCGATTGCCAAAACGACAGCCACCGAAACAAGCAGCGCACCAATCAGGGCGGTTCCGGCGATATCGAACAGTGGGTTCTTGGTGATGAGGGTCGCGCTGACCGCGGCCAATGCGAAGATCAATCCCAAGAGAGCGGCCAAGTCCTCCAACAAGATGACCGGCAGTTCTGGGGCTTTCGCCTCCTTGATGTAGGCCCACCAGCCCTTTTTCCCACGATCCTTGTTGCCTTCGATAATCGCGGTCCTGAACGAAAGTGATTCAAGAACGATCGCGATCACGAGCACGACTACGGGAACGTAACGCCACTTGCTATCGAATACGTCCATGCCGTGACCCAATTGAATCTCGTGAAACTTGTGATAGGCCTCGTATAAGGAATAGAGACCGCCAACGCTAAACAAGACGATCGCGACGACGAATGCGTAAATATAGCGGTCGCGCCCGAAACCGAACGGGTGCTCTGGGGTCGCTTCGCGTTTGGACTGTTTACTGCCCACGAGCAGTAACGCTTGGTTTCCGGCGTCGGCAACCGAGTGAATCGATTCAGCAAGCATGGACGAGAACCCGGTCAGCAAGAACGCCACGAACTTTGTGATAGCGATACCCGTATTAGCCAAGAGCGCAGCAACAACGGCTTTGGTGCCGCCCTCGGTCGCCATATCAGCTTCCGCCGCTGAGGGAACGAGCTTCGTCAACAAGCATCACGGGAATATTGCGACGCACTGGCTAGGCAAGTTGGCAACCGTTACACACGAGCTCTTCAGCATCCACATCAAGGAACAGGCCCGAACGGCATTGCGGGCACACAAGAATCTCAAGAAGACCGGGATCAAGGTTCATGGGACTACCGTAGTCGGGTCTTCCGGGACAAGTCGTAGTGGCGGGTTCGAAACTGACTCAGACGATGCCTTCGGTCGGCCTGCTTCACGCACAGCATCGGCCAAGGCGAGTAAATCGTCTTGCGTCGGTTCTGGTTCTTCAAAGCGCGGAGCCAAACGCAAGACGTTCCACCCTTGAGGGGCCGAAAGTCGCTCAGCGTGGGTCGGACACAAGTCATAGGTATGCGGTTCGGCATACGTTGCGATCGGGCCAAGCACTGCTACTTGGTCGGCATACACGTACGTCAGCGTCGCGACTGCGCTTTCTGCGCAGCCGACTCTCGAACAACGACGCTGGGTTCCCACGAGGCGAGGTTATCGCCGATCCCAAGCGCTGGCCAGTAGGCTCACCGTATGGTCAGCAGCCAGAGCGAAATTTACGGTGAACGCACCGGGCATACGCGCAATCGCAGAGGCCGCGCTATGCGTGGCCCCCTGTCGCTACCCGGCCCTTTTTCGCCATCCGCGCTTCCGATTGATCGGCGACGAAGGCGTGAGTTTGAATCAATTGTCATCCACGCCTTGAACTCGATGTCACCGGCAATTTCTCGCGCGGGAGTTGCGGTTGAAGTCGCTGTTGAAAACGCACCACTCTTACCGGAGACATGGACCGACCCGGTCCCTGCGAGCATCCTCAATTCGCGAGGAAATACGCACACCATCGTGATGTACCGGCTGCCCATCACGCAACGTGCCGCAAGCACCGAAGAAACCGTTGCACTCGTCGCCGAGGTTCTCGCTCAGCGCGTCGCTGAGGTACTCAACATCGATCCCGAAGACCTACTCCCCCGCAAATAGAGATTGCTAGCGCGCCTAAGCGAGTGCTCGTTAGCGAACCGCCACGGCTGGAACCCGGATAAACACTGGTGCTGGCGCGAGCGGCGTACCCGCAATGATGTCGCCCGATCTCGACCAAGCACCTGCATATATTGCGCCGTCCGTCTTCACCACCACGGCAACTGCACCTTTGAGTTCTTTCTTCAGATCAACTTGCATGGCGCTTGCAGCCGGAACTGAAATGTTCTTCCTAGCCACAACTTTCATATTCGCGTCCACACCTTCAAGTGCGACCGTCCCCCCGTCGTCGGGCGCGACAAGCGTCAAAGTGATGTTCTTACCCGCCAAGGAAACTGGCACAGCACTCGGCCTTTTCAGTTCGACCGCCGGAGACAAAAGCGCGATATCTTTCGCGGTCGACACCGTCACGGTGGCGGCAAGGCGCTGGTCAGCGACGGCCTGTATCGCTTGCCCGTTGAGCTTTGCCTTGCTCGGCACATCGATCTTGAGAGTCGACTTCGGCTTGATCGCAACGTCGGTCAGACCTTCGATGTCGAAGGCGCCACCGGACCTGATGCCGCGAAGTTTGACCCTGACCGTCTCCTCGTGAGGGTTAAGAATCGAAACAGAAATCGTGCCCTTATCTGGCAAACCCGCAAAGACGAGCGACCGGCCCAGATCAACTTGAGGCAAGACCAGTTCGGTGCCTTGCCCCTCCTTGTCTGCGCTTATCCCAATGGCGGAAACCTGTTGACGCCGACGCACAACCCGAGCCCCCACTACGTGCTCGGTCGGCACGCTAGCGCCAACACGCAATGTCTTCGTTGATCCTGGCTCGATCACAACGCCGATCGACTCGGTGTCTTCAACTGGGCCAATTTGCGAGTACCAATACACGTCAACAACGGCCTGAGCGGTGCCTAGGTTCGCTAGGGTGATGTTTGATTTACCTTGATCGCCCAAGCCCACGATCCAGCCCTCGTCCAAGAGTTCGGGACAACGGCTCACGATCAACCCTGAACCGATACTCTTTCGCGCTGTCCCAGCAACGTATCCGACTGGCCCTGCCCCTTCGCCCGTCTGTGAAACTACCAGCGCGTCTCCACTGACCTTGCCCGTGCGCCAAATCTTGGGGTTAGACCATGC
The DNA here is from genome assembly GCA_008017265.1 of Aeromicrobium sp. Classification (GTDB taxonomy): domain Bacteria; phylum Actinomycetota; class Actinomycetes; order Propionibacteriales; family Nocardioidaceae; genus Aeromicrobium. The sequence continues at coordinate 15,150 of SSHC01000099.1, forward strand.
AGGATCGAGGGTTCCCGCCGGGATCGAGTGCGCTTCAGCCTCGAAACCCGCCTCAATTTGCCCCACCATCAGGCTCAAATCCTCTTGAACCGGACACGCCAACGTGGCGAGGTTGGTGGCCACTTCTCTCGGTTTTCCGACCGTCTCATCGGGTGTCGATTCGCCGGGAATCAAAGCCAACAGCACCATCACGATCGCGAGGACTGGCAGCCAGAACGGTGAGCGCCATGTGAGTCTCGAGAGCAGGCTCCCTGATGCCTTTTCCGTGGTTCGGGAACGACTCATTGCTCCTCCTCCTCGGTCACAGTGTGGGTGAACGGCAACGCCAACACCGTCACGATAAGCCACAAGATCAACCAGACGAACCCGAGAAGCGGCCGCAGGATCGTCGAGGTGTCAACGGGTTCGGTGGCAACGTCGGTGGTGACCATCCAAACCCGCGACTCGGCCGTATCTGTTCCAGCCGGCGAAAGCCCCGGAACCGCGTCCATGCGTCGTTCCGTGTTTGCGTCAACGCGAGGTGAATAGATTGCGCCAATACCCAAATCGCCGAGCGCCTCAACGTCCTCAACTGACGGACCAGAAAGCAGCGACTCGACGAGTAGCTTGAGTTCTTGCGTCCGGGCATCGTTCGGACCCATGCTTTCAGTTCCGAACACACCGTCCATTTTGTTTACTACTTGCGCGACGATGCCTTCATCGAGATCGCCAGTCAGGACGAGCGTCGTGATTTGCGCATCCGTGAGGTAAGCGGGAATTGCTGGCGGTGCCACAACCGTGAGCGGGTCGGCGATACCGCGACCCATAAACCAACCAAGACCGAGCACCGGGAAGACGAGGATCAGCGCGAACGCAAGTCGCGTGTATTGCCGATACCGGCGCATACGCACTGCCGGAGCGGCAAATAATGCGGCAGTCAGGAGCCCCGCCAACCACAAGGCCGCAGGCAATCCGGCCCAGGCCGAAACCTCAGGAACCCGCGAAGACGGCGTGAACGAAACGGCCGACGCCACGAGTGCAAACGACAACATGACCGTCGCGAAAATCCAGGCGATGGTGACAGACCAACGAGTCTCGCGCGGCACGAGTGCAATGACGCCGACGATCAGCACGGAAATCATGACCCACCAAGGAGCCTGACCTTCGGTACCGCCTAATCCGAATGCCACGTCAACCACCGATGGGTCTACGGCCACAGGCGTCCCTGCTTCCCACCACACTCGCGCCCCTGCAAGCACGCGCGTCCACATGGCCGGACCAAGCAGCACAGAAGCCACGGCCATGACGATGGCGAAGTGTTTGCGCAACGTCGCCCATCGCCATGCCAACACGGCAAGCACGACGAGACAGATCCACCACATGATCGGCGCGAACGCGGCAGCCACTGCGATGACAAATGCCGTTTGGGCGACCTTGACGAGGCGTGGTTCTTCAACAAGTCGCCACAACGAACTGGCGATCACAGGAACGAGAATGAGCGCGACGACCGTTCCAAGTCGCCCGCCGGCGACTGCACCTGACGTCGCCGCCAAAAGACCGTATGAAATTGCCCAGATCATCCGTGGAATGCGGTCGTCGGTGAGTTGTCGGCCAAAACGGTGCGCCGTCATCGCTGCGAGCGGAACTGCAAAAACCAACAGCACCCAGGTGGTCAAACCGGGGTTAAACCATACGAGTCCGCTCGCCATCGCCATCGGAATTACTGCAGTTGTCGGCCAGTCGACACTTCCCACACCGACGTCATGAGCACGCGAGATAATCAAGGCCCACCAGTCGAACACACTCCCGGGAGCACCCAGCAGCACTGATGAATAGAGCCTGCCTGGGGGAAGCGACCGTCCCGCTACAACCGCAGCAGCACCCAACAAGACGACAACCGTCAGCCACGGCCACCTACGCCACACTGGTGCGGGCTGTTCAGGCATGAGTAGGTCGCGTTCATCGAGCGTCATGCCAACGGCACGGTGTCCAATGATGGGCGTCTCTTCCGGCTTGATGATGTTGATGAGGCCCGCGCGGGCAATTTCGAGCCCATGTAGGTAGGGGTGCCAGAACGACGGACGCAAGTGGGCCAGTTCTTTTGATGTGCGTTCAACAAACGGTTTTCGCGCGGCGCGCGCGGCGCGAAGCTTCGTGGGCGCAAAGAAGACCGTGAGAACTGCTGCCAACTCGCGTTGAAACGCACGGAAGTCCTTGCCGATCAGGAACCCCAACGACCGAATCAAACTGCCGAAGAAAAGCCTCAACCACACAAAGAAAACTCGCTTCGAGCTTTCATTAGCCAAGACGGTGTACAGGCCTGCGGCACGGCGCTCCCCCACACGAGGGCGCACTCCACCACGGCGGTTTCGGCGAAGCGAGCGGCTCGCTTCGGCATGGAAGACAATCGATTCCGGAGCCGTTCGCACACGCCATCCAGCACGATTGAGTCGCCAACCAAAATCGATGTCGTCACCAAAAAGTGGCAGATTCGGGTCGAGTCCGCCAAGTGCTCGCCACGCACTCCCTCGGACAAGCATGCCCGCGGTGCCGACGGCCAACACATCGCGAGGGCGGTCGTACTGCCCCGCGTCGGGTTCACCGGGTTCCAGCCCGGTTTCACGGTGACCTGTTCCGGTGATGGTGACGCCCACTTCAAGAAGGCGCCGCAACGACGGCCATTCTCGGATCTTGGGGCCTACTGCGCCAATGTCGTCACTTGAGGTCGCCTCGTTGAGGAGTCCGGTCAAGGTTCCTGGCCCGACGATGACGTCGTCATGGAGCAACCAGTACCAGTCGGCTTGCGGAAGGGAAGCAGTAGCGGCGGCGACTTTCTCGCCAAAGCCGAGGCCCGGTTCGACCGTAATTATTTGCGAAGAATGAAAGTGCTCCGTGAGAATTTCTGTAGTTTTTACGTCAGTTTCGTCGTGGACTGCGATCCACGTGTCGGGCTTGAAATCGAGGCGCGCATGGGATTCGAGAACGGTGGGAAGCCATCGTTCCGCGCGGTGCGCGACGACGATTGCGACAACTGTCGGCGGGTTCTGGATCCACAGCGGTTCGCCGTCGAGATTCTCCTCCACCATGGGAGTCAGCCTAGTTGGTGTCGGCTACCTCGCAGCAATCGCCGTACGGTCACGCGCGCTTCTTGAGTTTGCGGCGCTCGCGTTCAGACATGCCACCCCAAATACCGAAGCGCTCGTCATGCGCGAGTGCGTACTCTAAGCATTCGGTCTTTACTGGACACGTTTGGCAAACCTTTTTGGCTTCACGTGTGGAGCCACCCTTTTCGGGAAAGAAAGATTCCGGGTCCGTTTGCGCACACAGGGAGCGCTCTTGCCACATGAGTTCCGGGTCGTCGCCCTCAATCCAACCTACGAATGACATGCATGTAATTACAGTCCCTCCGACTACCCCACGTCAAGTCGAAATCAGATTTTTGTGTAATTCTTCGGCGTGTTGCCGTGACTTTGGTGGCAGATATGCTGGATCCGATGACGAGAACATTAGCTGGAATAACGCCAGCAACACCCGCCCCATTGGTCACGTTCTATGACGTTGCGACCTCCGAACGAACAGAACTCAGTGGAACCACGATGGCCAACTGGGTCGCCAAAGTTTCCAATTTCCTCGTCGACGACCTCGATGTGGAAGTTGGCACCCGCATCCGGCTTGGCTTGCCAGCCCACTGGCTTCGCTTCGTCTGGCTGCTGTCGAGTTGGAACGTGGGGGCGGTAGTCGCCGACCACGACTGCGAGATCGGCTTGACGGGCCCGGACCTCAACGCCACCGAAAGCATCAAGCTCGCCTCCGCGCTCGCTCCGTTTGGCATGAGATTCCCGACCGCACCTGATGGGTTTCTCGACATCGGAATCGAGGTGCTTGGCCACCCCGACCACTACGAACCATTCGCGATCCCCAGCGAAACAGACCTCGCTTGGGATTTGGCCGGAACCACCTCAACACATGAATCAGCGTTAGCAACCCTCACGTCGGCAGCCAACCGACTACTGCTCGCAGATACCGACATCTTGACCGACGCCCGAGCTCTCATCTCCGCAATCAACTCAGGCGGATCGCTCGTCTCGGTTCGCAATGCGAGCCAGGATGCGATCGCGACGATCGCGCACCAAGAGAACGCCGAGATCTATCACGTGGGCGACGAAATCGTTTGATGCTGGTTCAAACGCACTCGCTGAGCCATGTGCTCTAGAATCAATCCGTCGCCGAACTTCGCTTGTTTCGGTGCTCGATAACGACAGGCCCAACCGCAGAGGAACAACACCCCATGCCCGTAGACGCATCCCGGCTAGAGGCCCAAGGCCTCTCGCGGGTTGGTGGGCGCCCACCATACTTCTCCTACATGCGAGAGGTGTTCCAGCGCCGCGACTTCATCGTTTCGCTCGCCCGGTACCGTATCGAGGCTGAAAACCAGCGAAACCGACTTGGCGTTGGCTGGGTGCTTCTCAAGCCCATTCTCAACGCGCTCGTGTTCGGCTTGGTCTTCGGCATTTTGATGAAGAGCCACGCCGATACGCCGTTTTTCATCGAGTTTTTGCTCATTGGCGTCTTCTTGTTCGAGTTTTTTTCCGGCAGCCTCGGCGCCGGCTCAAAATCCATCACGTCCAACTCGGCTCTCGTGCAAAGCCTGTCCTTTCCCCGCATGTCGCTGCCAATTTCGGTCGTAACTCAGAAATTCTTCCAACTCGTACCTACGATGGCGCTGCTCATCATCGCTCTCGTGGTGATGGGGCATCGCCCACAACTTGAGTGGCTTCTCCTCATCCCGCTACTCGCACTTTTCTATGTCTTTTGCCTCGGCATGGTGCTAATCGTGGCTCGGCTGACCGTGCATGTTCGAGACTTGGCCAACTTGATCCCGTTCCTCACACGATTCGTTTTCTATACAACCGGCATCTTCTTTAGTTTTGATGTGCGGTTCGCCGATCATCCTGAACTGCTCGAGATTGTTCAATACCAACCCGTGTACGCGATCTTGTCTCTCGGCAGGAGCATCCTGTTGAACTCAGATCCGCTGTACACGATGGATCCCACCTTGTGGTGGATCACGGGTGCCTGGTCGATTGGGCTGCTTGTGATCGGTTCGGTCTTCTTCTGGCGAGCGGAGGAGCGTTATGGTCGCGTCTTCTGACCGGCGTCCCGTTGTCGTAGTTGACAACGTCCACGTCGAATACAAGGTTCTCGCCACGGGTAAGAAAGCTACGGCTGCGAACACGAAACAGTCGATCTTTTCTCGTCGCCGCACCATGCAAACGGTGCACGCGCTCAAGGGCGTTTCGTTTACCGCGTACGAGAACGATTCCATCGGCATCATCGGCTCAAACGGCTCCGGTAAGTCCACATTGATGCGCGCCATCACTGGTCTCACGCCCGTCAGCAAGGGCAACATTTGGGCGTCGTCGCGGCCCAGCATGCTCGGCGTGGGCGCTGCCCTCATCAAAGATCTCTCGGGTTCGCGCAACGTGATCCTTGGTGGTCTCGCGCTCGGCTTCACCAAAGCAGAAATTGAAGGCCTCTACGACGATATCGTTGATTTTGCTGGTATTCGCAAATTCATCGATATGCCTATGCGCACCTATTCGTCGGGCATGACGGCGCGTTTGAAGTTCGCTATCGCCACGATTCGCGATCACGAAATCCTCATCGTTGACGAAGCCCTCGCGGTAGGAGACCGCGCATTCCGCACGCGCAGCGAGAACCGCATTCGCGAAATTCGTGACAACGCGGGAACCGTATTCCTTGTCAGTCACTCCATGAGTTCAATCCGTGACACCTGCAATCGCGTGATCTGGATTGAAAAAGGCGAAATGAAGATGGATGGCGATCCGGAGGAAGTCATCGCCGCCTACGAAGCAAGCAGCTGACCCGTCCCCTCGCACCGATAGGTGGAATCGCCGCGATGCTGCCGTCAGACGAGGTCAGCAAACAGCGTCGAGATCGTCCGTGTTGTTCGATGTGCCTGTCGTTTCCGTGGGTGTCGGGGTGCTCGGCGTCGGCTGCGTGGAGTTGGTGCTCGGCGTGGACTGCGTACGTGACCGCAACACGGCTTCTCGCTCACTCTTTGCGATGAGCGCCGCGATATCTTGACGGATCTGATCAAAGTTCGGGTCGGCGGTCGAGTACTGGGGCGGAACAATCGAGATCGTGGCAATCGGCTGAGTCCGGGCCTTGATCGCCAAGTCGCCAAAAGCGCCCAGTTCGGATGCCGGAATATCTGTTGAAAGCATGTCTGCTGAACTGTCGGCAATGCCCGATGCCTTCAGCAGAATAGTCTGCGGGCTCGCCTGATTCGCGATTGCCCGCAGGAGACACTTTTGCCGGCCCATTCGGTCGTAGTCGTCGGCTCCGTAGCGGCTTCGCCCGTACCACAACGCTTGTTTTCCGTTGAGCTTTTGGGTTCCGGGCTGGATGTATTCGTTCTTCCACGAATCGTCCTTGCCGAACATTGGGATCGGCTCCTTGATTGTCATCTCGACTCCACCAATGGCATCAACGAGCTTCGAGAAGCCCTTCATGTTGACAATGATGTGGTAGTTGATTGACAGCCCGGTTACACCTTCGATCGCGTCAAAGGTTGCGTCCATGCCTGGATCGTCACTATCGGGATACAGGTCCGTGCGATTCGAGGCGTACGTATGGACAGCGTTCAGCAAACACTCAGTGCCGCAGTTGAAGCCATACGGATACACCTCTCGCATGGGAGAGCCTTCCGCAAACGGCACTTTCTGCAAGTTACGCGGTAACGAGATCATCACCGCGGCACCAGAGTTCGAGTCGATGCTGACGATGTTCATCGAGTCCGGGCGCAGGCCCATGCGACCCTTGCCAGAATCGGCGCCGATCAACAGAATGTTGTACCGCCCATTGAGCGGGGGCTTCTCCTCGGTGGCCGTGAAAACCCTATCCACCACCACTTTTGACGCGGTTGCCGTATTCCATGCGAGATAGCCACCGGTGGTGACGCCCGCTACCAGCGCGACGCAGAGTACGGAGACCGTGAATTTGCGCAAAAACCCCATGTGTGGAATCAGCGCAAGTCGCCATGCATCGATAAAGAGCAGCAACCATGCGAGGACGAGAGCCAACATGACCCAACGACCAACGCCTAAGAAACCACTATTGGTTGCCAGATTGATCAAATCTGCGCGAGACGGCCGATATGTGAACCACAAGACGCCCAAAACGACCCACAGCGCCACAACGAGGCTCATGACGGTGGCGCCGAGGCCTCGTCGGCCAGCCATGAATTGTGGGGTTCCTGGCCACAGGATCGAACCGCCGATCAGCGCGAGTCCGCGACGAAACCCACCTTGAGCGGCAACCCGCTGAGGCTTCCTCATTCGACTCACGTTTTATCTCCGGTTCTCGACATTCCCAAGAGGCTATTCTCCACGACTACGCCAAACTGCCCTCGGGCAGCCGAGGCGTGATCAACACACGGTGTCGAGGTTCTTGCTTTGGTTGACCTTCTTGGGGTCTTTGACCTCGGGCGAATCGTCGACAGGTTTCAGTGTCGCAGTTTCGAGGTTCGCCCGCGGTGTGCCGATCGCTTCCGACTCTTCGATTGCGGTCGAAATCAGGCGGCGCACCTTGGCATAGTCCGGATCAGCCGTATTGATGACAGGTGGCACGACGGACACCGACGACAAAGGTTGCTTGCGCGTGTCCAGGGCTAAATTTACGAAGACGCTCATATCTTGGCGAGGAATATCGGTGCTGATCATCGCCGAACCAGACTTCGCGATGTCGCCCATGTTGAGTAGTACCTTTTGTGGATTCAATTGCTGAACCATCGCGTTCAGCACGCACTTTTGCCGACCCATCCGTGACCAGTCATCGTTCATGACGCGCGAACGGGCGTACCAGAGCGCCTGATCGCCCGTCAGTTGTTGTTCGCCAGGTTCGATCCACCCGCGAATCGGTGAACCGATTCCGCCGATCGCCGTACGTTCGCGCACGTTAATCCGGACCCCACCCACAGAGTCCACCAACTTCGAGAACCCTTTCATGTTGACGAGGGCGTAGTAGTTCAAACTCAACCCGGTGACTTCTTCCACGGCTTCCATCGTCGCGTGAATGCCCGGATCGTCCTCATCAAAACGGTCTGCGTGATCGTGGGCCCACGTGTTTACCGCGTTGAGATAGCAGCCTTCACAATCGAAACCGTTCGGGAACTCTTGGTTCATGACCGAGCCCTCGGGGAACGGGACGTTTTGCAGATTACGCGGAAGACCGATCAGCACGGCACGGCCCGTCTCGGCGTCCACGCTCGCGATATTGATCGAGTCTGGGCGCATTCCGGTTCGGTCTTTTCCGGAGTCAGTGCCCAGCAAAAGAATGTTGTATCGGCCGTCGTGCGGCTTGCTGACGGCTCCGCTGACAAACACGTCGCCGCTCACCTCGTTCACGACTGCGACGGCATGCGACGCAAAAATGAGCGTCCCGGCCATCCCCAAGATGGAGACGGTGCCGACCGCGGTGCCCGCAATCCGGTGCGCGCTCTTTTGCTCAAGCGGACGGCCCAAACGCCAGGCATCAAAGATCACATATGCCCAGCCCACGGCCAACGCAATGAGTGCCCATTGTCCCAACTTGAGTACGACGGGATTCATCACGAGTGACAGGAAAAGAGAGCGGGAAACGGCAGATAAAATAAGCAATAGCACCGCAATGAGGCCAGACCCTAACCAGACCCGTACGGCGTTCATGCCAAGACGTCGGTTGCCTTGAACAAGTTGCGCAGACCCCGGAATGACGAGGCTCATTAGCACGAGAATGATGGCACGCCGGAGCTGAATCCGGGACGAAGCGTCCTCTGGATTGTGGTAGCTGCCACCGAGGGCGCTGTGGTTCACAGTTGTCATCATTTTCCTCAACGGTCAGAACTCCGCTGGCCGAATCCAGTATGAATCGCGCCTCCAACGATGACCGGCTAGACGCGCCGAAACACAGTGAAGTTTCACGGTGGATGTGGTGCTGTCAGGTACGGTCACACCATGGCAACTGAGTCCGACTCTGGCGACTTCGATTGGCTTTACGAAAAGCCGTCTCGAAGCGACTCGGCGGGACATAACCCGCGGTCTGGGTCGGACAATTTGCCACCTCCCAACCTGCCGCCACCTGGTTCGCAAGCGACCAAAGCCTCCGACCGTCACGCCTCTGGGCGCAACGCCGCTCCAGCCACCCCCACCAAACCCAAGAAGAAGCACCGCGGGCGCGGCCTCTTTCGCATTGTTACGTTGCTCATTGTCGTCTGGCTGTTCTTCATGGTCGCGGTGCCTCTGTCCGCTTGGCAAAACATCACCCGCGTCGACGCCAATCCTGGCGCAGGCCGCCCCGTGCCAGGTGCTACGACCACGTTCGTTCTTGCTGGCACCGACGAACGTCCTAGCGATCGGTCTCGCGGACGCACCGACACGCTGCTGCTTCTCACGTTCGGTTCCGGCCCGACCGTCCTCACCTCGATCCCCCGCGATTCGCTTGTTGATATTCCCGGCCATGGCCGCACGAAAGTTAACGCGGCCTTTGCCTACGGTGGTCCACCGCTGCTCGTCCAGACACTCGAACAAGAAACCGGTTTGCGCATCGACGGGTTCGTACAGATTGGGTTCGACGGACTCGTCAACGTGGTTGACGCAGTCGGTGGCATCCAAGTGTGTCCCGAACGCGACATGAAAGACAAAGACTCGAAACTCGATATCAAGGCCGGGTGCCAGATCGTGGATGGTACGACTGCGCTCGCCTATTCGCGCAATCGAAAGTCACATGCAACTGGCGATATTGCTCGTGGCCAAGCACAACGTGAAGTGATCGGCGGTATCGGCGCCGAAGTGTTAGCGAAGGAAACGTTCATCAATCCCATCCGGTGGGCCCGCGTGAACAATTCAGCGGCCAGTTCAATCGCGTTGAGCGAGAACGTTTCGATGCTGGAGTTCGCCCGCTTTGCGCTCGCATTGAGCCGTGCGATGTCGGGCAGCGGTCTCAACTGCACGGTCCCTATTCGCGACATGCGCGTCACGTGGGATCGAGAGCGAGCCGTTTCCTACTTTGACCACCTTCGGATGGGAACGGCTGCCCAACTCGGCGAACTATGTACCGAGAACGGCTTGCCGAAATAGTTCTCGCGTTGGGCTAGTTCTTTGCAAAAGCCCTATCAATGAACTCGTGCGCGACCTTTTGCGACTCCAGCAGTACCGAATTGTGGTCGGCTTTTGGATAGATCATGTAGGTCACGTCGTTACCGTTCGCTTCAACCTCCTCAGCTAAGAAGTTCGTCATGATCGAAGGAATCGTGGTGTCTCGTTCACCCTGGGCTAACAGGATCGGCATCGAGTAGGTGCGGAATGACGGATCGTTCGCGTTGAGTTTGCCTTTGAACAAAGTGAGGTCTGCGTCGCGATCCCCGAACTCTTCAATCGAGACGTTTCCAAAGTAGTCGGGCCCGAAGATTTCTCCCCAACATGCTTCATCGATCCGCCCATACGGCTCAAGGCCGGTGGGCAGGAGAACCGCTTCGGGGTCGACATCGTTGGGGTGTCCGATTTCGAGTCCGCGCAGTACGACGGCGATGATTCCCGATGGCGCATCTGCCATACCACCGAGAACCGCATCTAGGGCGCCCGAAAGGTGCGTAGGCGGAGCGAACGCTACGACGCCCTTGATGTTCACGTCACGAACCGTTTCTGCCATGGATGCACCCCACAAGGCCGCGTGTCCGCCTTGTGAGTGACCAACCAAAACGACATCGCTGCCAACATCGGGGTCGAGGTCTTGAGCCGCGGTGACGATACCGAGTACGGACCGGCCTGCGGATGGGCCGATCAGGTAGGGGTGTGGACCGGGCGTGCCCAGGCCTTCAAAATCCGAGCGGACCACGGCGTAGCCCTTGTCGATCCAAGTTTCGACAAACAGTTCATTGGGCATCGTGTGCCCCGTGCCTGCGCTGTCTCGTGAAGGAGCGCAGCGATCAGCCATCCCCGTAGAACCGTGTGCCCAACTGACAACTGGCCAGCCACCCTCGGGCGCTTCGCCTTCGGGGACGGAAACGATGCCTGAAACTCCGACAAGTTTCGCGCTGTCGTGAGCCTTTTGGGTATACAAGATGAGTGAGTTTTTTGCCCCGTCAATCGCGTGCGGACCATCGTAATCGCGTGCCCAGATGAGTTCACCTGACCCGAATTCGCTCAGATCGTCAGGGGCTCGATAAAAATCCGCCCCTTTGGGAGCGGTGAGTTCAGCAGTACTACTGCCCCCGCATGCAGCCGTGACGAGAAGGGTTCCGAGGATCACTGCCGCGATTCGCGTGCCAAAGCGTGTGACGTGAGCCATAGTCGCCAAGCCTACCGGAAGTCGCTCGGTGCCAAATCAGTCACTTCGGGCACCTTTAAACAACAGACAGGGCCGCACCTGAGTGAGTGCGGCCCTGTCTACATGCGAGTTGTCAGAGTGTCGACTGAATTCCAGCGAGAAGTTGTCGCGCCATGACTATCCGCTGAACTTGGTTCGTGCCTTCGTAGATCTGCGTGATCTTCGCGTCGCGCATCATCCGCTCGACCGGGTAGTCGCGAGTGAAGCCATAGCCGCCCAGCAACTGCACTGCATCGGTAGTTACTTGCATAGCCGTGTCCGATGCGAAAGCCTTCGCTGCCGCACCAAAGAAGGTGAGGTCTTTGTCGCCACGTTCGGAGCGTCCGGCGGCGGCATACGTCAGCTGACGAGCAGCTTCAACCTTCATACCCATGTCGGCGATCATGAACTGCAAGCCCTGGAAGTCAGCGACTGGCTTACCAAACTGCTTGCGTTCCTGCACGTAGCCAAGCGCGTAGTCCAAGGCGCCTTGAGCGACGCCAACGGCCTGAGCCGCAATGGTGACTCGCGTGTGGTCGAGCGTCTTCATCGCTATTTCGAAACCTTGGCCCTCATTGCCGATCATCCGGTCGTGAGGGATTCGTACGTTGTCGAAGTAAACCTCACGCGTGGGCGAACCTTTGATGCCAAGCTTCTTTTCGGGCGCACCGAACGACACGCCTTCATCGGACTTCTCAACTACGAAGGCGGTGACGCCCTTGCTGCGCTTTTCTGGATCGGTCATGGTCAAAACGGTGTAGTACTCGGACTCGCCAGCGTTGGTGATCCACCGCTTGACACCGTTGAGGACCCATTCGTCACCATCGCGGACTGCGCGGGTCTTCTGGTTAGCAGCATCAGAACCGGCATCAGGTTCTGAAAGGCAGTAGGAGAACCCACCTTCACCGGCGGCGAGTTTGCTGAGGTATTTCGACTTGAGCTCTTCGCTACCGCCGATCTGCACCGGCAAAGAACCCAACTTGTTCACGGCAGGGATCAACGAACTCGAGACGCACACGCGAGCGATCTCTTCAATGACGAGCACCGTGGCGAGCGCATCGGCACCAGCGCCGCCATACTGTTCCGGGACGTGGGGCGCGTGGAAATCAACGGCCTTTAGAGCCTCATCGGCTTCACGCGGGTAGCGGGCTTCTTCGTCTACCGCAGCGGCAAACGGTGCGATTTTGGCTTCGGCCACGGCACGCGCGGCTTCGCGGATTGCTTGGTGTTCTTCGGAGAGCGCAAAGTAGTCAGTCACAGGGGAATCTTAGGACGTACCGGGGTTTATGCCCGCACGTGGGATCAGTCACCCCTGACTGCAGCACCTTTGGCCCGTGCGACGTTCGAGAGTTCCTCTTGGAACGCGACCATCTTGTCTTGCAGTGCCGAATCGTGAGTGGCAAGTATCCGCACCGCGAGGAGGCCCGCGTTTCGCCCGTTCCCAATCGCGACAGTTGCGACGGGAACCCCAGCCGGCATCTGCACGATTGACAGCAGCGAATCCATCCCATCGAGGTATTTCAGCGGCACCGGGACTCCAATAACAGGCAGCGGTGTGACGGCCGCGAGCATGCCTGGCAGGTGGGCGGCCCCACCCGCGCCAGCGATGATGACTTGGATGCCACGTTCGTGTGCACGACGGCCGTATTCGAGCATTTCGTCTGGCATCCTGTGTGCAGACACGACATCTGCTTCGTAGCCGATGCCGAACTCAGCTACGGCATCGGCTGCAGCCTTCATCGTTGGCCAGTCCGAATCGGATCCCATGACGATCCCCACGCGGGGTGTATCTGCGCTCATGGCTAGTTCTCCTCGTTGGTGAGCAGTTCGGCGCTGCGCCGTGCGCTCGCCAATACCGACTCTAGATCGTTTCCGGTAGCGGTGACGTGGCCGACTTTGCGACCGGCCTTCACCTCTTTGCCATACAAGTGAACGTGGACGTTCGGTTCTGCCGCCAACGCAACTTTTCGACGCGCGACCAAATCCGTTGCGCTTCCGCCCAAGATGTTCACCATCACGGCCCAGTCTTCACGTGCTTCAGCGCCACCAAGCGGGAGGTCTAAAACTGCTCGCAGGTGGTTCTCGAATTGGCTCGTCGCCGCACCTTCGATCGTCCAGTGCCCCGTATTGTGGGGCCGCATCGCGAGTTCGTTGACAAGAATCCGGCCATCGTTCGTCTCGAAAAGCTCAACTGCCAGCATCCCGACCACGTCCAGTTGCGTCGCAACCTTCACAGCAATTGTGCTCGCCTCGTTTGCTTGCGTCGGATCCATATTGGGCGCCGGAGCGATAACGAGAGCACAGACGCCGTTTTCTTGACGCGACTCCACCACCGGATAAGCAACAATTTCGCCCGATGCCGATCGAGCCACTTGGGCAGACAACTCGCGTGAAAAATCGACGAGTTCTTCGGCCAACAATTCAACATCGGCGTTCTCGATGATGTCTCGGGCTTGCGTTTCCTCACGAATAACCCAAACACCCTTACCGTCGTAGCCGCCGCGCGCCGTTTTCAGAACAAGTGGGAAACCGAACTCTCGCACATCTTCGATCGACGAGACCTGAGTCCAGCGAGGGCACGGGATCCCCAATTCGCTGAGCCGCTGCCGCATCTTGAGCTTGTCTTGAGCAAACAGGAGAGCATGTGGCCCTGGCCTGCATTCGTGCCCTTCGTCGATTAGCGCCTGCAAGTGCTGATTCGGTACGTGCTCGTGATCAAACGTCACGACAGGTGCATCGGCAATCGCTCGCTTCAAGTCGTCCAGATCCAGATGGGAACCCACGACATAGTCGCGAATTACTTGAGCAGCGGAAACGTCATCGCCTTCGGCGAGCAACCGGGTACGAATACCCAAAGCATTCGCCGGCTGCGCCATCATCCGCGCCAGTTGGCCGCCACCGATGATGGCAAGTTCAGTTTTCGTCACGGTAAGCAGACTATCGGGCGTCGTGCACTAACGACTCGTGAAGCCACGGCGCTCAGTGACTGCGATCGGAGAAAGGTTCCCGAATCCACGAATTGGTCGCGGCGGAAGCACCCGTGTTTCGAATGCCCCTTCGATCGCTTCGGCTGTTTCTTGGTCGACAAGCACCCGATTTGCCCTCGCGACGTTTGATAAACGCGCAGCGAGATTGACCGGCGGACCGAAGACATCACCGAGACTGCTGATGACCGAGCCAGTCGCGAGCCCCACTCGAACGCTAGGCAGGTTAGATCGTGCGCCGAGGCCCTTGACCACATCGAATGAAACACGAGTAGCTTGGACGGGATCTTCGTGGACGAACAACATGGCGTCGCCGAGGGTCTTGATCACGCGACCCCCGCCCGCCGTGACGATATCGCCACATCGAGTTTCGAACTCCTCCACGACTTCGGCGAGTTCAACCTGATCGAGTTCGTTAGACAGCGCCGTGAACCGTGTCATGTCGGCAAACCCGACGGTCATTTGTGTGCTCAGCACTTCGTCATCGGTTCCGCCACGCGTCTGAATGCGGAGGGTCGCAGCAGCCAAATGCCGATGCCACACGTGCAGCAAAAGTCGATCGAACTGCGGTGCGGCGGTGCTGGCAAGCGCGAGAGCGGCGTCCATCCGATTGCCAATCTTTCCGCCACTGACGTCGCTCTCAAGTTGCTCCATCAGGATCGTGACTTCCCAATCGGCCAGCCGCGCCATCGTGTGGCCGAGTGCGCGCGTGAGACGAAAAACGGTGCGCTCATCCATCACGCCAAGATCGATTGCACGCGCCACGATCGTGGCCGCAGTGATGTCTGACTCCCCAAAAACGGCTTCATCGCCCGGGTCAGGGAAACCCAAGTTACGCCACAACTGCATGCCCTGCTCGGCAGTCAGGCCAGCCGCCTCAACAACTTCAGCGTTGGTGAGGTTGAGGTCCTCTTTGATGATCTGTGTGACGAGATCGGGTCGCTCAGTGGACTTCGTCACTTCGTACTTCTGGTTCGTGTGAGGCGATGACGTATTCAGAGATTGTTCGATGAAACTCTTCAATTGTCGGAATGTCATGTAGGCGTAGTCCTGATTGTTGGCTTGCGTCGTGGATAACTAGCGTGCCGCAACCCAAAATGCGATCAACAACGCCTTTTTCAAAGGCAACGTCGTTAATACGGGCGAGCGGAATGATGCGCCCTGACCGAGTCAGCACGCCTTTTTGTTCGATGAGGCGCTTGTTCGTCAAGGTGTACGTCCACGTGATCCAGCGCAGGAACGGCATCCCCGTAACGACGAACAAAATGACGGCCGCGACGATGACTGTCACGAGCCGAGCGGTGGCGCCGCTTTCAGCGCTAAATGCGCCGATAACGAATCCCGCGCCAATCATTGTGATGATTCCCAACCCGATCGGAACGAACAGCGACTTAATGTGCGTGCGCACTGTGCTGAGTTCGACCTCGTTGGGCAACAGGATTTTTTCTAGGGAAGCCATGAGTGAATCCTGCCATGTCTGCGGCCAGTTGCACACAAAAGCAGACGTCAAGCTTGCTTTTGAGGGCGTACGTGTTGCACATCGCCAGCACTGTAGGGAGTCCCGTCGACGATCAGGCAACCGAAGTCGTCAATTCCTTCGGCGAGCCCGTTGATGTCGTCAGCCCCTTCGATGAGGATCCGCACTCGTTGCCCGACCGTGAGACACAGGTCCCCGTATGCACTCTTGATTGCGCTCAAATCTCCTGCTTCCCATCGGCCAACCCACTCACGAAGAGTCGTAGCTATCGCGACGAGAATGTCGGCCCTGTTGGTTGAAGCTGCGCCTTCGATTCGAAGGGACGTTGCCGTCGGGACAGGGAGTTGCTCTGGGGAAAGCGACACGTTGATCCCGACGCCGACCACGGCGGCCGGCCCAGTTGGCGTCTCAACACGTTCAACGAGAATCCCTGCGAGTTTCTTTTGTTCGCGCGTCAAGACATCGTTCGGCCATTTCAGCACCGTTGGCACGCCCAAGGCCTCGAACGATTGCGCCACAGCCAAGCCGGCGAGGTGCGGGAGCCATGTCCACGGCAAGGGAGCGTCCGGGCGTGGCCGAACCAACACAGACAAAGCGATTCCCGTGCCTTCAGGCATTTCGAAGGTGCGATCCAGCCGCCCCCGACCGGCAACTTGGTGATGCGTCGTGTGAATAGTCCAGGCCGGTGCTCCTACCATGGCGGCTTGGGCGAGATCCCGATTCGTACTTGCTGTGCTGCTCGTGACCAAGGCGCTTGGCCATTGGCTCCCCAGCAACTCTGCCAGTCGCTGCGGATCGAGGTCGGTCGTATTTTCGGAGGGAGCAGGCATGAGTCAAGATTCGCACAGATAAGGTGTGAACCATGACCGCAGCAGCTCCTGACGCTCCACTCGAGGCGCATCCCGAACTCCACACCACCGCAGGCAAGATCGCGGATTTCGAACGACGCAACTCCGAAGCAACCATCGAAATGGCCGCCAAGGCCGCTGAGAAGCAAGCCGCTCGGGGTCGCCAGAGCGCCCGCGAACGCATTGAACAGCTTCTTGATGAGGGCTCGTTCGTTGAACTCGACGCGCTCGCACGCCACCGCGCTACCGCCTTCGGCCTCGACAAGAACCGGCCGCTGGGCGACGGCGTCATCACCGGATACGGCACGATCGATGGCCGCCAAGTGTGCGTGTTTGCTCAGGACTTTTCGATCTTTGGCGGCAGCCTCGGCGAGGTATACGGCGAAAAGATCACCAAGGTCATGGATTTGGCCATCAAGTCGGGCTGCCCGATCATCGGCATTAACGAAGGAGCCGGCGCGCGCATCCAAGAAGGCGTAGTTTCGCTTGGCCTGTACGGCGAAATCTTCAAGCGCAATGTGCACGCTTCTGGCGTCATCCCGCAGATCAGCCTGATCATGGGTAACTGTGCCGGCGGCCACGTGTACTCCCCCGCTGTCACCGACTTCACGATCATGGTCGACCAGACATCCGGCATGTTCATCACCGGACCAGACATCATCAAGACCGTCACCGGTGAAGACGTCACGATGGAAGAACTCGGCGGTGGCCGCACGCACAACACCAAGAGCGGCAACTCGCACTACTTGGCTGCTGACGAAGACGATGCGCTCGAATACGTCAAGGCGCTCGTCTCGTACCTGCCACAAAACAACATGGAAGAGCCAGCCGCCTACGACGAGGTCGCTGACCTTGAGATCACCGATCTCGACCTCAGCCTCGATACGCTCATCCCCGATTCGGCCAACCAGCCGTACGACATCCGCACGGTGATCGAAGCGGTCGTCGACGACCAAGAGTTCCTTGAAGTTCAGTCTTTGTTCGCGCCGAACATCGTGATCGGTTTCGCTCGCGTGGAAGGTCGCTCAGTAGGCGTTGTCGCGAACCAGCCGATGCAGTTCGCAGGCTGCCTCGACATTGATGCTTCAGAAAAGGCCGCTCGCTTCGTGCGCACCTGCGACGCATTCAACATTCCCGTTTTGACGTTCGTGGACGTGCCAGGCTTCTTGCCCGGCACCGATCAGGAATGGAACGGCATCATTCGCCGTGGCGCCAAATTGATCTACGCCTACGCCGAAGCGACTGTCCCGCTCGTCACGATCATTACGCGCAAAGCCTACGGCGGAGCGTACGACGTCATGGGTTCGAAGCACTTGGGCGCCGACATCAACCTGTCGTGGCCGACCGGACAGATCGCCGTTGTTGGCGCATCGGGCGCGGTCAACATTTTGTACCGTCGCGATATCGCTGCTGCCGAAGATCCTGAAGCGTTGCGCGCGGAACTCATGACCGAATACGAACACACGCTCTGCAACCCGTACGTGGCGGCCGAACGCGGCTACATCGACGGCGTAATCAAGCCCTCCACCACACGCGGCGAAATCGTCAAGGCCCTCCGCTTGCTGCGCACCAAGCGTGCCTCGTTGCCTCCCAAGAAGCACGGAAACATCCCACTGTGAGCACCGACGAATCCACCACTCCCGAGACGACCGCAACGCCTTTGCTGCGGGTCGTCAAAGGTGACCCGACGCCAGCCCAGTTGGCGGCGCTCGTCGCGGTTGTGGCCGCTCGAGCAGTCTCCGGAGTCGAAGACAAGCCCCAGCCTCGCAGCGAATGGGGACACCCTGTTCGTCTACATCGCCAACCGCTGCGTGTCGGGCCGGGCGCGTGGCGCCAATCCGCTTGGTGATCTGCTTGGCGATCGGCGAAAGCCAACCACGAATCGATAGGGTCGTGAAAGGATCGAAGCATGACGCTTCGCCCTGAACCAGACACATCACAGGCCGATTGGTTTGTTGACGCGACGAGCGACTGGCAACAGACAGCCACGTTTGGACCGGCGTTCGACGACGACATCCTGTCGGGCCCAAAGGTCAATCATCACGATGCTCGACACTATTTGTTGTTCCGTGGGCCAGCCTCAAACGTTGGCCAGTGGGGCGCCAACCCGATTGATGTGAACACTCCACGGGCCCTCGCACCAGCGTCGGTGACCTGGCCCCAAGATCGTGCGTGGTTCATCGCGGCGGACGTCGACGAGGAGTCGATGTGCGTGGGAGGGAGTGCAGCCTTAGCCCAGGCACTATTAGCAGCGTTCGGCCCGAACGCCGAGCGGGTCACGTTTGGCCAGACTGGCGACTCGAAAGCCACTGAACGATGAGGTTCGTGCTCGCTTCGGCTTCGCCCGCCCGTCACGATGTGTTGCGTCGCGGCGGACTCACCCCAGAGGTGCTGGTTTCCGGCGTTGATGAATCTGTCGTCGTCACGACAGAACCAGGCGACATGGTTTCCACCCTGGCAGCGTTGAAGTGCCGGGCAGTTGCTGTCGATCATCCCGAAGCACTCGTGTTGGGTTGCGATTCGGTGCTCTGGTTCAACGGACAGATCCTCGGGAAACCCCATTCTCCTGATGTCGCACGTGAACGCTGGCACGCGATGCGCGGCAATTTGGGCGTGCTCTATACGGGGCACTGCCTGCGGCTTGATGGCCAAGAGGTGCAACGGACAGTCGCTACGACCGTGCACTTCGCGAACGTGAGCGATGCTGAGATCGATGCTTACGTCGCGAGCGGCGAACCACTCCAGGTGGCCGGCGCATTCACGATTGATGGACTCGGCGGTGCGTTCATCGACCACATCGAAGGCGACCACTTGAATGTGATTGGCGTGAGCCTCTCGACCGTTCGCGAACTCGCTGCAGAACTTGGTGTCGAATGGAGTGCGCTTTGGGGTGCGTCCGATAGGACTGGCGGACGCTAAAAATAGTCCAAACGTGCCTTGTCTCACGGCCCGCTCCTAAGCGACCATGAACGAATGAGTCACCCAAGGCGCACACGGCGCCTGCTGATCGCGTGCCTGATGGCTTTGAGTTTGATTCTCGGGAGCGGATTCGCGCTATTGCAGGTCACAGGCCGATCCGTCGATGCCGCCATGGGGCTCGACTTTTCGCTCTCGGCGTCTTCGAAGTCAACACCCGCGTTACGGATGACTGCGAGTCCTACTCGCGTGACAGCCGGTGATTCAGTGCGCTTCTCGGTTGCGAGTTCCACAAAACATCCTCGAACCGTGCGGCTCCAACAATGGAACTCAAAAAAGAAATCGTGGCAGACACTCACGAGCCGTACCGTTCGCGGCTCGACCACGTGGTCGCTCTCCCCGCCTGCTGGAGCATGGATGTATCGGGCCAGCGCTCCAAAAAAGAAGGACCGGATCGGCGGTAAGAAACACACGCACAAGGCGACC
>SSHC01000102.1 GCA_008017265.1 Aeromicrobium sp.
TCCTTGATCTTCTTCTCAATCTCAGCGGCGAGATCAGGGTTGTCACGAAGGAACTGGCGAGCGTTCTCTTTGCCTTGCCCGAGTTGATCGCCCTCGTAGGTGTACCAGGCACCCGCTTTCCGAATGTAGCCGCCGTCAACGCCCAGATCGATGAGGCTGCCCTCGCGACTGATGCCTTGGCCGTACATAATGTCGAACTCGGCTTGTTTGAAGGGCGGTGCGAGCTTGTTCTTGACGACCTTGACGCGGGTACGGTTACCGACCATGTCAGTGCCGTCCTTAAGCGTTTCGATACGACGAACATCAAGTCGAACCGAGGAATAGAACTTCAGTGCTTTACCACCTGTGGTGGTCTCAGGAGAGCCAAACATCACGCCGATCTTCTCGCGCAACTGGTTGATGAAGATCGCAGTCGTCCCGGACCCGTTGATGGCGCCGGTCATTTTGCGCAACGCCTGACTCATCAGACGAGCCTGCAAGCCCACGTGGCTGTCGCCCATCTCGCCGTCGATTTCCGCACGAGGCACCAACGCCGCAACCGAGTCGATCACGATGATGTCGAGCGCCCCAGAACGAATGAGCATGTCCGCGATTTCTAGGGCCTGCTCGCCGGAGTCAGGTTGTGAAACAAGTAGCGCGTCGGTGTCAACACCGAGTTTGCGGGCATACTCCGGGTCTAACGCGTGCTCAGCATCAATGAATGCCGCGACTCCCCCGGCTTTTTGTGCGTTCGCAACCGCATGCAAAGCGACTGTCGTCTTACCTGAGGACTCTGGCCCGTAGATCTCAACGACTCGGCCACGGGGCAAGCCACCAATCCCGAGAGCAACATCCAAGGCAACCGCGCCAGTAGGAATGACTTCCATGGGCGCTTGTGTCTGATCGCCAAGACGCATCACTGCGCCCTTTCCGTAAGAGCGGTCGATTTGGGCCAAAGCGTTATCTAGCGCCTTGTCTTTATTTGCGCGCTCTTTTGCAAGCGCATTGGATGAAGCACCCATGTTGCGGTTCCTAACTGTGTCGTGTGCGGCTGGCCATCTTCGACGTTAGGTGAACCCACTGACATTATTGAGCCTCTTCGACTCGCCTGTGGACTGCGTTCAACCTGCCGTCGGCCTGTGCATTCACAGTAAACCGAACAGATGTTCGAATGTGTGCGACACGCCGGTATCCGAGCGCGTGTTCACGGCGCAATTATCGATCGCGGTGTGGGAGTTCAAGCTCGGCGTGTACTGCACGCCATACCGCAAGCGGTTCAACGCCGTCTTCGAGCGCTTGCATGGCCGTGCGACTCGCTAGCGATCCAATGGCATGGTGACTACCCCAAAACTCGGCGTAATCATCACCTAAATGGTGAAACATACGATCCCAGAATTCGCTGTGGCGCATCAGGCGGCGGACATCGCAACATCGCTCGCGCTGAGCTCTGCAACGGTGGCCAACTCAGCCGCCTCGTCGAGTTCAAGCAACGCGCTCACTTGAAGCAGAACATTGCTCAACGGGATTTCGAGTGCGTCGGCAAGTGCTGCCAACAATTCAGAACTCGGTTCCTTCTGGCCCCGCTCAATTTCGGAAATGTAACTGAGACTCACGAGCGCCTTGGAAGAGAGATCCCGCAATGTCAGACCCTGGGCAAGACGGCGAGTACGCAGGACTTCGCCCATGAGTTGTCGCATTGGAGTCATTGTCATCACCTTCCTGCCTTTCTCAACACCGCGTGAATCAAATCTGTTCCCCAAGAATAGCGACCAACCCTGACAAAGCAGCGTCAACTGTCTCAATTCTGATGGCGTGGCGACTTCCGCTTAACTGTAGAGGCAGAGCACGCGTCACGTCATGAGCCGAAATACCTACAAATACTGTGCCGACCGGATGGTCGCCCACGGCATCAGGGCCCGCCACGCCCGTCGTCGACAAGCCAATATCCGTACCGAATCTCTCACGTACTCCCAGCGCCATATGCACGGCTACACGCGCATCGACAACCGAATGTCGTTCAATAACTTCTGCAGGAACCCCAAGCTGACGAATCTTGTGAGCCGTTTGATAAGCGACGATTCCACCGGCGAACACTTCAGACGCGCCCGGAACGTCAACGAAAGCAGAAGCAAGCAAGCCGCCCGTAAGAGATTCCGCAACCGCAACCGTCAAACCACACTGGCGAAGCGCAGCGACTAGTTCGGCTGCCTGGGTCACGCGAATCGCGCCTCACGTGCGGCAGCACGTGCTTCAAACACGTATTGCACGCCTGTCACCAAAGCAACAATGAGCGCAGCCACCATGACAAGGTGCATGACCCACAGCAGAGCCGTCGGAACCACACCGGACCACAAGTTCAACGGCAGCACATACCCGCCGATCGCAATCGACTGCAAAACCGTCTTCAACTTGCCACCCTTGCTCGCCGGCATCACGACACCGCGTCTCACCATGAAGCCACGCATGAGCGTGATGCCCCATTCGCGCACCAGCATCAGGATGGTCACTGGCCACCACAAGACACCAATCAAAGACAAACCAATGAACGCCATGCCGGTCAATGCCTTGTCTGCAATCGGATCGGCAAGTTTGCCGAAATCCGTAATCAGGTTGTACTTGCGGGCAAGGTCGCCATCGATCTTGTCGGTCGCCATCAGCAACGCGAACGCGATGAATGCACAGATCCGCCAACTTATCGACTCTCCCGATTCGGTCAACAAGAGCCATCCGAAGAGCGGTACCCCCAGAATGCGCACCACTGTCAACGCATTGGGCACGTTCCAATTGCTTGGCTTCGCTTCGGTCACGTCCGATGGATTCTCTTGAGAGGTCACAAGGCAAGTATGACCGATAGGCCACTAGCCGGCTTGAATGCCGGCCAGAACTTCGTCGAGTTCGTCCGCTTTGACCAAGACATCACGAGCTTTAGAACCCTCACTCGGGCCGACCACGCCACGACTTTCCATGATGTCCATCAAGCGACCTGCCTTGGCGAATCCGACGCGTAACTTGCGCTGCAACATGGATGTCGAGCCAAACTGGGTCGAGACGACGAGTTCAACCGCCTGCAAAACGAGGTCCAGGTCGTCACCGATGTCGTCATCGAGCTCACGCTTTGATGCCGCCGGAGCAGCAATATCTTCGCGATAGTGTGGGCTCGCCTGCTGCTTGCAGTGATCCACCAGACTCTTGATTTCAGCTTCGGTAATCCAGGCGCCTTGCATACGCATCGCTTTGCTCGCGCCCATCGGCAGGAACAAGCCATCACCCTGACCAACAAGTTTTTCAGCGCCCGGTTGATCCAAGATCACGCGGCTGTCCGCAAGCGACGACGTAGCAAACGCGAGACGGCTTGGCACGTTCGCTTTGATAAGACCCGTGACCACATCAACGCTCGGACGTTGTGTTGCCAAGACCAAGTGAATACCTGCGGCGCGAGCCAACTGGGTGATTCTCACGATCGCGTCTTCAACGTCACGTGGTGCCACCATCATTAGGTCAGCAAGCTCGTCGACTACGACGAGCAGATAAGGGTACGGCGACAAGACGCGCTCGCTGCCGACTGGCAACTTTACTTGCCCCGCACGGACTGCCTTATTGAAATCGTCGATGTGACGGAATCCGAAATTCGAGAGGTCGTCATAGCGCATGTCCATTTCACGAACCACCCATTGCAGAGCCTCAGCGGCCTTCTTCGGGTTCGTGATGATGGGCGTGACGAGGTGCGGGATGCCCTCATACGCGGTGAGTTCCACTCGCTTGGGATCCACCATGATCATGCGGACCTCGTCTGGCGTTGAGCGCATCAAAATCGATGAGATCATCGAGTTAATAAAGCTTGACTTACCCGAACCAGTAGCACCCGCCACGAGTAGGTGAGGCATCTTGGCGAGGTTAGCGAGAACGAAGCCACCTTCGACGTCTTTGCCAAGACCGACAACCATCGGGTGGTGATCGCTTCGCGCCTTTGCCGAGCGAAGCACGTCGCCCAACGAAACCATTTCCTTGTCAATGTTGGGAATCTCAACGCCGATCGCGCTCTTGCCTGGAATCGGGGACAAAATGCGGACTTCGTTCGACGCCACCGCGTAGGCAATGTTCTTGCTCAACGCAGTTACCTTCTCGACCTTGACCGCCGGGCCAAGCTCGAGTTCATAACGCGTGACGGTGGGTCCGCGTGTATAGCCGGTGACGGTCGCGTCGATTTGGAATTGGTTGAGCACTTCAGTCAGACGGCCAACGACTTGATCGCTTGCGGCAGTGCGGGCCTTCGGAGGCGTGCCCTCTTTAAGGGAACTCGCTTCAGGCAAGGTGTAGACGATGTCTCCGCCCAATGACAGTTGCTCGGAACGCGCAGGGATTGGCTCAAAGGATTTCGGTTCTTCGACGACTGGCTCGCTCACCACAACGTCACCTGTTGGTTCGGTCAGGTCGACTCGCCGATCGTTGTCCGGACCATCGACGAGCGGATCCTCGAACGGCACCTCGTCAATCTCTGTTCGAGGGTGGCGCTTCTTGCGTGGTGTGTCTTCGGCCTCTTCGACTTCTGACTTGCGGTTTGTCGCGAGGTCAACAAAGTCGTTCCACCGTTGTGGCAATTGATGAACCGGTGTCCCGGTGACGACAAGAACACCAAAGAAGACAACCAAAATCAATACCGGGGCAACAACCCACGGCGATTTAAGCAGATCGACAAGAATCGCGGAGAACAAGAAACCGACTGCTCCCCCGGCTTCGGCCATCAATTCGCCGCTGTTGGGGCGCGGGGTTCCATGCGACAAGTGAACGAGCCCCAGAACGCCACCAACGATCGCACCCCAGCCAATTACTTGCCGCCCAGCCGGGCCTGCGCTTTCTGGATTGCGCATCGTTCGCACGGCGATCACCACGAGCAAAATCGGAACCGCCCATGCCAGCACTCCGACCGAACCAGTGCTGACTGTACGAATGAGGTTGCCAACGAACCCGTCGATCGACCACCACACGCCTGCCGCAGTGACCACTGCGAGGCTCAGTATGAAAAGGCCAATACCATCGCGGCGTAGCGCGGGATCAAGGTCGCGCGCGCTATGGCCGATACTCCGGAAAAGACCACCAACAAGTCCGGCGATCCCTAACCAAATCGCGGAAACCGCGCGAAGGAGCGCAGTTCCGGTTTTGGCCAAGGCGCCAGCCGAACCGCTTTGAGCGGCCGACTTCGTTGGCTTTTTCTGTGCAGGCTTGCGCGCAGCCGGTGCCTTCTTCTTGGCTTGGCTTGCGGACGGCCGCTTTCGCGGCGGGGAAGACGTTCGAGTCGCCATGGGGCAAGCCTAAACCACAACTTCAAGGTTTCCGGGACTGTGACGCGTGTGGCGCGCCTCGCCGAGTCAGCTTATTTCGACGATGGGAATAATCATCGGGCGCCGTCTCAACTTGCGCCCCGCGAAAGATCCCAGTTTGCGGCGCAAGACCTGTTGCAGAATGTGCGGGTCAACCTCGCCTTCATCCAAGGCCGACTGTAAAGCGGCTCGCAGATCCGGAATGGTTCCTTCGAAAACCTCGTCGGTCTCGGCGATTCCCCGCGCGTGCACATTGGGTCCGCTCACGATGGTCTTCGTCTCGGGGTTGATCACCGCGACGATTGTGAGGAATCCTTCAGCCCCCAGGATGCGACGTTCGCGCAATTCTTCTTCAGTGATCTCGCCGACCGAGGAACCGTCAACGTAAATGTGCTCACACGGATAGGCCCCGACAACCTTGGCGACGCCGTCTTCGAGATCAACAACATGGCCGTCTTCGGCGATCACCACATTCGGCACACCCGTGGCTTGGGCCAACGCCGCGTTCGCATACAAATGTCGCATTTCACCGTGAACCGGCATGACGTTGCTTGGCCGGACGATGTTGTAGCAATAGAGCAACTCCCCTGCCGAGGCGTGACCGGAGACGTGTACTAGGGCATTTCCCTTGTGAACAACCCGAGCACCGAGCTTGGTCAGACCATCGATCACTCGGTACACAGCATTCTCGTTACCTGGAATGAGTGAAGAGGCGAGCAAGACCGTATCGCCAGGCTCGATGGAAACTTGAGCGTGCGTGCCGTTAGCGATCCGCGACAACGCAGCCATCGGCTCGCCTTGCGAACCTGTCGACATCAACACGAGTTTCTCAGGCGCAACATCGGCCACCGAGTCAACAACTACGCCGTCGGGAACCTTCAAATAGCCGAGTTCCCGGGCGATCTGCATGTTGCGAACCATCGAACGACCCACATAGACAACCTTGCGATCATGCCTGGCCGCCGCATCGAGAACTTGCTGCACACGATGCACGTGGGATGCGAACGAGGCGACGATGATGCGCCGTTCACTGCGCGCAAACACCGCGTCGATTGCCGAGGTTATTTCACGTTCAGCAGTGGTGAACCCGGGCACATCGGAGTTCGTCGAATCGGTGAGGAAAAGATCGACACCGTGCTCGCCAAGTCGGGCAAACGAACGCAAATCCGTGATGCGACCATCAAGAGGCAACTGGTCCATCTTGAAGTCGCCGGTGTGAAGCGCGACGCCCGCGCCCGTCTTGATCGCAACGGCAAGCGCGTCGGGAATGGAGTGGTTTACGGCAACAAACTCGCACTCGAACGGTCCGAAATGAACCACATCCCCCTCGGCAACAACATGCCGTGGCGCTTCCTTCAAACGATGTTCTTTAAGTTTGGGATCGAGCAAGGCCAAAGTGAGCGTCGAGCCGATCACGGGGATAGTTCCGCGCTCGCGCAGTAAGTAGGGCACGCCACCGATATGGTCTTCGTGCCCGTGCGTCAAGACGATGCCGACCACGTCGTCGAGCCGGTCCCGAATAATCGAAAAATCAGGAAGGATTAAGTCAATGCCGGGGTGGTGTTCTTCGGGGAAGAGGACACCACAATCCACGATCAGGAGCTTTGAGTCATATTCGAAGACGGTCATGTTTCGACCGATTTCGCCGAGCCCGCCAAGCGCGATAACTCGCATGGCTCCGGGCGCCAACGCCGGTGGCGTTGACAAGTCAGTGACAACTGCAGCCACGAAGTTCTCCTTTAAGGGTGACGTCAAGAAAGCAGGCCAGCGTCGCGCAACGCCTGTCGAATAATCTCAACGGTTTCATCTTCTGCTTGCGACAAGGGCAAGCGAACTTTGTCCGAATCGAGCACGCCTAGGAGTCGCAGCGCCACCTTCGCCGAGATCGCGCCGGGTGCGTGACCCATGATGGCCTCGACGAGAGGGTTCATCCTGTTACTAATAGCTTGAGCCTGGGCGAGATCACCTCGACCTAAAGCGTCGAGCATGTCTTGGTATGCACCGGCAGCAACGTGTCCGACCACGCTGACAACGCCGACCGCGCCTGACGCGAACCAAGCGAGGTTCAACACATCGTCGCCCGAGTACATCGCGAGAGATGTTTCATTGGCAATCCACGATGCACGTGCCAGGTCAGCGGTGGCGTCCTTGATTGCCACGACTTGCTCATGGCGATCGGCGGCCAAAAGTGTCTCATTGGAAAGCTTCGTCACTGTTCGACCCGGAACGTCGTACAACATAACGGGAGTATCACCACCGGCTGCTACAACGGCATCGATGTGCGCTTGAATGCCCGCCTGAGGAGGCTTGGAGTAATAGGGCGTCACCAACAAAAGCCCGTGTGCACCGATCTCGGTGGCAGCTTTGGCTAGCTCCACACTGTGTCGGGTGTCGTTGGTACCGACTCCTGCCACCACGCTTGCCCTATCGCCGACAGCGTTAAGGACGACCTCGAGAAGCCGGCCGTCTTCTTCGCCGGTCGTCGTGGGCGATTCGCCCGTAGTGCCGCTGACGACAAGTCCGTCGTTGCCGTTATCCACGAGGTAGGTAGCGAGCTTCTCGGCGGCCTTGAGATCCAATGCTCCATCTGGGGTGAACGGCGTGACCATGGCGGTCAGCACTCGTCCGAAGGGCACGCTATCGGTCGCGTAAGGAGAGGTCATGTATCGAGGTTACCGTTAGTCCGCATCGGGTATGGGAGAGGATAAGCAGGTGAGTGAGAACTTCGTCGAGGACACGACGTCTCGATCCATTGAGCCCGGGGTCCGTGAGGCCGTCATTACTGATCGCTGGAACACGGGATTCGGATCCCCGAACGGCGGGTATGCCCTTGCGCTGATGCTGCGGGGTGCGATGGACGAGTTCGACGTTGGCAGGCCGTCTGTATTGGCTATCACCTACCTCAGTTCTCCTCAGCCGAACGTCGCTGCGCGAATCGAGTACTCGCTCGTGAAAGCGGGGAACCGAGTTCAAACCGTCGCTGCAACCTTGCAGCAGGACGGCAAACCCGTGCTGCACCTAGTAGCCAATTTTCTTCGCAATCACACCGGCCTCAGCCACGAACTCGGCAAAGCACCCACACTTCCCCCGCCCGAGGAATGCCTCGATCCGAAGTCTTCAGGAATGACACCGGCAGGGCTCTTCGACCGCCTCGACCATCGTTGGCCTGCGGTTCCGGGTTGGGCACTGGGCAAACCGAACGGCGATCCCACTGTGTCAACGTGGATCCGTCTCACCGAAGCGCAAACGATCGACTGGGCCGCGCTCGCCATGCTGTGCGACGCTTCTCCGCCGCCCGTCATGGAATTGGGCCAACGCATGTCAATGACGGTGCAATTGACTGTTCACTTACATCGGCTGCCCGAACCTGGCGCATGGGTCGCTTCACGAATGTCCACCCAACATGTTGTTGAAGGTATGCATGAAGAAGACGGCGAGTTGTGGGATGAGCAAGGTAACCTGCTCGCCCAATCGCGGCAACTGGCGATCTTGCTCTCGTAAAGAGTTAGTCGCGGATGCGGTCGTAGGTCACGACCGCGAAATCCGGCGTTCCTGTGTGAGACACGCGGGAGATTTCACGCCACTCTTGAGGGTCGATCGGGTCAAAGAATGAATCGCCGTCGGGCGCGAGTGGCACTTCGGTGATCACTAAACGATCCAGCACCTGAGCATCACGCGCCTCGGCAAATACCAATCCGCCTCCGATGAGAAATACTTCGTCATCAAGTCCTCGCGCCAAAGCTAAGCCCTCGGCGAGCGAATGGGCCACCAGAACTTCAGCGTGCCCCGGATTCCACTCGGGATCGCCCGTCAACACCACGGACGTGCGGCCGGGCAGTGGACGGCCGATTGATTCAAAGGTGGTGCGCCCCATCACGATCGGATGACCCCAAGTCAGCGCTTTGAACTCTTTCATGTCGCCAGTTGGTGGCCACGGCATTTGGCCGTCACGCCCGATGACCGAATTGCTGCCCACTGCGACAACTGCGGTTACGGTCATACGGAAATCGGCGCCTTGATTCCCGGATGGCTCTCGTAGCCATCGATCGTGATCGAATCGAGAGTGAACTCATCAATGCTCGTGATTGTTGGATCGAGTTTGAGAGTTGCCAGTTTCATGGGTTCACGTTCAAGTTGGAGTTTTGCTTGTTCGATGTGGTTGAGATACAGGTGAGCGTCACCAAGGGTATGCACGAACTCACCCA
Source organism: Aeromicrobium sp. (assembly GCA_008017265.1). Lineage (GTDB taxonomy): Bacteria > Actinomycetota > Actinomycetes > Propionibacteriales > Nocardioidaceae > Aeromicrobium. The sequence continues at coordinate 9,503 of SSHC01000102.1, forward strand.
CCTCGAGTCCGCAGACCTGCGCAATCATGTGGGTCAACAAGGCGTAGGAAGCAATGTTGAACGGTACGCCGAGGAACACGTCCGCCGAACGCTGGTACAGCTGGCAGGAGAGTTTTCCGTCAGCCACGTAGAACTGGAAAAAGGCGTGACATGGAGCCAGTGCCATGCGATCAAGCTCGGCGACGTTCCACGCGCTCACGAGGTGGCGACGCGAATGTGGGTCTCTTTTGATGGCGTCGATAACTTGTTTGAGTTGGTCGATGTGAGCACCGTCAGGTGCCGGCCACGACCGCCACTGGTAGCCATAAATCGGACCTAGATCGCCGTTCTCGTCGGCCCATTCGTCCCAAATCGTGACGCCGTTATCACGCAAATACTGTGTGTTGGTGTCTCCCGCGACGAACCACAAGAGTTCAGCAACCACCGACTTCAAGTGAACTTTCTTGGTCGTGACTACGGGAAATCCATCGGCCAGGTTAAAGCGCATCTGATGCCCAAAAACGCTGATCGTTCCCGTTCCAGTTCGGTCAGAACGTTCGACGCCTTCGTCGAGAATTCGTTGGACGAGATCGAGATATGCGCGCATTGAGAGAGCATAACAATCGTGCGCTTCCCACCGGGGGCAACACGTCGGGCAATGCGTAGCATGGAGGCTACCGTCATGCTTCTACTCGCACGCAGAGGCGTGAACATACCCGTCGCGACGCAATCAATGCGCGACCGAGTGGAGGAAATTCATGTCTGCTGACGTTTCTGCCCGCCTGGCTTGGCCTGAAGACGCCTCGGCAATAGCGAGGATTCAATGGGCTCATTGGCATTCCGCATTTTCAGATGTGCTCGGCCAAAACGAACTTGCCGAAGCCAAAGAAGCCGACATGGCAACGAGATGGTCACAGATCATCAGCACTCCCCCAGACGCACGCGTTCGCACACTCGTCGCGCTTACTCGCTCGACAGTTCACGGCTTCGCTCTAGTTCATCCCTGCCATGACCCCGACGGTGACGAAGTAAGCGACGGCGAGATTGGCGAGTTCATCATCGACAGTGCAAACTTTGGTGAAGGTCACGGGTCACGACTCTTACAGGCATGTGTTGACACGCTTCGTGCCGATGGTTTTACTCGCGCAGTCTGGTGGCTAGCGAGTACAGACGATGCCACTCGCAGCTTCGCAGAGTCTGCTGGCTGGGCTCCTGATGGTGCGCATCGCGAACTGGCCAACGAGGCCGACCAAACGAAGCGACTCAAGCAGATTCGCTTGCATACGGCTCTCGCCTAGTGGACACATCGCAACGGCGAATCATCCTCGATTCGCTCGGGCTAGGCATTGGGGTCGGAACCTATGGCCTCACTTTTGGTGCAATCGCGACGGCCAGCGGATTATCAGTGTTGCAAACCTGCGCCCTCAGCCTTTTCGCATTCACTGGAGCATCCCAGTTCGCTTTCGTTGGCGTGGTGGCGTCCGGCGGGGCGCCCCTCACTGCTGCTCTGACCGCCACTCTACTGGGCGCACGGAACATGTTCTATTCAATTTCACTGGCCGCGCTCTTGCGCGTTCGCGGATGGCGACGCTTAGCGGCCGCCCATCTCGTAATTGATGAAAGCACAGCTATGGCGTTAGGTCAGAAGAATCCGCGTGACGCCAAGACCGCGTTCATGTGGACTGGCGTCACCATCTTCGTGATGTGGAATCTGATGACTCTCTTGGGCGCACTGGCCGGTAACGCTATCGGCGATCCCAAATTACTCGGCCTAGACGCCGCCGTTGCAGCGGCGTTTCTCGGGCTTGTTTGGCCACGCTTGACGGATCGTTTGGCACAGATCATTGCCGTCTGTTCAGTCCTCATTGCTGTCGCGCTGGTCCCAATTAGCACGCCCGGTGTTCCCATCATCATCGCAGGATGTGGTGCGGTCGCGCTGGGCTTGTTATGGAAGCGACTAATCGAACACAATGCAGGCGCCGATGACTGAACTCACTTGGGGCGTCGCCCTCGTCATCGTGGGCACCTATCTTTGGAAACTGGCCGGACTGAGCGTTCCACAGACTGTGCTCGAACACCGAGTCACCCTTGCTATCGCCGCGCTCATCCCCGTGGCGTTCTTGTCGGCTCTTGTTGCCGTACAAACATTTGCCGACGGAACCACACTCGTTCTCGACGCCAGACTTGTGGGTGTGGGAGTAGCGGCGATTCTCTTGTGGCTACGAGTTCCGTTCTTGCCGATGCTGATCGCTGCAGCAGCCAGCACAGCTTTGGTGCGGCTGTTCTTTTGACCTCAACGCAGTCGTGCTGGCCCTAACCCAAACCGAGAACCGCGTCGAGGCCGACCGTCAAACCAGGACGTTCGGCAACCGCACGAACTGCAGCCACCACGCCGGGCATAAAAGATTCACGATCAGTGGAATCATGTCGCAAACTCATGAGTTCGCCTGCATTCCCCAAGATCACCTCTTGTGAGGCCACGTAGCCTCGAGCCCGGATCGCATGGATCGCGATGCCTGCGACGTTGGCACCCCGTGCCCCATCAGGATCGATCAGGGTCGCGTCTGGAATAGCTGCCGATCCTGCCGCATGACGGGCAGCGGACATCATTTCTGCAGTTCGAACCGCAGTCCCCGATGGCGCGTCCACTTTGTCTGGGTGATGCATCTCGAGAATCTCAACAGATTCAAAATACGGGGCTGCTGCTGCCGCAAAACTCATCATGAGGACTGCACCGATCGAGAAGTTAGGAACGACGAGGACACCCACGTTTGGCGCGGACTCGAGCAGGGCCGACACTTCGCTTTGACGTGCTTCATCAAAACCTGAAGTACCCACGACAACGTGGATACCCGCCTGTACACACAAACGAACATGTTCCAAGGCGACATCAGGAGTCGAGAAAACTAGGGCGACATCGGCGCCGGCTTCGATGGCCAGTTGTGGATCGTCTGAGATATCGATCTGGGCTACAACGTCGATGTCATCGGCTTGGGTGAGAGCCCCGACGGAGGTTGAACCCATACGACCTGATGCTCCAAAAACTGCCACGCGTGTCATGCAGTCAAGGCTAAACGATGAAGCCCCGCGACCGTGGGTCGCGGGGCTTCATTAGTGGTGAAGAATCAGGCTTCGTTAGGAGCCTCTTCACCGGCTCCTTCAATCACTGGGATCAGCGAAAGCTTGCCGCGGTCGCCAACTTCAGCGATCTCAACTTGAATCTTCTGACCGACGGACACAACGTCTTCGACATTGTTGACGCGCTGGCCTCCATTGAGTTCACGCAACTTGCTGATGTGCAGCAAGCCGTCCTTGCCTGGCAGCAATGAAATGAACGCACCGAAGTCGACCGTCTTGACGACTGTGCCGAGGTAACGCTCTCCCACTTCAGGCATGGTCGGGTTGGCGATGGCGTTGATAGCCAACTTGGCTGCTTCAGCCGATTCGCCGTTGTCTGCGCCAACGTAGACCGTACCGTCGTCGTCGATCGAGATCTTGGCTCCGGTGTCGTCTTGGATCTGGTTGATCATCTTGCCCTTCGGGCCGATAACTTCACCGATCTTGTCGACTGGAATCTTGACCGTGATGATGCGGGGTGCGTACAGGCTCATTTCAGCGGGTCCGTCGATGGCTTCAGCCATGACGTCCAAGATGGTCTGACGAGCGTCGTACGCCTGCGTCAATGCGCCTGCGAGCACGTCGGCTGGAATGCCGTCAAGCTTGGTGTCGAGTTGTAGCGCTGTCACAAAGTCACGCGTACCGGCAACCTTGAAGTCCATGTCACCGAATGCGTCTTCGGCACCGAGAATGTCCGTCAACGTAACAAACTTCGTTTCGCCGTCAACTTCGCCCGAGATCAGACCCATCGCGATGCCTGCAACTGGCGCACGCAATGGAACACCAGCGCTCAGCAAGCCAAGGGTCGAAGCGCACACCGAACCCATTGAGGTCGAGCCGTTGGATCCGAGTGCCTCGGAAACCTGACGGATTGCGTAAGGGAACTCTTCGCGCGTAGGCAACACAGGCATGAGCGCACGCCCGGCGAGTGCGCCGTGACCGATTTCGCGGCGCTTCGGCGAGCCCACACGACCGGTTTCACCAGTCGAATATGGCGGGAAGTTGTAGTTGTGCATGTATCGACGCGTGGTCTCAGGCGAGAGCGTGTCGAGCTTTTGTTCGAGATCGAGCATGTTGAGAGTCGTGACGCCCAAAATTTGGGTTTCACCACGCTGGAACAAGGCCGAACCATGAACACGCGGAATGACGTTGGTTTCTGCGGAAAGGGCACGGATATCGGCGAGGCCACGGCCATCGATACGTACCTTGTCGCGCAAGACCCGCTCGCGAACCACATTCTTGGTCAACGAACGCAAGGCAGCGCCAATTTCCTTCTCGCGACCGACGAAACGTTCGGCGATCTTGTCGAGAACATCGGCCTTGATTTCTGCTTCGCGAGCTTCACGATCAGCCTTCGAAACGATGGTCATCGCGGCAGCGAGGTCGGTCTTGGCAACCTCAGCAACTGCTTCGTACACGTCGTCTTCGTAATCGAGGAAAACTGGGAAGTCTTGAACAGGCTTTGCGGCGCTGGCCGCCAACTGTGCCTGTGCTTCACACAATTGACGAATGAAGGCCTTCGACGCTTCAAGGCCGCCAGCAACAACAGATTCAGTTGGGGCTTGCGCGCCACCCTGAACGAGGTTCCAGGTCGCTTCAGTGGATTCAGCCTCGACCATCATGATAGCGACGTCGTCGCCAGCGATTCGACCAGCAACAACCATGTCGAAGACCGCGTCCTCGAGTTGGCTGTGGGTGGGGAAAGCAACCCATTGGCCTTCAATGAGCGCAACACGGGTTGCACCGATTGGGCCGCTGAACGGCAAGCCCGAAATTTGGGTGGAAGCAGAAGCAGCGTTAATCGCCAACACGTCGTAAGGAGTGTCTGGGTTCAATGCGAGAACCGTGACGACGACCTGCACTTCGTTGCGCAAGCCCTTCTTGAAGGTCGGGCGCAGAGGACGGTCAATGAGGCGGCACGTCAAGATCGCGTCTTCGCCTGGACGACCTTCACGACGGAAGAACGAACCTGGGATGCGGCCGGCCGCATACATGCGTTCTTCGACATCGACCGTGAGCGGGAAGAAGTCGAAGTGGTCCTTCGGCTGCTTGCTTGCAGTCGTAGTTGACAACAACATCGTGTCGTCGTCGAGGAATGCGCTGACCGAACCGCCGGCTTGACGGGCGAGGAGGCCAGTTTCGAACCGCACCTTGCGCTGGCCAAAACGGCCATTGTCAATCACGGTTTCGACAGCGTGAACTGTAGTTTCGGACATTGATAGTCCCTTCCGCAGGCGATGCCTGCTTGTTACGAAGGAAGCGACTCGCCGGTCTTCGATCGAGACCCGCGGAACCAAAATTGTTCCGAAGACCACTACCGAGGACCGAAGCGCGTCTTCGCTCCCGTTCTGGGTGTTCTTTTGTGAACTCGATGTTCTTTTGTAGAGAACGGCTGCCTCCCATCGGAAGGCAGCCGTTCACACAATCAGCGACGCAGACCGAGGCGTTCGATGAGCGAACGGTAACGCTCGATCTCGGTGTTCTGCAGGTAGTTCAAGAGGCGACGGCGTTGGCCGACGAGAAGCAAGAGGCCGCGACGACTGTGGTGGTCGTGCTTGTGCTCCTTGAGGTGTTCTGTGAGGTGCGCAATGCGACCTGTCAAAAGGGCGATCTGCACTTCAGGGGAACCCGTGTCGCCTTCGCTCAACGCGTACTCTGCAATGATTTCCTGCTTGGACATATTCGCCACTGTTGGGGCAGCAGTCTTCTTCGACATGCGTTCTCCTATTTATCTCGTTGCACGGCGCGCCCGGGCCTGTTCACCGGGGCACTCGAATCCGTGGCCGATACACGGCAACCTCAAGATTAGCAGCACCCGAGCAAAATCCCCGAATCGCCTACACATTCGACGCGCGGCGATTGAAATAATTAGAACTTCCTCATGTGGTTCTCATCAAAGTTCAATGCCACCAAGGCACAATCGTTGCTATGGACGGTTGGACAGGCCTAGCTCGCAAGCACGCGCTCACTGTGAGTTCACTTGTCGTGGCAACAGTGCTCCTTCTTGCCATTGTCGGCCGAGTCTCCGCAGCCCCTACTCCCCCTACTGGATTCACCGATCCCATCGCCGGGATCGCCGAACCCTCACCGACACCTACGCCAACTTCATCGACCAGTCCCTCCCCAACCGCCACGCCCGATCCAGCACCGCCCACATACAAACCGGTTCAACCCAAACCACGAGATATTGACGACGACGATGACGACTCGGACGACGATGACCAAGATGACGACTCGGACGACGATGACCAAGATGACGACTCAGACGACCGAGAAGATGCCAACTAACTTATGAACTTCTCAACAATGCCGGTGACGCGCCGCATCAGTTTGGTGGTTGCCATCTTGGTCGCCAGCGCTCTGACGATCACTGGCTTGACCGTCTGGGTTCTCGAATACCAGCGAGTTTCCGCCGCGATTGAGACGTCTATCGCGCACGAACTGGGAGGAATCACCACCTTCGCGCCCACTCGGCCCGTAGACCAGCGCCTCACGTCCTATTTGGAAAGCACCTACCCGGCAACCGGCTCAACGATGTGGGCATTTACGACCGACGGCACCATCTCGTACGTCGGTTCGGCGAGCGACGACCTTCGCAAGAGTGCCGCCTTTCCGGTAAAAGTCCGCGCACTGATGGACACCGGGGGCGTTTTCGATTTCGAAACCGCACAAACGACCTATCGGATTGGCGTGCTTCCGCTCCACGCCGGTGCGGAACGTGCGGCGTTGGTCTCAGCGGTTGATAAGACGACTGCGCACGCTGCCTTACGCGAACTTATGGTCACGTATGCGCTGCTCGCGACAGTCGCGCTTTTGTTTGTTGTCGCGTTGTCAAACCTCATTGCACAACGCGCACTCGCGCCTCTCCGGAACCTCAATGAAACGGCGCGTGCCATCA
>SSHC01000024.1 GCA_008017265.1 Aeromicrobium sp.
CTACTGGGGGGAATTTGAACTGATTCCCAGCCCGGCGCTCTAAGGCCCTACGACTTCGGCAAGTCTACTGGGGGGAATTTGAACTGATTCCCAGCTGCTCGTAACACGGGGAATAATCGCGCTCAAGTCTACTGGGGGGAATTTGAACTGATTCCCAGCGTCTGCACGATGGCGAGTTTGTCCTTGCCAAGTCTACTGGGGGGAATTTGAACTGATTCCCAGCTTCAGTGTGGGTAAAAGTGTTACCCCGGAGCCTGCCAAAGACCTTCGCCCCATTTGCCAAACGAGTGAGTCAAAATGACTCACTCGGCCCACCAAAACTGTCAGTACCGCACCCTAGGTTTGAAGTAGATCGGAAGCCACGATCCGCAATCCACCTACTACACAAACCAAGGAGGTAAGAGCCATGACTGACACAGTTAGAAGCTTGGCGCAGCAAGTCGCCGAAGGCACACTCTCGGCCGAAGAAGCCGCCCCGCGTATCCACGCACTCATGAACTGGGTGAGCAAAGAGGAATACAACTCCCCCGAAGCAAGGCAGGAACGCTTCAACGACGACCTACCCGTCGCAGAGGGCAACTCGTTCGCGACCGTCACCGCGTTGTGGATGATGCGCAAACTCACAGATGAGCAATACGACATCCTCAAAAACGGAACGAAACTCACCTATATCGAAGACGAGTAGCCGCGAGCCTGGCCACCGGTTCAACGCCCGGTGGCCATCAAGAAGCCCAGATCAGAACGGCGCGAGCCAAATCCGGCCCACCGCCACGAACGCGGCCAGCACACCCAAAACCAGCGCCGGGATGAACGGTTCCTTGCGGCGAGCGTGCACGATCACTCCACCAGCCATCGTCACCGTCAACCCCAGAGCGGCAGCCGCCACCAGCCACGACAACGACCCCATGAACGCGGGCACGATCAAACCAATCGCGCCAAGAATCTCGGCAACGCCGATCGCCTTGATATGCCAATCAGCGAAGTCGTCCACGTAGGCCATGCCCTTTTCTTTCAAGGCAGCGCGAGGCGTCGACACCTTGCCGAAGCCCGCAGCTAGAAACGCCAAAGCCAACAGGCCAGCAACGATCCACAATGCAATATTCATCAATGATTCTTTCTCGTAGATGGTTGCTTTGTTAGATGGTTGTTTTCTCCAAGTGGCCTTACGCCACTTGGATAGAACGCGTCGAATTACCCCACGAGATCTGGTCGCGGGCCGTGCCCACGCGGGTGAGATCGTCAGCTGCACCGAGCGTCAACAGCAGCGGCACGAAATGATCAGCCGTGGGGTGAGCCCGACGCGCGTGAGGCCCCCGATGGCGATAATCCATCAGCGCATCCACGTCGCCGCGCGCGATCGCATCGGCCGCCCAGGTATCGAACTCCACCATCCGTGGGATCACATCCGGGTTGCGAAGCACCTCAAAACTGTGAGTCATGAACCCCGAACCGATCACCAGAATGCCCTCAGCCCGCAGCTTGCGTAACCGCTGGCCCAGGTCAAACAAATCCTTCGGGTTCAAACTCGGCATGCTCAACTGGATCACCGGGACATCCGCCGCTGGGAACATCGCCATCAACGGAATGAACGCGCCATGGTCGAGTCCGCGATCCTGATAGTGGTGCATCGGGGTGCCGTCCGCGAGCGTTCCCACCACCTGGCGGGCCAACTCGGTGGCATCAGGCGTGCCGTACTCGAGCGAGTAATAGCGGGGATGGAATCCACCGAAATCGTAGTAGAGCGGGACGGCCGCATTCGTTGCCGAAATGGCGAGTGGCGCGTTCTCCCAATGCGCCGAAATCACCACGATCCCTCGCGGCTTCGGAAGCGAACTGCCCCAGACGTACAGGTCTTCCATCCATTGCGGATCGTCCAGAGTTGGAGGCGCGCCATGGCTGACGAACAACGCCGGCAGCGGACCGTCCGAGGGCTGCCAATCCGGGCGTTCGCGCGATTCACTCAGGACGCGCGCGAGCAGATCATCGTATGCGCCGGCTGGTCGCTGCGGATTGAAGATGTCTTGCATCACGGGCCTCACGAATGAAAGTGGTTGATGTTTCAACTATCACTATACCGGACTGCAAGTAATGCTCCTCGCTCCCTGATACACAGCGGGTTTTCGGCCTGCGATCGCAGTTGAAATTCGCCTTCCACAGTTCCCAGAAACCCGCTTCCATACGAACATATCTTCGAGTAGGACGGGTTTATTGATTGAATATTCGGGGGTGGGATGGGTAGTGCAAGCCAGTGGCTGGTGTCGCTAGCCGGCGATATGAATCGCGTGGCTGGGGCGGTTCTGGATTCCCTTTCGGCCAGTGAGTTGTTGCAGATGCGTCCAGTGATCGCGGGTTTGCGGCGCAGTCTCGATGCGCTTGATCACCGGGTGATCGCGGTTGGTGCGCGTAAAGATTTACATCGCGCGGCTGGTTCTTCATCGATTAGCGAACTGATCGCCACCACGAACGGGGCGATGGCCACCTCACGGGGATCAAGAAGCCCAAGGAGGTGGCCATCGTGCGAAGCGTCGCGTGCAGGTTTAGTTTGAAGCCTAAGTAACTGCTTGGGCTGCAACTGTCGGCGCCTGCCGCACCTAGCGAAACGATTCGCTCTACCTTTTTGTATCCATACTGGACCCCTACACTCGATGAATTAATCCGGCGAGCGGCCTCCCGAGCAACCCCGCAGCCCAGTTGTTGTGTTCAGACAAACAACGCCTTTCGATCCCGATTCGTTCCCAAAATCGACCGATATGACAAATGCAAAGCCCGAACCCAGCATTGACGTCCAGGCGATTCGGCTCGGGGCCACAATTGAAAAGCGACAAAATTGCGAACGGCTAGGCCAAACGCCTGCGCGCTAGCAGTGCCACAATCACTGCCGCCAAGCTTGCGAGCGGCACCACCAGATTCGCCACAATCAAACGGCTACTAAAAGGAGTCAAGTCCCAAACGAAGTAGCCCACAGCGTTCACCAAAATCACGACAACATAGACCACCGCTAGGGCAACAAAGCCACCGAAGAACGGGCCAACCTCGGCCTGCTTCCTGCGATGCGCCATATACATCCACAACAGCACACACACGGCAAACCACGACGCCCACATGATCGAGTTGGTCACGTACGGGAGCGTATCTGCGACGCGTCGAACAACACGATGGTTGCTCGTCGCGATGATTACCGCGCCCACCACAACGGCGAGCATCACACCCGAATAAGCAGCCGCGGTCGTGTAAATAACCCCAGACAAGAGTCTCCGGTCAGTCATCGTCGACGTTTCAGTCATGGCACGCCTTTCGAAAGTTAACTCACGGACTACACAAGAACCTATCCCAGCAACGCTGGCTACTGGCGCAAGCGATAGTTAGCGGCTGAATCAAGCAAAGAGTGTGGGGCGCCTCCCTCACGGAAGGCGCCCCACACATGACTTGCGCTATTGCGGCCGTCGTATATCAGCCCTTCGGCTGGAACTCCGGAAGCATGCGCTTCATGACCTTGCCTGTTGGGTTGCGAGGCAATTCGTCGATGAACATGACGTCACGCGGAACTGCGAAACGTGCCACGTTGGCCTTCGCGTATTCGACAATGTCGTCTTCCGTGAGCGTCGAGCCAGCCACCTTCACGATGTAGGCCGACAACACCTGACCCCAGTTCTCGTCGGGCAGACCCACGACCACAACATCTTGAATTTCCGGATGCTCGATCAGGCAGTCTTCGAGTTCGCGCGGGAACACGTTCTCGCCACCGGAGATGATCATGTCGTCGTCACGACCCGAAACGAACAAGCGGCCAGCCTCGTCGAAGTGGCCGACATCGCCCGAGTGCATCAAGCCGTCACGGAAGTCCTTGGAATTGCCATCCGTGTAGCCGGCGAACATCATTTCGTTACCCACATAGATGACACCAGTAGTACCGGCAGGAACTTCGTGACCGTTCTCGTCCAGAACCTTGACTACTGTCTTCCAAGGAATACGGCCAGCGGTGCCAGGCGCGGCACGAAGATCTTCAGGTCCAGCGATCGTGACCCAGCCGGTTTCGGTCGCGCCATAGAAGTTGTAAACCGAGTCCGTAAACGTGTCCATGAAGTGGGTAGCCAATTCACCAGCCAGCGGCGAACCACTCGACGCCGTGATCTTCAAACTTGAAACATCGTTCGCCTTAATGACTTCAGGATCAGCATTCACCAAACGCTGCATCATGAGCGGCACAACAACAAGAACCTTCGCCTTGTACTGGGCAATGTCTTCGATGACCTTTTCAGGCACAAAACGACGGCGCAGCACATAGGTGGGAACCGTGGACAGACCGAAACCGAAGTTCAACAGACCCCACGAGTGGAACAGAGGCGCCGCAATAACGACGGTCGAGTGCCCTTCATATGGAATCGAACCGAAGAACGTCAACAACGGGTTCAAGTTTTCGGGTTCTTTACGTTGGGCACCCTTCGGCAGGCCGGTCGTACCTGATGTGAAGATCACGATGCTGCCCGAACGTGCGGGCTTCGGGTGATCGTCAGCGGGTTGCCCAAGCGTGAGCGTACCCAAAGTATTCAAACCGTGGGACTTGTCGTCTTCCCACGCGACGACTAGGCGATCTTGATCCATCGAATCTGCCACATCGAGAAACTCTTGATCCAAAATCAAGAGCTTGGCGCCCTCGCGTTCAGCGAGTTCAGCGAGTTGGCCGGAACTGGCCATCGTGTTCAAGAGCAACATGCGAGCGCCGATCTGCATGATCGCCACCATCGAGATCACCATGTAGCGGTGGTTGCGGCACAACACTGCGACAGGATCGCCGAGGCCGATTCCGCGAGCCTTCAACCCTGCGCTCAAACGGTTGATCTCGTCACTGAACTCACGCCACGTGATCTGGCCTGCGTCGTCAATGACAGCGATCTGGTCAGGTTTGCGGGCCGCTGCAGCGCACACAGCCGCAGGGAATCCTGGTCCCCATTCTTTAAGTTTCTTGCCGGCTTTCACCAAGCGAATCGGATCTTGGGCCTTCAGCAAACCAATGCGCCGAAGTACCGTCAATTTGTATCCGAGGTCTCCCATTTTTGCTCCACTTTTCGACATCTGAAAGGTCGAGAGCAGACTATCAATGTGAAGGGGCTCACGAGACGGTTCTCACAAAGAATGCAATAAATATGACCTGTATCACGCGCGGGGCGAGGGGCTTATTCGCTGTTCCTAGCAGCAACAACTTGCAGGCCTTTCAAGGTGAGTTTCGGGTCTCGGTGGGTGATCAGTTCGCATTGATCCAGTACGGCACCGGCATGAGTTCCGGTCCCGATCACAGCAACTTCACTGATGTCGGTGTCCAAAGAATCAAGAATGCGATCCACCATCGCATCGATCAGGCCAGCGAATCCAAACACCGTGCCCGACTGGAGTGCCTCAACGGTGTTCTTGCCAATCACATCGCGTGGTGTCGTGATTTCGACGCTACGCAACTGGGCACTCCGTTGCGCCAAAGCATCGAGAGACACCTCAATACCCGGAGCAATTGCGCCACCCACATAGCGTCCGGCCGCATCAATCACGTCGAAGACGGTTGCCGTTCCGTTTAAATCCACCACTATGGCCGGGCATCCGTAAAACTCTTTCGCCGCCAGAGCGTTCACCACCCGGTCCGTTCCGACTTCCTTCGGATTGTCGGTATGGATTGGCACACCGGTACGCACACCCGGACCAACCACCCACACCGGAACACCCGAAAAATAGCGTTCGAAACAGGTTCGGAACCGACGCATCACTGCCGGAACCGTGCAACATACAGAAACTTGGTCGATCGTTTCGACGCCTGCTCGACGAACAAACCCATCGATCAGCAGGAACCACTCGTCCGCCGTCCGGTTCGCTTCCGACGACACGACAAAATCTGCAACGAGGTCCGCGCCGTCAAAAAAACCGATGCTTGTGTCTAAGTTCCCGACGTCAAGCGCCAGGAGTGTCATAGACCGGCCGCAACCAAGTCGCCGCGGATGAGGCCCGAACCTTCGGGCGCATCAGCCGGGTCGTTGCCCAACGTGACGATCTTGTTGTTAGCGTCAACGAAAACGACGTTCGGTTCAAAAGCCCGAGCTTCGGCATCGTCCATTTGGCGGTAAGCGATCAGAATCACCAAGTCACCCGGCGCCACTAAACGCGCCGCAGCCCCGTTGATCCCGATGATTCCGCTGCCACGTTCGCCAGCGATCGTGTACGTCTCGAGGCGGGAACCGTTATTGATATCAACGATGTGGACGAGTTCGCCGTCGAGGATGTCTGCTGCATCGAGCAGATCAGCATCGACGGTTACCGAACCCACATAGTGCAGATCAGCTTGCGTGACGGTTGCGCGGTGAATCTTTCCCGACATCATGGTGCGTTGCATGTCAGTTCTCCATTCCAACTTGTTGTGTTTCTTGCGGTGGTGCGCCCACCGTGATGGGCATGTTGTCGAGTAGTCGAGGAGTCCCGACTCTCGCAGCAATCAAGATTCGACCCGGTTCACCCACAATGGGTGCGCCTAAATCTGAATTCGTGATAACGAGGTAGTCCGGTTCGATGTCTGCCGCAGCCAACACCTCGGACGCGGCCTCCAGTGCCGCCACGCGCCCCTGATGGGCTGCGGCTTGGCCAGCCCGCAAGGCCGCGGAAATTGCTTTCGCACGAGCCCTGTCTGCGTCAGACAAGTAGACGTTGCGTGAACTCATCGCCAAACCGTCAGTTTCGCGAACTGTCGGGCAACCCACAATCTCGACGCCCAGACATAACTGTCGCGCCATGAGACGAATGAGCGTGAGTTGCTGGTAATCCTTTTCGCCGAACACCGCCACATCGGGGCGCACGAGTCCGAACAGTTTCGACACGACCATCAGCACGCCGCGAAAGTGCGTGGGACGCGCGGCGCCTTCAAGGATCGAACCCAAGGCGCCTGGATCGACCGTGATCGCTTGGTCGAGCCCATCGGGATACATGGTTGCGACCTCGGGAGCAAAAACCACGTCCACGCCTGCTTCGGCACACCGCTCGAGATCGGCATCGAACGTGCGTGGATACGTGTCGAGATCTTCGCCTGGGGCGAACTGGGTCGGATTCACAAAGATCGACACGACGAGCTTTTCACCCAAGGGGCGCGCATGCTTCATGAGTTCAACGTGACCGTCATGCAGTGCGCCCATCGTGGGCACGAACGAGACGCGCGCTCCTTGGGTAGCGTCCCGCAACTCAGCCAGGCTGCGCACAACAGTAGGTAACTTGGTTTTCGCTGCGAGTTGGCTCATCGTCCCGCCTCCATCTCGATTGAACGTTGGGTCAAAACTGAATCCAACTTCGCGCCGGCGGCTTCATCGAGCGCACCCATTCTTTGCGCCCGACCACTCGTGGCACGGGCGAGCGCGAAATACGTCGCGCGAGTTTCTGGATCGTCGAAAGCCGCCAGGTGCGCCTCAACTGTGTCGACGTCACCGCGCAGCACCGGACCTGTCAACGCTTGATCGCCGAGCGCGAGCGTGTTCGAAACCGCTGCTTCAACGAGCGGACGAAGTACGGCCGCCGGATCGCTGGCACCCACATGTCGCAACGTATCGAGTGCCTGATTGATCACGGTCGTGACGTGATTTGAGCCGTGAGCGAGTGCCGCGTGGTAAGCGATTCTGTCTGTTTCGGCGATCTCGAGGATGGTGCCGCCCAGTGCGACCACAATCGACTCAGAAAGCGCGTGCGCTTCCGCTGGTGCGGTCACCCCAAAGGCGCAGGCGCGCTCAACGTCCAGTTCAGTGCCCGTAAACGTCATCGCAGGGTGCAGCGCCATCGTGATGACTCCCTGCGTTTCGAGCGGCGCCAAAACTGATCGACCATGTCGGCCGCTCACATGAAACACGACCTGGCCAGCGCGCACCACTGGCGAGATCTCTTTGACCACGTGGTTCAACACACCATCAGGCACAGCAAGCACGACAACATCGGCTGAGCGCACGATCTGTTCGGGATTCGAAATAGCGACATGCGGCACGAGCGCTTGTGCGCGTGCAAGTGACGTTTGCGAGCGCGCGCTGATGCCCACAACCGGGTAGTGGGCGCGCTCAAAACGAGCAGCGAGGACGGCCCCGACTCGTCCGGCGCCGACCACGCCGACGCGTGGCTTTGTCATGTGCGTTGTTGCCTTTCGTTCCAGTCCTCGTTCGAGGTACCAGACAAACTGACACTCACATAATACGACGAACTGCGCGCGCGTCAAACAGCTAGGCATGGTGTTCTGTCACACTTAGAAACATGTCGAAGCTGCTGATTCGCGCTGGCAAGGACCCGTTCACGTCCGTGCTCCCAGAAACGACGCTCACTCAAGACGTTTTCAACAGCAATACGGGCAATTTTCTGTTTCAGCATTCGGTCTGGGAAGCGCTCGCAGTCGACGGGAACGAACTCGTCGCGAACAGCACCTTGAGTGAACGCCGAGCCACCCCCGCCGCCGACATCGCGGCGATCAATGAACAGTTCGATCGGTTCGTCATCCCCTTCGCCAACGCCTTCCGGCCCGACTTCCTGCGCCAACTGGAACGCCTGACGGAAGTGATCGAACAATTGACGATCCCTGTTTCGGTGATCGGTGTGGGTGCGCAAGCCCACGCTTCGATGAGCCTCGACGATTTGGCACCCGCCCGCAAAGTCACAAAACGGTTTGCGAAAGCCGTGCTAGAACGCTCACCATCGATCGGTGTGCGCGGTGAGTTCACCAGTAAGTTCTTACTTGATTTGGGTTTCGACGACGACCAAATCGACATCATCGGCTGCCCTTCACTGTTCCGACGCGGCCCGAAATTTCACGTTGACAAGCAGGCCGAGACTCTGCCTGCAGACGCACGCATCGCGTTGAATCTCACGCCCGAGGTGCCCGGCATCGGCCAATTCTCTCTCGAGCAGGCAGCGGCGCATCCCAACTTGACCTACATCGGTCAAGACGGTCACGATTTACGGCTCATGTTGTGGGGAAAGCCCCACCCCCACGTCAGCGATTTGAACGCCCCGGTTCACATGTCGCATCCGTTATATCGCGAGAACCGTATGCGTATGTTCGTCGATCAATGGACCTGGTTTTCGTTCCTCGCGACACAGGACTTCGCGTACGGAACTCGCTTCCACGGCAACGTCGCGGCGCTGATGGCAGGTACTCCTGCCATGTTGTTGGCGCACGATTCGCGCACGGTCGAGTTGGCTGAATACCACCAGATGCCGCACGTGGTCATGTCAAAGTTCGATGCACCAGTCTCGGCTGAAGCCCTATACGAGAAGACGGATCTTTCCGGCTTCAATTCGGGCATGGCCGAAGGTTTCGACCGCTATGTCGCGTTCTTGGAACGCCACGATCTGACGCACAAGTGGCAAGACGGCGCCAGCACCGACCGGTTCGACGAACAACTAGAAGCTGCAACGTTCCCACCCGCAGTTAAGCCAGTTACCGACTCGAGCCTCGATGAAGTCGTGGCGCGTATGAATTGGATCCGTCACGGCATGGTGCTCGATATGACTCGGCACCCTGAACGCTACGAGTATCCCTTTGAGCATCCGCGTTACTCGGGCTCCGGCAGTCGATTTGCCCGTCTCCAGCGGCAATACGAGGCGAAAGATGCGAAGCAAGCCGACCAGATTGCCGAACTGACTCGACGGGTACGCCAACTCGAGCGCGGTTCCCTCGTACACCTCGTGAAACGTGCGTTTGCGAAGATCGGAAACTTGTTCAAAGGTTGACCCTCTCGGTGCTCGGTTACTGGCGGCTGGCACACTTGTTCTGCATCGTTTGATGCGGGGCCTCTAGCTCAGCTGGCAGAGCAGCGGACTTTTAATCCGCGGGTCGTCGGTTCGATCCCGACGGGGCCCACTTTTTATTTTCCTTACGCCGCGTGGACTCACGAATGGTCGGCGGCACGGGAGGACCAGAACCACCTCGCAGGTGCCGACTCCCGAGCAACGTCAATCGGTGCGTCACACGCTGAAGTCCCCGCGCTTGTTGCGCATCGAAGTTCTCGGTGCCTTGGTCGTGGCGCGGGCGTTGATTCCTGAAGCGATTGCCTTCTCGATCATCGCTGGCGTCGATCCGCGGCTAGGACTTTTCGCCTCGTTCACGATGGCGGTATCAATTGCCTTCCTCGGCGGACGTCCCGCGATGATTTCGGCCGCGACCGCTGCCACCGCGCTCGTCATTGCGACGCTGGTAACGAGCCACGGCGTCGACTATCTGATTGCCACGGTGATCCCTGATGTGCCGTGGACGCTAGAGACTCTTCAGGTCATCGCACGGTACGCTCTGGCGATGGCGCTCGTGGGTCTGATCGAATCGTTGATGACCGCCAAGTTGGTTGACGACATCACCGACACCCTCTCCAACAAGGTGCGTGAGTCCTGGGGTCAGGGATGCGCCAACATCATCACCGGATTCCGCGGCGGCATCGTCGCGTTGATTCCGATGGCTGGGCTTGTTGCGGTGATGATCTTCGTTTCCATCGCTATCTTTGATTGGCACAGCATCCGCATCTCCACCCTGCGGATGATGCCGAAAAGCGAGACCACGGTCATGCTTGTCACGGTGGAACGCAGCATCGTCGAGATCGTGGGCTTGAACGCGGCCAGCTCGCGGATGCACGAACGTATGGGCGGGAAACTTGGCGGCGGACACTGAGTCTCGCGTTCGAGACGCGTTTTCCGTCGAGCGCGCGATACTCTCAGGACCGGCAAGGCTTGTTAAACAACGCCACGCACGCCACATATGTGATTTGCATCACACTCATGGCCCTTTGTGACTAGTTCGATAGTCAATTAGCAGCATGCTCTGGCACTATGGCGAGACTATGTCGATCGATCACGCCCCCTCTAGTTCCGAACTCTCGGGCGAGTTCGCTACCGTCTCCAGCCTCATCCGCCACGCAAACGAGGCAGCCGACGAGATCATTCAGAATGCGACAGCCGACGCCGACAAAACCCGCGCCGAGTCCGCTCGCATTGAAGCTGAAGCGCGCTTGCTCTACAGCGATGCCCAAGCAATCAAAGCCGAAGCAACGAGCCTGCTCGACCGCGCCAACGAATCCTTTGAGAACGCCTCCACAGATGCGAAGCGCATCGTGGAAAGCGCCACCGAACAAAGCGAACTTTTGCTGTCGTCCGCGCAAACCCATCGTGACGAACTCTTAAGCAATGCCGAAAAGCAAGCGTCAGAAACCCTAGCTGAAGCCGCTGGCGCCGTCAGCGAAGCACGCGACACTGCCGACCGCATCCTCGGCCACGCGCACACCGAACGTGACCGCATCATCGCGGACACTCAAACCGAGCTGACCGAACTACGTCGAAGCGCGACCGAACAAACGGACAAGCAGATTTGCGATGCGCAGGCACAGGCCACGCTCGCGATCGAATCGGCTGAAGCAAAAGCCGCCAGACTCGTGGCTGAAGCCACTGCTCGCGCCGAACAACTCATCACGGAAGCAACAGCCAAAGCTGACGCAATCAAGGCAGAAACCGATGGGGTGCTTGAAGCCGCCCAAGCCAAAGCAACCAGCATCATGTCGGCCACGCAAGCCGAAGCCAAGGCGATGACCGAATATTCCGAAGAGATCCTGACAGTTGCGCAATCAAGTATTGCCAACATGACAAAGGACGCCGAAACGGAAATCGAGATCCGGCGACGCACCACCCACAGGCTCCACGCCGAATCGTTGCGCAGCATCCGACTTCGCGCGCAGGGCTCCATCGATGCGCTTCGCACTAAAACAGCCATCGCAGCCAAAAAAGCCGAAGCAGCCACTCAAAAGTCACTCGAAGCCGCCAACGACGTGCTGACCCAAGCCGAGACAAAGGCAGCCAGCGTCGTCACGAAGGCTCAGGCTGAAGCGGAAGCAATTGCCGCCAATGCAAGTCACTCGGCCGAGCAAACCCGCCAACGTGCCGAACGACTCATCAACGAAGCCGAGAACAGTGCCCGCATCCTTCGGACGAAGGCAACCGAAGAGGCCCTCGATGCACGCCGCGCTTCGCACGCTGAACTCGACAACCGCCGCGCGGAATCCTTCCGCATCCTGACCCAAGCCAAGCAAGAATCAAGTAGCCTGCGATCAGAAGCGGAAGCGATTCTGGCAGCAGCACAACTTGAAGTCACCCATCTGGCTCACAAACGCGACTCCATCGCCGACGAACTAACCAGACTGACTGACACTATTGGGCGGTTGACAGGCACAGTTGCTCCGCTTCACGATGGGACTTTAGACATGTAGCGACGAAAGGAACTCAGGGCATGAGTGTCGATAGCCAGGAATTTCGTGTGGTCTTGCACGGGTACGAACCCGCGGAGGCGAACGTGATGCACAAGGCACTCCTTGCCCAATTCGGCACCACTGCTGCCGAGCCAGACGCTGAAATCACCGTAGAACCGCCCCACGAGGCGTTCAGCAAGCGTCTGTCGAAGATCCTCGAACTCGCTGAAGAAGAAGCCACCGAAATTCGCGTAACTGCCCGGGAAAAGGCAGAAGAACTGCGACTCGATGTCGAAAAGTCAACCCGGCAATTGCGTGAAGACGCCGACGCGTTCGCCACTCAACGCACCGATGATGCTGAAAACTTTGCCAGCAAACTCGTGTCGGACACTGAAGCCAAAGTCGCAGACATTGTCAGCAAGGCTTCAGCCGAAGCCGAAGCGATGCGCGCGTCGGCCAGCACCGTACTTGACGAACAACTCGCTAAGGCCAAAGAGGCCGAGGTCGCTTTCGAAGCCGAAATGACAAAGCGTCGCGACGACGCCGAAAACAAACTCCGCGATGTGCTCGCCGATCATCAAGTGCGCATGCACGATCTTGACGAGCATCTCGAAAAGCGTCGAGTTGAAGGCGAATCACGCCATCAAGACGCGCTCGCCGCGGCTCGTTCGATCCTCGAAGACGCACACATGCGCGCCGACGCAATCATCGCTGAAGCAACCGCCACGGCGGAAAACATCCGCCTCGAAAGCGAGCGCGAAGTCGAATCAATTACCGAACAGCGCGACAGCATCAACGCGCAGTTGGCTAATGTGCGCGAAATGTTGGCCTCGCTGACCGGCGGCAGCGTGCCCGCGGGACCGGCATAACCAACCGCCCGGCTAACGACCTGGACTGGGACCCTCCATGGACGATCTGCGCAATCCCACGATTGTGCTGTTTGCGCTGGTCGCTGCGGCTCACTTAGTGGCGCTTGGGTTCGAAATAGGGCCGTTGGCGTTCCTCACCAAGTGCGCCCTCGCACCTTTGTTGGCGTTCTGGATCTTGCAAAACAACGGCCCGACGATCCTCGTCCTAGCCCTCACTGCCTGCTTCTTTGGTGACTTGTTCCTTGAGTTCAACAACGAAGTGTGGTTCTTGATCGGCATGGGTGCGTTTGCGGCCGCCCACATTGCCTTCGTAACCTATTTCGCGCAAGATGGCGCATTTGGCCGGTTAGTCGAGCGTTGGTGGATCGCGGCGGCCCTGCTCGCCATTGCGGTAGTCGTATTCGGATTCATCTTGGCGAAACTCGATCTCGTCTTGCAGATCGCAGTTCCTATCTATGCGCTCTTGCTCATCACGACCGCGTCGTTGGCGCTCGTTACCGATGTTCGGGTAGGCATCGGAGCGCTGCTGTTCTTGTTCTCAGACACCCTCATCGCCCTACGCATCGCCGAAGTGGTCGATCGGAACTCGACTACCGCGAGCCTGATCGTGATGACGACGTACATCGCGGCGATCTTCCTGTTGGCGACGGGGCTCACTACACACGCTGCCAACTCCAGTACCCCAGACTCCACCTCAACCCACACAAACGGAACCACAGTTCCAGAGACGACGTGAACATGCTTCATCCCGAGAACGTCCGCATAGGATCACTGAGCTTCGACGTCTGGACGGCAGGTCCCGAGGCAGGCGAACCCGTCATGCTGCTGCACGGCTGGCCACAAGACGGACTCGTGTGGGAAGAAACGGCCGAACTTCTCGCAGCCGACGGATTCCGCGTCATCGCACCCGACCAGCGCGGATACAGCCCCGATGCCCGGCCAGAAGGTGCCGAGAACTACCACATCGACCTGCTCGCCAACGACGTGTTGTCGATCGGTTCGGCGATGGGTGCTGAGTCGTTTCACCTAGCCGGCCATGACTGGGGTTCGGCCGTGAGCTGGTGGCTCGCTGGCCACTACCCCGACCGGGTCCGTTCGTTGACCGCCGTGTCGATCCCCCACTTGGCTGCATTCGGGCGAGCCGTCGCCACCGACACCGACCAACAGCAGCGGTCCTCGTACATGGATCTGTTCCGCGAACCCGGTGCCGCTGAGAGCGCCCTCATGGACAACGATGGAGCCGGCCTCCAGTTCGTTTACGGCAAAGACATCACCCACGGTTCCATCGTCCGTCTCGTCACTCGGTTCAGCGAACCGGGTGCCATGACAGCCTCGCTGAACTGGTATCGCGCCATGGGCTCAGACATGGCACGGTTGCCGAACGTCACCGTGCCCACAACCTATGTGTGGGGCAACGACGATATGGCTGCCGGCCGGGTAGGTGCCGAAATGTGTGCCTCGTTCGTTGACGGCGACTACCGATTCGTAGAGATCGAAGCGGGCCACTGGCTGCCCGACACCCACCCCGCGCTAATTGCCACCGAGATCGCCGCCCGTGCCCGCGGTATCGCGCCCGGAGCGACGCCGGCAGAACCAGTAGTGTGAGGTTGAGCGGTCTCCACCCACGCAACTGAACGTCCACGGCATGATGGTTCTATGACTCACCCGCGCGCCGGACACGTTGCCCTGCCCGAAGACTTGGTCGACTTAGATCAGTTGGCGGCTGCCTACTATGCCGATGAACCCGACGTGTCCATCGCGGCCCAAGCGGTCTCGTTCGGCACGAGCGGCCACCGCGGCACGAGCCTGAATCTCTCGTTCAACCAGCACCACATTTGGGCGATCACTCAAGCCATCTGCGAAGTGCGTGCCAGCGCTGGGATTACCGGCCCACTCTTCCTAGCCCGCGACACTCACGCCTTGTCTGAACCGGCCTGGCAGTCCGCGATCGAGGTGCTCATTGCCAACGACGTCGACGTACTCGTGGACGCGCGCGACGGCTTCACCCCCACGCCTGCGTTGTCGCACGCGATCATCGAACACAACCGGGCCCATCCCCAGGCGCTCGCCGACGGAATCGTGGTCACCCCCTCGCACAACCCGCCCCGCGACGGTGGCTTCAAGTACAACCCGCCCCACGGGGGACCGGCCGACACCGACATCACCAACGCGATCGCCGCACGAGCCAACGAGTTGATTCGCGAGGGGCTCGGCGGCGTGCGACGTGTGAATTTCGAACGCGCCCGAGCCGCTTGCGGGTCTTACGACTTCCTCGGCCGCTACGTTGCCGACCTTGATCAGGTTGTTGACATGTCGGCGATCGCCGCCTCTGGTGTTCGCATCGGAGCCGACCCGATGGGTGGCGCGAGCGTGGACTATTGGGGAGCTATTGCTGAAAAATATCGGCTCAACCTTGAGGTCGTAAACCCGCGCGTTGACCCGACATTCAGTTTCATGACGCTCGACACCGACGGCAAGATTCGCATGGATTGTTCATCCGCCAATGCGATGGCGTCACTCATTTCGATGCGAACCAACTACGACATCGCGTTCGGGAACGATGCTGATGCGGATCGGCACGGGATCGTCACGCCCGATGGTTTGATGAACCCCAACCACTTCCTCGCCGTGAGCATCGCGTACCTGTTCGGACCGTACCGCGCCGACTGGCCCGCAGGCGCCGCGATCGGCAAGACAATGGTGTCCAGTTCGCTGATCGACCGTGTCGCAGCAGATCGCGGTCGGCAACTGTACGAAGTGCCCGTTGGGTTCAAGTGGTTCGTTGACGGACTCACGTCCGGTGCTGTCGGGTTCGGCGGCGAAGAGTCGGCTGGTTCCTCGTTCTTGCGTCGCGACGGCCGCACTTGGACCACCGACAAAGACGGGCTGATCGCGGACCTGTTGGCTGCTGAGATTCTGGCGACCACAGGATCAAGCCCAAGCGAACTGCATCGCGAACTCACAGACCGGTTAGGCGATTCGCACTATGTTCGCGTCGACGCACCCGCGAGCCCAGAACTCAAAGCGCGCCTTGGCTCGATGAGTCCCGCCGACGTTGGTGCGGATTCACTCGCCGGCGACGCGATCAGCCGAATTGAGACTCATGCTCCTGGCAACGGCGCTCCACTCGGCGGAGTCAAAGTCAGCACCGAGAACTCATGGTTCGCGGCGCGCCCGTCAGGCACCGAAGACGTGCAAAAGATCTACGCCGAATCATTTGTCAGCCCAGAGCATTTAGATCGAGTCATCGAGGAAGCCCAATCGATCGTGGCGAAGGCGCTCAGCTAACTCACGTAGGGTTGCGCGCAGGCTGGCTTCACTCTGTTGGCTCGGGCGGCTTCGTTGCTGAGGACGCTGGCTTAGGTTTCGGTTGTGCCTTCAATTCCTTGAGTTCGGTTCGTGCACGTCGCCCGCGCCACAAGATCACTGTGAAAATGAGAACGACAAACGCCCCAACGATCACTCCGATCAATGACGCCCACTGGAATCCCGGCGCGTTCACGTCGAAGATGCGGCGGCCCGCGTGTGCTGAACTACGTCCGCCGATCGTGACCGCGAGCGTCATGAAGTTGGGTGCCGATACGAGCAATGCGACAACGATCAGGGCGATGCGCCCCCACCAGTTGAGGAAATGACGGCGCACTTGCAACACGATCATGAGTGACAACACCGTCGCTGCGAAACCGTAGGTGAACCCCCACGCAACCCCCGACGTGAAGTTCCCGTCAACTTGGGACCCGACACGTTGGGCCCACCACCGCGGCAAGAAGGAAGCAGCAAGCAAATAAGCGAGCCACGCGGCCACAGCAACTGCAATCACGAATACGAGCCACCGCCCGACTCGCTCGATTGAGGTAACGTCACCGCCTTCGTTGAAATCGACGAACGTTGGGTCTGGAGATTCACTCGATGCAGACGAATTGTCTTTTTCGGGTTTCGCGCCTTTGGCCATACCTCATCCTGACACCACAGGGCGAGAAAAGTTTGGCAGTACGGCCTGTTTTGGCTGTCTCGTCTATGCCGAGACCGTAGGGTTGTGCACAACTCGGTAGGGTTAAGGCACCGTCATGATCTCTTTCATCTTGCTGCATTTTGTCGCTGCAGCGGTTGCTCCTGCCCTTGCCCCGAGATTTGACCGACGCATTTTCCTCCTGTTGGCGCTCGTGCCTGCGGCGACTTTCGTTTGGCTCCTACCTCGAGTCGCGGACGTTCTCGCAGGGCAAACCCAGACCGAAACTCTTACGTGGATACCCCAGTTGGGCCTGAACGTCGACCTCACGTTGAACCCCTTGTCGGGCGTTCTGGCACTCCTCGTCACCTCGATCGGTGCGCTCGTCCTGGTCTATTGCGCGTGGTACTTCCGCGAAGGCGACACGGAGATTTGGCGTTTTTCGGCCGTGCTCACGGCGTTTGCGGGCTCGATGTTGGGGCTCGTGCTGGCCGACAACATCTACCTGCTGTTCATTTTCTGGGAACTCACAACGGTCCTGTCGTACTTGTTGATCGGCCACAACCCCGAACGGCGCGCGAACCGCATCGCTGCGATGAACGCGCTGCTAGTCACGACATTTGGCGGCCTGTCGATGTTCGTGGGACTCATCATCCTGCACATCACGACCGGCGAGACCACTTTGAGTGGGCTGATGACGAATCCGCCGGAGAGTTCTGCCATCGTCACCGCCGCCGTCATGCTCGTGCTGGTGGGTGCGCTTTCCAAGTCGGCCCTCTTACCGTTCCATTTCTGGCTTCCCGGAGCGATGGCTGCACCCACGCCAGTCAGCGCATACTTGCACGCGGCCGCAATGGTGAAAGCCGGCGTCTACCTCGTGGCGCTGCTCGCGCCCGTCTACGCCTCGACCCCCGGCTGGCGCCCTGTGCTCGTCACCCTCGGCATCAGCACGATGATTCTTGGCGGCCTGCGCGCGCTGCGTCAATACGACGCCAAACTCCTCATCGCCTACGGCACGGTCAGCCAACTGGGCTTCCTGATCGCCATCGTGGGGCTGGGCACGCAGTCAGCGGCGTTCGCAGGCATCGCGATGCTGTGTGCGCACGCACTCTTCAAGTCGGCTTTGTTCCTCATCGTGGGTGTCATCGACCGTTCAGCGGGGACACGCGACATTCGTGAACTGTCCGGGTTGCGCAAAAAGCGCCCTACCCTCTTCGTCGCCACGGTCGCCGCAACCTCGTCGATGGCTGGCCTTCCACCGTTGTTTGGTTTCACTGCGAAGGAAGCCGTATTTAACGCGTTCCTTGACGCGAACACCGACCTTGGTTGGGGCGGGTGGGGCACTGCGGCACTCATTGGCATCCTCGCGGGCGCGGTCCTCACCATCGCCTACTCGCTGCGTTTCGTGTGGGGCGTTTTTGGTGACAAGCCTGGTCTCGACGACACCCCGCTACGCGAGTTTTCCGTTTTCTTCAAAGCCGTACCTATCTTTCTCGCCTTCTGTTCCGTAGCGGCTGGGTTCGCCGGCGGTTGGCTCACGAAAACTTTCACGGCGTACAGTGCCCAGTTCCCGGCCGGTGCGCACGAGCCCGTGTTGACTCTTTGGCATGGCTTCACTCCTGCGCTCGGATTGACCATCGTCTGCATCCTCCTCGGCGTCGCATTGTTTGTTGGCCGACATCCGGTGGCTTGGTTCCAGCATTTGCTTGTCGACAATTTGCCCTTCCCTGACGCCGAACGCGGTTACCGCACCACGCTTCGCGGGCTAGACCGACTCGCGATCGAAATCACCGGTCGCACCCAACGTGGTTCACTCCCGGTCTATTTGGGCATCGTCGTGCTCGTGGTGGCGATCGTTCCAGGCTCGGCCATGCTGCGTGCCTGGCAACCACCCGAGTTTCACCTGTTCGACAATCGCATCCAACTCGCCGCCGGCATCATCATGGTGGTGGCAGCGATATTGACAGTTCGTTCCCGCCGCCGTTTGCGCGCAGTGCTGATGGTGGGAGTGACCGGTTACGGCATGGCGCTGCTTTTCGCCGCCAGCGGTGCGCCCGACCTTGCCCTCACTCAGGTGCTGATCGAAACGTTCCTGCTCGTGACGTTCGTACTCGTGGTGCGCCGTCTGCCACCGTTCTTCTCGGATCGACCATTCAATATCGCGCGTTGGGTCCGGGTTGCGATCGGTGCTGCGACGGGAATAGCTGTCGCCGGGTTCGGCATCATCGCCACGAACGCTCGCATTTTCGAGCCCATCTCAACCAACTGGGCGAAGCCCGCAAAGGAATACGGCGGGGGCACCAACATCGTCAACGTCGCCCTTGTCGACATTCGTGCATGGGACACCCTGGGCGAACTGAGTGTCCTCGTGGTGGCTGCGACAGGCGTAGCCAGTTTGATCTTCTTAATCACCGACCGGTCTGGGATTCAAAAGCGCCCCCACCGGGTGGTGACCCCCGATTCGAACGATTGGTTGAGCGCAAACTTGCACGACGACCGCCGGTCTCTCGTTTTCGAGATCGTGACTCGCGTTGTCTTCCACGCCGTCATCGTCTTCTCGATCTACTTGATGCTGTCTGGCCACAATTCACCCGGAGGCGGCTTCGCCGGCGGGCTCGTGGTCGGGTTGGCCTTAATGATCCGTTACCTCGCCGGCGGCCGTGAAGAACTCGACAACGCGGCTCCTGTCGATGCAGGTATGGTGCTCGGCACGGGTCTCGCGGTGGCGGCGCTCGCCGGATTGTTGCCCACACTTCTCGGCGGCGATGTACTGCAAACAGCCACGATCGACATCCCCATTCCGTTGTTCGGCGAACTCCATCTGGTGACATCCGTGTTCTTTGACGTCGGCGTGTACCTCGTTGTTGTCGGGGTGGCTCTCGATGTCTTGCGCAGCCTCGGCAGCCGCATCGACGAACAGATCGAAGACGAGGAGGCGGTATCGGCATGAGCACCAACCTCACTCTCATCATCGTCGCGGGGGTCCTCGTGGGTTCCGGCGTGACACTCATCCTGGAACGCAGCCTGACCCGCATCCTCGTGGGGTTCGTCTTGGCGGGGAACGGCCTCAACACGATGTTTCTGGTGGCCGCGGGCGCGTCTGGTCGCGCACCGATCTTGGGCCAAGGCGATGGCCCCATGAGCGATCCCCTGCCGCAAGCGATGGTGTTGACGGCAATTGTCATCACCCTAGGAACGACAGCCTTCGGCTTGGCTCTGGCGTATCGATCATGGCAATTGACCGGCACCGACGACGTTCAAGACGACCTTGAAGATGATCTCATTCGCCGTCGCGCCCTGCATGATGACGTCTCGTCTACCTACGAAGATCAAGACGCGACCCAGTTGCCTGACGAAGAAGGGTTCGATGAGGGCGGCTTCGACGATGGCCGAGTCCGGGATACCCCCGCAGAGGAGGACGCATGACATTCTTCGACCAACTCGTGCTCTTCCCCGTGATCTTGCCGCTTTTGGGCGCGGGCCTGTGTTTGGCTCTCGGACAATCAGCCGTAGCGCAGCGAACCATCTCGATCGTCGTTCTGCTCGCGGTTGTGGCGACCTCAGTCGTCTTGTTGTACCGCGCCGATACGTACGGCCCGCAAGTCCTCAACGTGGGTGGTTGGCCGGCTGAAATTGGGATCAGTTTGGTTGCCGATCGACTGAGCGCGCTCTTACTCATCACCTCCACGTTCGTCACCTTGTGTGTCTTGTTGTATTCGGTGGGCCAAGGCATCGTTGAGTTCGGTCGCGAAACACCACTGTCGGTCTTTTTCCCCACGTTCCTCGTGCTGAGCGCGGGCGTTTCGTGTGCGTTCCTCGCCGGCGACTTGTTCAATCTGTTCGTCGGGTTCGAGGTCCTGCTGGCTGCGTCGTTCGTGCTCATCACGCTCGGCGGCACCCACGCGCGCGTTCGATCGGGCACGATCTACATCATCGTTGCGCTTGCCTCCTCGGCGCTCTTCCTCCTTGCGTTGGCGAGCGTCTACGCCGCTACCGGCACAGTTAACTTGGCTCAGTTGGCGCAACGGATGCCACAACTGCCGACCGAAACGGCAACAGTTCTGCAATTGCTATTACTTGTCACGTTCGGCGTGAAGGCGGCGGTTTTCCCGTTGTCGGCCTGGCTCCCCGACTCCTACCCCACCGCGCCAGCACCGGTCACGGCGGTATTTGCGGGCTTGCTCACCAAGGTCGGCATTTATGCGATGATCCGGACTAATTCGCTCGTGTTCCCTGCGCACGAAATTCGTTCGCTACTGCTATGGGCTTCGATTCTGACCATGATTATCGGCATCATGGGCGCCATCGCACAGAGTGACATCAAACGTATTTTGTCGTTCACGCTGGTCAGCCATATCGGCTACATGCTGTTTGGCATCGCACTCAATAGTCAGCTCGGATTTAGCGGCGCGATCTTCTACACGATCCACCACATTACGGTCCAAACCACGCTGTTCCTCATCGCTGGCCTGATCGAATATCGAGCCGGAACGACGAACCTCGACAGGGTGGGCGGGCTCGCCCGACGCACGCCCATTCTCGCGGTGCTCTTCTTCGTGCCAGCGATGAATCTCGCAGGCATTCCGCCGTTCTCTGGATTCATTGGCAAACTCGCACTGCTCGAAGGCGGCGTCGCGGCTGGCGACTGGCTCGCGCTGCTCGGCGTCGCGTCTGGCGTGGTCACGAGCTTGCTAACGCTGTACGCGATGGCGAAGGTCTGGAGCCGCGCGTTCTGGCAACCGTTTGGTGAATACGAGAGCGAAGATATCTCCGACGACGAAACCCAGTTGGTGGTCGGCGGTTCGCTACACGGCGCATCCGGGGTCAGCACTTCCACGAAGAAGGAAAGCAATTGGGACCAGTTGGCTGAAGAGCAACGACTCCCCATGCGGATGGCTCTGCCTACCCTCCTGTTGGCCTCCGCCACGGTTGCGTTGACTGTTTTCGCCGGGCCGCTCATCGCACTCACCGACCGAGCCGCAGCAGAAATTACTGATCCGAATCGCTACGTCCACGCCGTGTTGTGTAATCCTCGCAACTGGGACGAAAGCGAAGCGATCCTGCCCCGCTCAAAAGAAACGGTGCACTTCTGTGAACAGTTCGAGGGGGTTGCCAAATGAGTCGCACTCACGCTCTCGCAATCACTATGTTGACGGTCCTGTGGACGTTGCTATGGGGTGAGGTAACGCCACTGATCGTCGCGGGCGGCTTTCTAATTGCCATTCTGGTCGTGCTGGTATTCCCGTTCCCCACTCTCGACCTGTCGCCGAGCATCCGCCCACTGCACGTCATCGTTTTGTTCGTCGTGTTTTTGTGGGACATGGCTGTGGCGAGTTTCCAAGTCGGGTGGCTCGCCATCCGGCCAAAGCCGCTGCCACCCGCAGCGCTCATCGAGGTTCCGCTCATCACTCGATCCGAATTGCTTCAGGTGATGACCGCAGAACTCATTTGCCTCGTGCCAGGCTCGATTTTGATCGAGCTCGACAGCAAGGGGCGACGCATGTGGCTACACGTGATCAACGTGGAATCGGAAGACTCCTTGGCAGCGGCACGCAAAATGGCGCACGATCAAGAACTCCGAGTGCTCGCCGCATTTGGCGATCGCAGCGAATATGAGTTGGCTAGCGCGAGAAGAAAGGCAGCCGCATGATTATCGTCTCGATTATTTGCACCGTGTTGCTGAGTTTGACGGGCGTCTTATGTCTCATTCGGATCACGCGCGGCCCGACGATGCTCGACCGCACCGTCGCAAGTGACGTGTTTGTGGCGGCATCGATCGGCACGCTCGCTATCGACGCTGCAGTCCGCCAATACACGACCACCTTGCCTGCCCTCGTGTCGCTTTCGTTCATCGCGTTTATCGGCTCTGTCGCGATTGCGCGTTATACGAAACCAGACAGCGCACACGAGGAAACGTCCGGAGAGGAGGACGCATTTTGAGTAACCCCTCCGACGTTATTGCTGGCGTTTTCCTCGTCGCAGGTTCGGCGTTTGCGCTCATCGCGGCGATTGGCGTGGTGCGTTTCCCAGATGTGCTCAACCGGATGCACGCCGGCACAAAGCCTCAGACTTTCGGGCTCATCCTGATCCTCATCGGCCTTGCGATTCGGCTCGACTCGTGGCACGTAAGCATGTTGCTGCTCGTGTTGATCGGTTTCCAATTGCTCACCGCGCCAGTTAATGCGCACATGGTTGGACGCGCCGCGTTCCGCACCGGCTTTGTTGATCGTGACGCGTTGTATGTGTGTGAGACACCCGAGGACAGTCCCGCACCGGTCGACGACCCAGGAACGGACCCTGACGTCGACGCCTAAGCGATCTTCAAGTCAACCACGACAGGTGCGTGGTCACTTGCGCCCTTGCCTTTGCGCTCTTCACGATCAATCCAGGCTGTATCGACAACGGCCGCAAGCGCGGGCGAACCGAGTACGAAATCGATGCGCATGCCTTCTCGCTTCGGGAACCGTAATTTCTGGTAATCCCAGTAGGTGTAGGTGCCCGGACCTGGTGTGTGTTCGCGAGTCAGATCGCTGAACCCGGCCGACATGAAACTCTCAAACATGTCGCGCTCGGGTGCTGAAACGTGCGTGCTGCCTTCGAACGCTGCCATGTCCCAGACGTCTTCGTCACGAGGGGCAATATTCCAGTCACCCCCGAGGGCAAGTTTGAGCTCGGGGTTCTCCGCGACCCAGGCTTGCGCACTCGTACGCAACTTTTCAAGCCATTCAAGCTTGTATGCGTAATGTTCGTGGGTGAGTTCGCGCCCGTTGGGGACGTACAGGCTCCACATGCGCACCGGGCCACACGTGGCGCCAATGGCACGCGGTTCGAGGATGTCGCCGAATGCGGGCTGGTCGGCAGCGAACTGAGTTGAAACGTCTTCGAGGCCGACGCGGGACACGAGCGCAACGCCGTTCCACTGGTTCACTCCGAAGTGGGCGTACTGGTAGCCCAAGTCTTCGAAGGCTTGTCCGGGAAATTGATCGTCCTTGCACTTGGTTTCTTGAACAGCAAGCACGTCAATCTCGTGTCGTTCAAGGAAACCGGTGACCCGGTCGATGCGAGTGCGAATGGAGTTCACGTTCCAGGTAGCGATCCGCATCAAAAACTCACTCGCAACGGATAGTTGGCATTGCCGAGTCGGTTGGGTTTGACGCCCAGTACGTGATGCAACTGAATCTCGTTTCTCTCAAAAGCTAGGCGCGAGCCCGCCATATACAGTCCCCACACTTTGGCACGACCCTCACTCACTTCGGTGAGCGCCTCATCCCAATTCGCTTCGAGGTTCTCACACCAAGCGTTCAGCGTGAGGCCGTAGTGTTCGCGGAAGTTCTCTACGTGGCGGATGTCGAAACCCACGTTTTGCATGTGCGTGACGATCGTACCTACACCCGTGAGTTCACCGTCAGGGAACACATACCTGTCGATAAACGGCCCTGCTCCAGCACGCTGGGTGGTCGAAGGCCGAGTGATGCAGTGGTTCAACATGCGGCCGCCGGGTTGAACTTTCGAGTAAGCAAAACTGAAGTAGTCAGCATAGTTTTTCACGCCGATGTGTTCAGTCATACCGATAGAGCTCACCGCATCAAAACCGGTCTCGGCAACATCCCGATAGTCACTGAAACGCACCTCGGCTAGATCATCGAGTCCAAGTCGGTTGATTTCCTCTTGCGCCCACCTGGCTTGTTCATGCGAGAGCGTCACGCCCAAGGCCTGAACTCCATAGTGGGTGGCAGCGTGCCGAACCATGCCGCCCCAGCCACAACCCAAGTCGAGCAACCGGTCACCCGGTTTGAGGTCGAGTTTGCGGCAAATCAAGTCGAATTTCTCAGTTTGTGCTTCTTCGAGGCTCGCCTCTGGGTGAGTGAACACCGCGCACGTGTACGTCATGGTTGGACCGAGTACGAGCTCATAGAAACGATTCGACACGTCGTAGTGGTGTTCGATCGCTTCGGCATCACGAACTTTTGAATGGCGCAGTCCTTCCAGCGCGCGTCGCCATTTCGGCATGTGTTCTTCTACAGGCGGTTCAGGTGGCGCGAGGTTCGTGATGCCGAGACTGCGAATGAGTTGCACGAGGTCACTTGCGCTAGGCATCTGGACGCGCATGCGGTTGAGGATCACGGTCATCGCCGCGTATGGGTTGCCCGGATGTACCCCGTCGATCACGAGGTCGCCTGCCACGTAGGCGCGGGCGAAGCCTAGGTCACCAGGGGCAGTCAACAAGTAGGCCAACCCACGCTCGTTGAGCAGCCGCATCGTATACGGGGAGTCAGCCGGTCCCGCGACGCTGCCATCGAACGCTTCGAAACGGATGGCGAAACCGTCGACAAGGATCGCGTTGAGGGCGTCTGCTACTGGTTGGCGTTCGAGCATGATTACTGGTTCCTCACTGTCTTGTCGTAGAGATTTTTCAGGCGACCTTGTGGGTCGTAGGTTTCGCGCAACGTGTCCAGTTGCCTCGTGCCATAGAGTCGGTCGAATTCGTCGTGCGGATAAAACGATTCGGAGTACAGGGACTTATGGCCGCCTAACCGGTCCACTTCACGTTCGATCATGCGGTTGAGTCGATGTGGTTCCGACTCTGCTGGAACTTCGACGGTTCCCCAGAAGCCGACGTTGACGTAGACCTCGCCCGGTTCGAGCGGATAGGTTGACCAGTCGCGCCCGGTGCGAAGTGGGCAGATCCACACGGGCCTCATGCCGATGTTGGTGTCGAACCAGTCAAGGAAGTCGGCCAAGCGGGCAACAGGTACCTCGATGTCTTGAACTACGCGTTCTCGGCCCGCTATGCCTTTGAGTTTGTCGAGCACGCGGCGCGCGCCGATTCGAGAGTCGAGCGCGACGAGACGATGGTAGACGTCAGACCGTCGCAAATGCCGCGGCCAAACTCTGCGGGCGATCGGGTTTTGCGCGCCGAACGCGCGCGAACACCAGAACCAGTCGGTGTCCCAACGCCAGAGATAGTCGTGCATGGTGAGCCGATCTCGCTGAATCTCCTGTACGGACTTGTAGTAGATCTTGTGACGCGTGTAGTCGCTGACCGGCCCGTTTTCGTTCGTGAAGTGGGCGAGGGTGAGATAGATTTCGCGGGGCGAGAACACAGTTCCATCGATCGCGTCCACCCGCACGCCCTGAAACTCGCCGGTTCGAGCAACCTCGTGAATGACAGCAGCCGCTTCGAGTGCGTTGGGCACCAGATGGTGGCGCAGTTCGACATAGTGGGTCGCGGGCTGCAGCGAGATTTGTAGTCGGACGGCGTAGCCGAGACTGCCATACGAGTTCGGAAACGCATTGAAGAGCGCCGCGTGTTCATTGGTGGGCGTGGCCGTGACGACGTCTCCAGAACCGGTCAACACATCCATTTCGATCACTGACTCATGCGGCAGTCCGAGCCGAAGCGACGTCGATTCGATGCCAAGTCCGGTGACTGCTCCACCGAGTGTGATGGTGCGCAGTTGGGGCACGACGGTGGGAATGAGCCCGTGACGCAATGTCACGTCGACGAGGTGTTCGTACGTGCACATTCCTTGCACGTCTGCGATCTGTTTCTCGACATCGATTGCGATGACGTCGGTCAGTCCGCTGACGTCGAGACCATGCGTTCGAGTGGTCTCACGCGGTCGAAACAGGTTCGATGTCTTTTTAGCGAGACGAACCTGCTGATCGGCTGGGATGCGCGCGTATGAGGCTTTGAGTCGTGCGACCGCGGCCTCGTGCTCGGCCCATGTGCACATATTTTCAGGCTAGCGACACTTTCGTGTACTCACCACTCAACGAAGGCGCGCTAACCGTTCTGCGCGATATGCCGTGCGGCAATTAGGCCAAAGACGGTGGCTGGCCCGAGCGTTGAACCGGGGCCCGGATATGTGTGCCCCATGACGGATGCCGAACAGTTGCCGGCGGCATAGAGCCCTTCAATCACGCTGCCGTCTTCTCGCAGGGCACGCGCATGCTCGTCGGTGAGGACGCCACCCTTGGTTCCAAGGTCTCCGATCACCAATTCGACGGCATCGAACGGTGCTTTTTCGAGGGGACCGAGGTTAGGGTTCGGGCGCACGCCCGGATCGGAGTAATAACGATCGTAGGCAGAGTTCCCGCGACCAAAGTCGCCGTCGATCCCGGTCTTAGCGAACCCGTTGAACCGGTCGACAGTCTCGCGCAGGGCATTTGGTTCGATACCGATTTTGGTCGCGAGTTCTTCGATCGTGTCCGCTTCGGCATAGTGCCCTTGGGCGGTGAGTATCTTTTTCACGCCGGGCACCAACAGGTAGTTGCGCAGGTAGCGACGATGGCGCTTGTCGGCGATCATCCACCAGCGACCGGTGATGTTGTGTTCGAGCATGTGGTGTCCGATGTCGATGTACGACTCCGCCTCGTTGGCGAAGCGTTTTCCTTGGTCGTCCACGATGATCGAATAGGGCATTGCGCGTTCACCGACAAGGAACGACGGGTCCTCAACGCCCGGGTTGGCTGAAATCACTGAAGCACCCCACCAGGCGTCCTCCATAAGTTCGAGGGCAGCTCCGTGGCGTTCGGCGATCTCAATCGGTAGACCGAGGTTCGTGAGCACTCCGGATAGCGCCCCTTCGATGCCTTGTAGCGCTTTGCGCTTTTCGCGGTTTCCGTCGAATCCACCCGAGCCGAGGATCACTCCTTTGCGCGCACGAATGGTGACATCGGTTCCCTTGTGGGTCGCTTTGACCCCGACGACGCGATCGTTCTCGATGATGAGGTCGGTCATGGGTGTTTCGAGCAGCAGTTCGGCACTTCCGTTGACAACCGCTGCGCGCAAGAGTGAGCCGGTGAACGCCACGCCGATGCCGCCGAGAATGCCTTTGCCTGTGAGCAAGCCACGGAGGGTGCGCAACACGAGTTGTACGCCACGTTTGAAACCGCTCACCGTGACAAACGCACGACTTAGGAGCCACACGTCGTCGGTCATGATCGGTAGCGCGGCCGCTGAAGCCATGGACTTACGCCAAGAGCCGAGCGGCTTGAGCCCGATGGGATACATTTCAAGAGCACGGCCGATCTTGCCACCGGGAAGTTCTGGATAGTAGTCGGCATAATCGCGGGCGCGCACGAGTTTGATGCCGTACTTTTGGCAAGTTGTAACCCAATCTTCGACCCCGTCAACGAACGCTTCCTGGCGGGCCGGACTAGTGGCACGATATTCGTTCTTGGCAGTGGCAGCGAGGTAGGTGAGCGCTTCTTCGCGTGAGTCACCTGCGCCTTCTTGACGCATGAGCGGGTTGTTCGGCAGCCACATTCCACCGCCAGATTTGTTGGAGTTGCCTCCCCACTTGGCGCTGCTTTCAATCATGACCGCTGAGAGTCCTGCGTCATGGGCACCTAGGGCCGCTGCGAGTGCGGCGCCGCCGCTACCGACGATGACGACATCGTATTCACGATCGAATTTGTTCACGGTCAAACCTCCTCATACCGGACACATTTGTCCGGTTCTTAAAGAGTGACTCACGTCATGACCGTTGGCAAGAGGTTGTTTCGACGTTGATTGCGCTTTACCCACCCGCGTCCGTACACGGAAGCGCGAGCTACCGCGCGTCCGCGGTGCTTATGGGACCGTTACGCCAATGAGGGCCCAGGCGCGTCGGGCAACTTCAGCCCGCTTCTCGATCGGTGCAGTTGCGGTAGCGGACGCGACCATCCCCAAACCGAGCAAAAAATCATCGCGTGACGCGAAAGGAATCGCCGCTGAATCGGCGCGTTCCATCACCAGTTCGGCGACGCGATCGGCGAGGTTTGAAGCCTCAACGGTGCGCGGCCCCGTCAACATCAGGTGCACAAACGCGGCCGAATTGATGAGGTGTTCGGTCAACAAGGCCAACAAGTCACCTGCTGAAGCGCTCTCGTCTGCGAAAAGTTCTTCGAAGTCACGGACGTTGTCTTCAAAAACTGCCATCGCCAGACTGCGCCGGTCCGGGAAATGACGATAGAGACTCCCTTGCCCCACCCCTGCATGTTGAGCGATCGCGTTGAGGGGAACGTCTAAACCACGAGATTCAAAAAGGAAGCGCGCAGAGGCTAACAGCGCCGCCCGATTCGCCGGACCGGCACCGCGCCCACCGTTCTTCTTGCGCGCATCAACACTCACGCAACCACTCTAACGATGCCACGAAGTTGGCCCCGGGTTCACGATCACTTCAGTTCAGTCGATCAACCAAACAATCGCTTCTGAGGCTTGAGCACTCTCGACTCGTACAGTGCCTCCGGCCAAGTTCTCCCATTGATCGCCTTGCGCCATCGCGGCCCCGTTGATGACAACATTCCCAGACGTTACGAGAATGAGATGCGCACCAACGGCATCGATGTCAATTGGATTCGCACTATTGACTTTCAACACGAAAACTCTCGCATTGGCATCAACTTCAGGGCCCGCGTGCAGGCCGGGTTCGGTCGGGATTTCAAGACTGCCGTACCGAGGCGTGGATCCTTCAATTGCGCGCACCATCATTTGCACGAACACGAGTGGCTCAGTGTCTGAGGCGTTCACTTCGCTGTGAGTCACGCCCGCGCCCGCGTTGAGGTGTTGGAGCGTTCCCGGCGTGATGTTGCCGCCAAAGCCAGTGGAGTCTTCGTGGGCAAGCGTTCCCGTGAGCACCCAGGTGAGGATATCTACGCCCGCATGCTTGTGCGGTTCGTAGCCGGCGCCAGGCGCGAGACGTTCTTCGTTGATCGCCATGATGGGCCCG
This sequence comes from Aeromicrobium sp., assembly GCA_008017265.1. Taxonomy (GTDB): domain Bacteria; phylum Actinomycetota; class Actinomycetes; order Propionibacteriales; family Nocardioidaceae; genus Aeromicrobium. The sequence goes on from SSHC01000024.1 coordinate 29,756, forward strand.
AAGTTGATACGAGCCGGGTCATAGTGATTTCCGAACGAGAACGAGTGCCACGTTTTTTTGCCTTCAGCTTCAATCCGGGTGCAGAACCGGTCGGCGGCGCGGCGGATCTCTGGTGGGGTGTCTGGTGCGATGGAGTCAGGCATAGCCGAGTTCATCCAATCTGTCGTCGTCGATCCCAAAATGGTGGGCGATTTCATGCACCACGGTGATCCGCACTTCCCTGAGCAAATCGTCTTCAGTTTCGCAGGCCGCCACGAGTGGGTTCCGGAACACAAGGATTCGGTCAGGCAGAACGCCTGAATAGGTGTCGCCGCGTTCCGTGAGTGGGATTCCGTCATACAGCCCCAGGAGGTGCGGTTCCTCAGTCGGTGGGTTGTCTTCGATAAAGAGTGCGACGTTCGCCATATGAGCTTTGATCGCTTCGGGGATCCCCTCAAGAGCTTCGACAACGAGCTCTTCGAAACGATCCTCGCTGACGTCGAACATGCGTTAATCGTATGCCGATGTGCGAACTCGGCTGGGTATCCGCTATGCTGTTTTTCGCTCCAAGGCCCCCATCGTCTAGCGGCCTAGGACGCTGCCCTTTCACGGCAGTAGCACGGGTTCGAATCCCGTTGGGGGTGCAAGTCGAAAGCCCCGTCACCACAGTCAAGAACTGGTGTGGCGGGGCTTTATTTTTTGCTCAAGAAAAATCTCACGTCATGCGATGCACTCTATTGAGTACACTATCAAGGTGGATGCCAAACAATTTGTCACCGAACTACTCGCGAAAAGCAAGCTGAGTAAAACTGAACTCAGCAGCCGCTCAGGCGTCAGTCGTGCCCTCATCGATGATTACCTCAAAGGGCGGAAACAGCCCACAGTCGGTCAACTCAACCGCCTCGTCAAAGCTGCCAACATGGCTGCTGAACTGAAAGTTCACCCAAAACCTCGACCGCTCCCCCAAGCGTTTGTCGAAGTACTCGAACTTGGCGAACTCTTCGAGTCTGCCAAGCCTCGCGAGCCACTTCCTGATCTCTCGAAAACTTGGCGGGGGGCAGCATGAGCGAGGAACTGACGAGCACGCTACTTCGAAAACTGGCGACGCTAACTCAAGCACTCGGCGCAGCGGACTTTGCTCATGCCATTGGCGGTGGAATCGCCCTGGCATTCCACGCTAACCCCCGCTTCACCAACGACATCGACATCAACATCGCAGTCGATCCGACCCAAATCGACGAACTCATCGCGGCGCTACCCGCTCAGATCGTGGTCACTCCCGAAAACGTCGACGCTCTACGACGCGACAAACAAGTTCGGTTGCGCTGGCCCAACGACGGGCAGGAAGTCGTGCAGGGCACTCCCATCGACATCTTCTTGCCGGCTCACCCCACTTTTCACTCCCGACTCGATGAGCGAGCTGAACCCGTTTCTTTGGGCGGGCTGACGTTCCGGATCGTGAGTGCGACTGATTTGACCATCCTCAAGGCACTGTTCGACCGCTCCAAAGATTGGGTCGATATCGAAGACATGCTCCGTCACGGCAGTGTCGACGTCGACGAAGTCCTCAGTTGGCTAAGGGCGCTGCTCGGCGAAGCCGATACTCGCATCGCTCGCTTGCGCACTTTGGCAGACACAGTGGCCGAAACTTAAGTCATGGCCGCACACAAGATCCACACGCATGAACTCAGAACTGCGCTGGATCGGATCCTCGTTGCCGTTGAGAAAAGTCACGGTAGCGAATTAACTCTCGACGAGGACTACTACTGGCATCTGCCCGTCGAAGATGCTCTCGACCTATCTGCGGAACCTAACATCACGGCAGTTGGCCAGGTCAGCGACGATCTCGCCGAAATCAAGCAACTTCTTCGTAACGATGAGCCTGTAGTAGCGATTTGGCATGACTTGCCCACCTTATTGGCGTGCTGAGAGTGATCGAGAAAATGTCACTCCCGTGAAGCGGGGAACTGCCTAGACCAGCGAAACACGCTGGGCACGCTTAGAGAATGCCCAGTTGGGGGTAGCACCGCCAGTCGCATGAATTGCCGTCCGAATACACGAATCGGCTTCCGCCGTCGCCGCATCAATATCGACGCCAAAAGAAACAACCTCGATCGTGATCACCCCGGACTTTGAATCAAGCGACACGGCTGGATCATGGATCCCACAATCTGCCTTATCGAGACCAACCAATTCGGACATGACACGATCGCATTGGTTCGAAAGATCGCAATCACCTAGAACCGTAAAGTCGGCGGCATAATCAATTTCAATCACGACTGGCCTCCTTTTCGATAGCACGGCTGTCGATAGAGCCACTTTAGTGCGTTTTGAACGTATCGACTCCCGCTCGGGGCGAGATGGAAAGCGAACCAGCAGTCCGTGAAAAATCGGGTGCAGGCGGCGACCGGCCGAGGAGTAAACTGACGCTATGACGGTAGATGTCAATAAACCCCTTGGCGATCTGGTCACGCAGAACCCGAATCGCGCCCCTATCTTTGACGAGCTGAAACTCGACTATTGCTGCAACGGCCACCGCACGCTCAGCGAAGCCGTCAGCACCGCGGGCCTCAATCTTGACGAGGTCGTCGCCACTCTCGATGCCACGCCAGCACCCGCCTCAAGCCACGAATCTGTTGGCGTTCCTGCCGAGAACAGCGCGCTGGCCCACGACATTGTCGACACTCACCACGCGTACATGTGGCAGGAAATGCCACGCCTCGCGGAACTCGTCGACAAGGTTCATAGGGTTCACGGTGAGAACCATCCGGAACTCGCCAAGCTCAAAGAGCTCTACACCTATGCAGTCAGCGAACTCGATCCGCACATGACCAAAGAGGAACGCATCGTATTTCCGGCGATCTCGAAAATGGAGAAGGGCTCCCCCACAGGCATCAAGTCCTTCGCAGCACCAATCCAAGAGCTACGCGATGAGCACGATGAGGTCGGCCGAGTGCTGAAGGAAATGCGTGACATCACCAACGATTACGCGGTGCCTGAAGATGCCTGCGGCTCGTACCGAATGATGCTCGATGGCCTCGAAACTATGGAGCGCGATCTGCACTCGCATATTCACAAAGAGAACAATGTGTTGTTCCCCCGCGTGTTGGAACTGGAACAACAACTAGCTGAGGGTTGATACTGGGCGGGTGCCTGCCGGTCGTTTCGCTCCTTCGCCTTCGGGTGACCTGCATCTAGGCAACTTGCGTACCGCCCTGCTGGCGTGGTTGTGCGCGAAATCAACGGGCCGCCAGTTTCTGATTCGGGTTGAAGACCTCGACCAACAACGCTGCAAGCCTGAGTTCGAGGTCACCCAATTGGCCGATCTGGCGGCGCTCGGGATCGAATCTGAGGGTCCGATAGTGCGCCAATCCGAGCGTCTGCACTTATATCAGCGAGCGATCGAACACCTCGTCTCTGAGGGACATACGTATGAGTGCTTCTGTACGCGCCGCGAGATTCTCGAGGCTGCTTCCGCCCCACACCAGCGGCCCGGCGCATATCCGGGAACGTGTCGCGACTTGAGCGAAACCGAACGCGACCGCTTGCGCCTCGAACGCCCGGGCGCGTTGCGGCTGCGGTCCGAGGAAACCACGTGGACCATCACGGATCAACTGCATGGCCCGATCGTGGGCGAACTGGACGATCTGGTGATCCGGCGCAACGACGGCACCCCCGCCTACAACCTCGCAGTTGTGTTGGACGACGCGTGGCAAGACGTGACACAAGTGGCGCGCGGCGACGACCTGCTGTTCGCTTCGCCACCGCAGGCATATTTGGCGAGCGTGCTGGGGGTGAACGTACCCGAGTACGTACATGTGCCGCTCGTGCTTAACGCGGAAGGTAAACGGCTTGCGAAACGTGATGGGGCCGTCACTTTGCGCGATCTAGCTCCAGAAAAGGCTTGGCACCTCATTGTCGAGTCCCTCGGTTTGGGTGGCGACACCCCTGCTGAAGTGTTGGAAAGCTTTTCGTTCGATCAGCTGCCGCGCGAACCTTGGGTTTTCGTGCCGGACGTATCGGGCTGACCCCGATTTGGGGGCTGCGCGGGCGGTGCGTTAGAGTTGCGTTCGCAGTTGTTTCGGCAAATGCACTGGCCCCGTGGCGCAGTTGGTTAGCGCGCCGCCCTGTCACGGCGGAGGTCGCGGGTTCGAGTCCCGTCGGGGTCGCAAAAACTGAAGGTCCGCACCATTGGTGTGGACCTTCAGTCGTTTTGCTGGATTGGGGGCTACGCCGATTGTGGATCGGACGGGACCGCATGGCGTTGTTTCCGTTGCCCGTAAATCGCTTCTCCGATTTCCCAGACACTCACAGCCACCGCGCCCACGATGATGAAGTTCATCGTCAGGGTGACACCTTCAGGCCCCATGCCTACCTTGTCGATGAACACGTCACTGAGCAGTTGTTCGGTTCTCGCGAGGTAGACAACCGGAATAGTGAACGCGAGCGACAGCAAAATGGCCGAGACAGTAGTGCCCACGGACCACCCAGATCGGTACTTCCAGATCTCCAACGCGGCCGACCCTAGGCAGACAGCAATCAACACTGGCAGCCACAACGACCACAGGTCGATGCTCAGAATGGGCACCGGTTCAGAACTTCGGATCCAGGCAAACTGAGATTGCAGCGCCAAGAACGCAGCCATCACGAGGCTGAATGCGGCGCCGCTAATGGCATCGCCTCTGCTTTGCGCGGTTTCGGTAGGCAGGAGCGGCAACTCGTCGAGCGTCCACGCTTCACCTGGGGTATGCGCTGCGAAACGTTCCACGATCGCAAACGTGAGCGTGGTCCAGAATGCGATGTGCATCGCCGCCATGAGCCCATTTCCAACGAAAGCTTTGATGATGTCGCCGGTGGACTCGTCGCTGAGCCCCGCGACGAGTGCCGCGATCGTAGCCACTGTTGGCACTGCCCACATCAAGATCGTGACGAGGATGCGCTTCCACACCAGGTAATAGCTTGGGCCGATGAGGAAGGCCGGACGGTCTGAGTAGCGCACCGCGAACGCGGTAGGCGATCCGAGCGACAACAGCACGTCACGTTCGGCTTGGGCCGGGTCAGCACCGTTGGCGATGTGGTCTTCGATGGTGTCGGCGATGGTTGAACGCAGTTCACTGGCAACGTCGGCCCGAATCGCTTCGGGCGTATCGCGAGAAACCGCATAAACGTAACGGTCGGTGAGTTGTTCGTTTTTACTCATTGCTTTCTCCTTCAATGCTCTGCACTTGGTCAGGTGTTCCCGCCTTGAGACTTGTCATTGCGGTGTTGATTTCGGTGAGATCTTTCGTTAAGACGTCGATCACGACGAGGCCTTGCTCGCTCGTGCGATAGACCTTGCGGGGGCGCGCTTTCTGGGTGTCCCACTCGCTGGTGAGAAGGCCTTGGTCTTCGAGTCGTCGCAACAGCGGATAGAGGGTGTTCGCGTCAACATCGATGCCATGTTCGGCGAGTGTGCCGAGCAGTGCGTATCCATAGCCCGGCTGCCGAAGTGCAATCAGACTGGCCAAGACCACCGTGCCACGACGGATCTCCTGACGATGGGTGCGAAGTACGTCCTCGTTCACTTCGCCAATTGAGGTGTTCATGCTCCACACAATACTGTGTGTCACACATTATTGCAACACGCAATGTCGGCGTAGAGAGAATTCACGCAGCCGGGAATAGCCGAAGGTTGTTGAATGTTGAACTACAGCATGAGCACTGCTATTTCCACCACTGACCTGCCCACCCTTGACGAGGCCGGCCTCGATCTGCTGTTCCGCAAGGGCCGCACCTCGAACTCGTTCTCTGATGAACCGGTTTCTGTTGAAACCCTCAAGGAGATTTACGAGGTCGCGAAGTTCGGGCCCACTCAAGCCAACAGCCAGCCGTGGCATCTCGTGTTCCTCACGAGTGATGAAGCCAAAGCGCGCCTCCTCCCCCACATGGGCGAAGGCAACCGCGCCAAGACCGGTACCGCGCCCGTTGTGGCGATCGTGGCAGCCGATGGCGACTTCAATGAGAACATGCCTGAGGTTTTCCCGCACGCGCCAGATGCGAAGCACTGGTTTGGCGATTTGGATAACCGTCACGATGTGGCCCGGTTCAACGTCGGCTTGCAGGCCGGCTACTTGATCACAACGATTCGCGCGTTCGGTCTGGCGGCTGGCCCGATGACGGGTTACGACGCTGACGGCATCAACAACGAGTTCTTTGCTGGCACGAACCGTCGCGTTCAGGTGGTCATCAACATTGGTCATCCTGGCGAGAATCCGTGGTTCGATCGTTTGCCTCGCCGCGCGTTCGACGACGCCGCAGAAGTTCTCTAAGCGTCCCCGAATTCAATGCCGGAACCGGCGTGCGATATTCTGAGCGCTGCCCTTACAGGGCGTGGCCAGGTAGCTCAGTTGGTACGAGCGACCGCCTGAAAAGCGGTAGGTCGCCGGTTCGATCCCGGCCCTGGCCACAAACTACGGTCCACCATTTGGTGGGCCGTTGTTTGTTTCTAGCGAGCTGTCGGGATCGAGAGGGGGCACCTCCCAGCACGCAGTGCTCGGGGGACCCGGCCCTGGCCACATGAAAAAGGCTCGTCCCGTAAGGGGCGGGCCTTTTGCATGTAGTTTGCACTGCGATCGAGAGGGGGCACCTCCCAGCACGCAGTGCTCGGGGGACCCATACTTATGTCTCCTAATTCCCACGAGACCCTCGATTTTTGGGTTCGAACATACCTAATAGGTACGTTTGTTTCCAAAATGATGGGTGATGTGTGAATCAAGTGGCCAGCGTGAGCGATCGCGCTCGGTTCGGGTCGGCAGTTCCGAGTCGACCACTCAGGGCAGGCGCCTCACGCGCGCGCGGTGGTCTTCTCGGTTATCGCCAGGAATCGACGTATCAGTCGTTCCGTTTCGTTCATCGACCTTGTTGTCGCTGCCAGTAATTGGCTGCGATTCAATTGCCGTCTCGCGTTCAAAACTGTGCGACTTGTCGGTGTTGCGGTAGTAGCGATAGATCATCATGTACGTGGTAACCGCTGAGGCTGGCCCAGATACCAACAACCAGAACAGTCCACCGCCGTCGTCGCCGGACACTTCGGTCGCCAAGATCGTGTTGGCGATATCGGCCGCCGAACCGAGCAAGGCGCTCATATCGTCGCCCACAAGATAGCTAGTGCGATCGTTTCAACGAAGGTACCAATGGTGAGCGCCGCGAATAGGAGCCGCGGATGTGAAACCGGGACGCTGCCCATCGTTTCTCCGGTGCGACCGTTAACCGCAATGTAGTGAACCATCGGTTTACCGTTCGAAACGTGGTAGTAGGAGTACAGCCACACCGGCAAATACATGGAGACCCATCGGGTCCCGTGCACATCCAGGCGTTCAGTTTCCCACCGCACGCCCCGGTCGTAGGCTCTCGTTGAGAGCATGACTTCAGAACGAGCGATGCTCAACAATTGGTGTTCGAGCACGGGTTGAACAGCATCGGTATCTTGGTCACGCTTTTCTGAAGTGAAGCCGACAAGATAATTGGCATTCCACTCAACAGCGTTCTTCGTGTCGAAAGGCAAAATCGTGTTGATGACATTGTTCGTGTTCACAAAAGTGTTCATGTTGGCGCGGTCCGCCGACGATTCGATGATGAGATCGTCAACAGTGAAATCAACGTGTCGCGCAACATCGTAGACATCGGCGTCGTAATAGGTGGTCTTGTTGTCGCCGGTTCCTCGCGTGTAGCGGCGGGTCTCGATCTCCCCCTTACCGACGACGTCTGCGCTCGCGTTGCTGTCAATAATCATGTAGGGCAGGTAAACGCCGACGACATTCTCGGGTGCAAACTCTTGCTTGAATTTGCGGTGAGCGAAAAGCTTTCGCTTACCGGCGAATTGCTTGATCGCGGCGAGTGCTTGATCGTGCGTTAACGAGAACGGAAGCACAGCGTCGGGGACAGCACCGTTGGGGACTTGCTCATTGACCGACAACACGTGGCGACACCAGTGGCAGCGTGCAGAGGTGGTCTCGTCGATGTTCACGATCACTTCAGAACCACAGCCGGCGCACTTAAGGGTCAGGACACCCGCAGCTTCTGTGTTGATGGCGGTGGCACCCGACGCAATATGCGTGCCCTTGAGATCTTGCAGGCTGCCGTTTCCGGCGATCCTTTCTTCGACCCTTTCCTCCGACCATTCGTGGCGACAAAACAGGCAGACGAGCATTCCCGTTGATGGGCGCAACTGAATATCAGTTGAAGCGCACTTGGGGCATCGGTTGACGCCGTCGTCTAAACGCTTGTTCTCGGTGTCGATCGTCTTTGGAGCGTTTGGGTCTGCCCCGAGGGCCTCTGCGAGATCCTCGGGGGTCTCAACTACGGGTTCGTTTCCGAGTTGTTCGGCACCAAAAGACGTGGGATCCGTGTCAGACATGCAGGTTCAGTTTCTCGATCAGAGACCGAGCGCCTTAGCCTTGATCGCGTCGTAATCCTCTTGAGTGATCAAGCCCGCGTCGAGCATTTCCTTGGCCTTGGTTAATTGCGCCATGGGATCGTCCGCAGCCGGTGCCGCCGGAGCCGCCGGAGCTTCGGCCGCCGGAGCGGCTGGTGCTGCGGGAGCAGCTTGTGCACCCACGCCGGGGACTGGTTGTTGGAGTCCACTCAAACCGGTGGCGCCAGCAGCCATGCCCATACCAATCAGTCCGCCCGTACCAGCGTTCTCACCGGCGGCTTCGAAACCTGAAGCAACGGATGCCTGCAAGTTGACGTTGCCGCGTTGCCCTGCGAGCGCATCGGCACGCTGGACTGTCTTGAGCAATTCGCGAGTGTTCTCGTCGTATTCGATGGCGACGATGGCGGTTGCGGCGATAACCAGGCCGCGAACCGTGGACCACTGGTAGTTCTGATCCACCGCTGCAGACAGACTCTGAGCGAAGCCGACTGAATCCTGCTGGATCTTAGTGATGCGGTTGCCCTTGCTGGGGTCATTCGTGTACATCGAGAAAGCTGGCGCGAGCGAACCAACAACTTCATTGAACAACTGCGTAGCCGCGTCGTTTTCGAGATCGGTGAAGTCGAAAATTTGTCCGGGCTCGAGGTACTTGGCCGGCAAGAAGTTCTTGACGAACAAGATCGGGTCAGAAATCTTCAGGGTGTAGGTGCCGCGCGTAACAGCACCGACTTGAGCGTTGAGGTAGGCGTCGTCCCAATAGATTTCGGACTGCGTTCCGAATCGGTTGTTGGGCAGTTCTTTGAGCGCAACGAAGTAGGCCCGCTGCTGAGCGGCCGGACGTCCACCGAACTTGAAGCGTTCCCACGAGGTGGTGATGAGGGGGCTAACAATGCCGTTGCCCGCAAAGATCGACTGTGAATCTTGTGCTTCAGAGTTCCATTCGTATCCGCCTGGCTC
>SSHC01000002.1 GCA_008017265.1 Aeromicrobium sp.
ACATTCTGATGCCAGACGCGCTCATGTCCACAAGGCTTCGCTCATATCGACGGCGCCGGCCACCACAGGAGTCCCTTCGGCGAGCCAGTGTTCTTGAGCGTCCACGATCAAGAAATCAGGCAGGGTGCCGTTCGCCCGAACCACACGCCACCAAGCCACTTCGCGCCCGAACGTGGACATCACGCGACCGACGGTGCGTGCGTTTCCTTGTCCGACCGCTGCGGCGACGGCACCGTATGTGGTGACGCGGCCTGCCGGGATGGTGTCGACGTGGGCCAGCACGTCTTCAACAAACGCGCTAGCCATTCACGTCAACATCCATCGACAGCCATGTGGCCGCTCAGTAGCTTGGTTGGCTCGGGTCGATGATGTTGACCCAGGCCACGATTCCGCCGCCCACGTGTACGGCGTCGGAGTAGCCTGCGCCCTTGAGCACGGCAAGACATTCAGCCGAACGAGCGCCGGACTTGCAGCTCAACACCACTTGGGTGTCTTGGCTGAGTTGTTCGAACGCCTTGCCGGACAGGATTTCACCCTTGGGGATGAGGATCGAGCCGGGCATCTTGTTGATTTCGTATTCATTCGGTTCGCGCACGTCCACCAACACGAAGTCACGTTCGCCGGCTTCACGTTCTTTGAGCCACTGTTCGAGCGTGTTGACGTTGATGGTCGAATCGGCGGCTGCTTCGGCTGCTTCGTCGCTCAGTCCACCACAGAACGCTTCATAGTCGGGCATAAGTTCAGTGGGGAGCACGCCTGCGGGGTCGCGGCGAATCTTCAGTGTCGAGTAACGCATTTCGAGCGCGTCGTACACCATGAGACGGCCGATGAGCGGGTCACCGATGCCCGTGATGAGCTTGATCGCTTCGGTCACCATGATTGAGCCGATCGAGGCGCATAGCACGCCCAGAACGCCGCCTTCGGCGCACGAGGGAACCATGCCCGGCGGTGGCGGTTCGGGGTAGAGGTCGCGGTATTGCGGGCCTTCTTGCGCCCAGAACACGGAAACTTGGCCTTCGAACCGGTAGATCGAGCCCCACACATACGGCTTGCCGAGGATAACGGCCGCGTCGTTGACAAGGTAGCGAGTGGCGAAGTTGTCGGTGCCGTCGAGGATGAGGTCGTACTGGCTGAAGATGTCGAGAACGTTCGCGTTTTCGAGGCGTTCGTTGTGGGTGATCACCTTGACGTACGGGTTGATTTCGGCGACCGCTGCGGCGGCGCTTTCCACCTTGGGGCGGTCAATGTCTGACTGCCCGTGGATCACTTGGCGTTGCAGGTTGGATTCGTCAACGACGTCGTCGTCGATGATGCCGAGCGTGCCGACGCCGGCCGCTGCGAGGTACAAGAGCGCGGGGCTGCCGAGTCCGCCAGCGCCGATGACGAGAACTTTGGCGTTCTTGAGGCGCTTTTGGCCGGTCATGCCGACGTCAGGAATGATCAGGTGTCGGCTGTAGCGGCGCACCTCGTCAAAGGTGAGTTCTTCTGCCGGCTCAACAAGTGGTGCAACCACGAATTCTCCTCGGTGTGTGTACGGGATGCGTCGTCTTCACAAGTGGCAACGCACATCCGCGCTCTATTGTTCCCTGCGGTCTCTTCGCACACCAATCCCGTCCACTTAGTGGACATTTCAACCACCTGCTGAACACGTTGTTCCGTGAAAGATCAAGCAAATCCGCGCTTTTGTTGAGCGCGGAGTCTAACCTTGGCGTGTGACTGCCTCGTCTGGAACTCGTCCCCGCGCTGAACGCCTGCCTCGTTCGGAGCGCCGTGCGCAACTAGTGGACGTTGCCAGCGACGTGTTCGTCGAGTTCGGTTACCACGCAGCAGCGATGGATCAAATCGCTGAACGCGCGGGCGTTTCCAAGCCTGTGTTGTATCAGCACTTCCCCGGAAAACTCGAGTTGTACACGGCGATCGTTTCGGAAGCATGCGAAGAGGTAGTCGCGTCACTCGAGACCGCGATGGCATCGTCGACGGTGCACCGCGATCGCGTCGCGGCCACGATCGGGGTTTGGTATGACTTCGTCGCCGAGGGCGGCAAGTCGTATCGCTTAGTGTTCGAGTCCGACCTCACGAACGACCCGCACGTGCGCACACTCCTCGACAAGTTCAACTTCGATGCGGCCACCGTGATCGCCGAACGCGTCACCGAAGACACAAACATTCCACTCGACGCGGCACTCGTGATCGCAGGCAGCCTCGTTGGCGCCAGCCAGGTGGGCGCTCGCACATGGATGTCAAGCGATTCTTCGCTCAGTCGGGCTGAGGCCGTCGCGCTCTCGTCGTCACTGTTGTGGCGCGGACTCTCAGGGTTGCCCGTCGCCGTTTCACCCAATACAGCAGACTGATACCCATGGACGTAAAGATCGGTATTGAAAACGTAGTGCGTGAACTTCACATCGAGACAGATTTGACTCGCGATGAGGTTCTCGCTTTGCTCAATTCGGCAGTGAAAGACAACGCAGTTTTCACGCTCGTCGACAACAAGGGGCAATCGGTCGCGATTCCCGCTGTCAAGATCGCTTACTTGCAGTTGGGCGCAGAATCGGGCCGCAAGGTCGGGTTCGGACTCGGCGGCTGACGCTAACGCTCAGGCAGACAAGCCGAGCGTGTTCATGCGTTCGGCGTGCGCTTCGGTGATCCGCGTGAACATGCGACCAATCGCCGCCAAATCAAATCCACCGGGGTGGTCAACTCCACCCACGACAACCGCGGCGAGGCTATCGCGTTCAGCGACCACCATTTGTGCCTGACTGAGCGCTTCGCCCATGAGTCGACGGCTCCATAGCGCGAGACGTCCGGCGATCTTCGGGTCTTCGTCGATGGCGAGACGCACTTGGTCCACCACGAACTGGCTACTGCCGGTTTGACTCATCGTGCGCAAAACGAGGTCACGCGTGTCGGCGTCGAGGAATGCAGCGATTTCGCTATAGAAATCGGCGGCGAGTCCGTCACCGACATAGGCCTTGAGGATCCCTTCGAGCCAGTCGGCTGGTTCGGTCTTGATGTGGAAACGCTCGAACGATTCTTTGAACGGTTCCATGACGTCGTAGGGGTCGCGGCCGAGTTCTTCAATCCGATCCCGCAGTTGCAAGAAGTGGTCCCATTCGGAGGCTGCCATCGCATACAACTGGCACTTGGTACGCAGGTCAGGAGCGAGTTTGGCGTCCTCGGTGAGGCGTTCGCACGCGCTCACTTCACCAAAGCTCAACAGGCCCAACAGTTCGATGACTCCGGCGAGGTAGTCCGGATCGGCGAAGGCGCCTTCGTGTGCGACTGGCGACGAGGCTGGGGAAACATCAGAACTCATGGTGGGAGCGTAGCGCGAGGCGATGGTTATCGCCATAGCCGACAGGCGATAGACTGAGAAAAATCTTCCTTCACAAGAAATCTGAGAAGAACCCTGACTACTTTCACAGAACTCGGCGTTATCGCGCCCATCGCCGATGCCCTGAGCTCGGTCGGCATCACTGAAGCTTTCCCGATCCAAGAGATGACCCTGTCGGTCGCCTTGGCGGGTACTGACTTGATCGGACAAGCCCGCACCGGCACCGGCAAGACGTTTGCGTTTTCGATTCCTGTCATCCAACGGATCGTGAACGAGGCCAATGCGCCTGCTCGCGAATCGGGCAAACCCCAAGCTCTGATCGTCGCGCCGACGCGCGAATTGGCGATCCAGGTGGCGGGCGATGTTGAGACAGCGTCGAAGAACCTCGATATCCGCAGCCTCACGATTTACGGTGGCGTCCCGTACGAGCCGCAACTCGAAGCGCTCGATAAGGGCGTCGACATTGTCATCGGTACGCCCGGTCGTGTTTTGGATCTGGTGAACCGCGGCGATCTTGACTTGACGAATGTCAACGCGCTCGTGCTCGACGAGGCCGACGAGATGCTCGACTTGGGCTTCTTGCCGGACGTGGAAGCGATTTTGGCCAAGACGCCTGCGTCGCGCCAGACGATGTTGTTCTCGGCCACGATGCCGGCTGCGATCGTCACGTTGGCGCGCCAACACATGTATCAGGCGATGAACATTCGTGCCGAATCCACCGAATCCAATCAGACGGTTCCCACCACGCAACAGTTCGTGTGGCAAGCGCACGAAATGGACAAGCCCGAAGTGGTGGCTCGCATCCTGCAGGCCGACGGCACGGGTCGTGTCGTGATCTTCACGCGCACGAAACGCGCCGCCCAGCGGGTCGCCGATGATCTGGCCGAACGCGGTTTCAAGGCTTCTCCTTTGCACGGCGACATGGCGCAAAAGGCCCGCGAGAAGGCGCTCGATGGGTTCCGCGAAGGCAAGGTCGACATCCTTGTTGCTACCGATGTGGCAGCTCGCGGCATCGACGTCGCCGGTATCACGCACGTCATCAATTACACGTGCCCCGAGGACGACAAAACCTACGTTCACCGCATCGGCCGCACGGGTCGCGCTGGCGCGAGTGGTGTCGCGGTCACGTTCGTGGATTGGGCGGACATTCAACGCTGGAAGCTCATCAACAAGGCTCTCGATTTGCCGTTCGATGACCCCATCGAGACGTACTCCACCTCACCTCACTTGTTCACTGATTTGAACATCAGCAAAGACGTGAAGGGCCGCGTTGGCGCTCCCGTGTCGACCGGCGCGAAGAAGGCCGGCGACTCACGCGGTCAGGGCAAGTCTGGCGGCCAAGGCAAATCTGGCGGTCAGGGCAAGTCTGGCGGTCGCGGTGGTCAGAGCAACCGCTCGCAAGTCTCGTCGAGCGATGACAAGAAGTCCACAGGCGATCGTCCGCCCCGCAATCGGCAACGTCGTCGCACGCGCAGCGGCAAGCCGGCCGCACCAGCGGCTGAGTAAGGCTTAACACAGTAAAACCCGGGTCAAGTGCCCGGGTTTTACTGTTTTCTCACGACGTCAAAGTCAGGATTTCTTAATCAAACTTGCGGCGATCGCTCGATACGCTTCTGCACCCTTGTGCTTGCCTGCGGTCGACAGAATCGTGCGACCGATGGCGGGTGCTTCCGCGAAACGAATCGTCTTGGGGATCGGCGGTTCAAGCACGGGCAATTCGTATGTTTCCTCGATCGCGGCCAGCACCGTGCGCGCGTGTGCGGTGCGTCCGTCGAACATGGTGGCCAGCACTCCCCGGATCTCTAGGGTCGGGTTGATGAACTGGCGCACGTCGTGGATCGTGTCGAGCAGTTGGCCCACGCCTCGGTGAGAAAGCGTTTCGGCTTGCAACGGAATGATCACTTCGTCGGCCGCCGACAGCGCGCCCACGGTGAGCACACCCAAGGCGGGCGGGCAGTCAATTAGGATCCAGTCGTAATCGGCGGCCACTTTCGTCAACGCGACCCGCAGGCGCTGTTCGCGGCCAGTCATCGAAACGAGGGATTCCTCGGCGGCGGCCAGGCCGATCGTGGCGGGCACGAGGTGGAGGCCTTCGTCGGTAACCACGATCGCGTCGGTGGTGGGGTTTTTACCCAAGAGCACTTCAGAAATCGACACGTCAACGTCTTCAGGGTCGATGCCGAGAGAGAACGTCAGACTGCCTTGCGGGTCCATATCGACGAGCAAAACGCGCTGCCCGGCTTCGATGAGCGCAGCACCAACCGAGGCCACGCTGGTGGTCTTGGCGACGCCGCCTTTTTGATTGGCGAAAGCTACTATTGTCGTCACGGTGAACATTCTGCCAGTAAGGGTGTCCCAAGCAGCAGGGAATCTCAATTCGACTGGCATGATTTGTCTATGACGACCACAGCACTGATCACCGGCGCCACCGCTGGCATTGGCAATTCGTTCGCGCGCACACTAGCCAAACGTGGCAACAACCTCGTGATTGTGGCTCGTGACGAACAGCGTTTGAACACTTTGGCTGCCGAATTAGAGAAAAAACACCACATTTCGGTGGAGGTGTTGAGCGCCGATTTGGCCACGGTGGAGGGTGTCGATCGAGTCGCGGCTCGTCTTACGGAAAGCGCAGCCCCGATCGACATGCTGGTCAACAACGCTGGCGCTTCGCTCGCCGGCTGGTTCGGTTCCACTGATATCGCCGACGAGGATCGTCAACTCGATTTACTCGTGCGGGCGCCGATGCATTTGATGGACGCTGCACTCAAGTCCATGACAGGCCGAGGTCGCGGCACGATCATCAACGTTGCCAGTGTTGCGGCATTCACGCCGCGCGGTGCGTATTCGGCCCATAAAGCATGGCTCGTGAACTTGTCGCAGTGGGCGAACATCAAGTATTCAGACGCCGGAATCACGGTGCAGGCGCTGTGTCCTGGGTTCACGCGTACCGAGTTCCATCAACGCATGGGTGCCGACATCACGAACGTCCCCCGCTGGATGTGGCTCAAGGCCGATACGGTGGTGCGCGGTTCACTAAAGGACGCAGCGAAAGGCAAGCCCATTTCGGTGCCGTCGGTACGCTATAAGGTGCTCGCGTTTTTGTCGCGAAACATGCCAGCGGGGCTTGTCGCGAAGATCGCCAAGAAAGGTCGCTAATGAGCGTCCCCAAGACTCTCGACATTCCTGACTGCGTTTACGTGTCACGGATTGCTTCAGAGCGCGCACTGCACGCTGCGCACATTTCGCGTGCGAAAGATCGGCGCGGTTCGATCTTGTTGATTCCCGGTTGGACGGGCAGCAAAGAAGACTTCACCCCCCTGCATCCGCTGCTGGTTTCGCAGGGTTTTGATGTGGTTTCGTATGACCAGCGCGGCCAGTTCGAGTCGCCGGGCGGCCCGAACGACGATTACAGTCTGGCCGGGTTCGCCGATGATGCCATGGCGGTCGCGAAAGCGGCCTTCCGTTCGGGGCCATTACACGTTTTAGGGCATTCCTTTGGTGGTTTGGTGGCGCAACAGTTGGCGATTCTGCATGCCGACAGGCTCACGTCGATTTCGTTGGTTTGTACGGGGCCTGGCGCGTTGGGCGATTCAGACACGCGCCCGCTGCAACGCATTTCTAACGCGATTGGCAAGCTTCCGTTGGCCCAGATCCACGACATGCGCGATCAAGGTGTGAAGCATCCTGCTCAAATCACGGCATTTTTGGCGCGTCGGTTCAACTCAAATTCGCCTGATTCGTTGAAGGCGATGACTCAGCATTTGTTGGATGCTCCCGATGAGGTCGATCGGGTCGCCGCTACTGGCCTGCCCGTGTTTGTGGCGCGTGGCGAGACTGATGACGCGTGGCCGCACGCGGCCCAAGCCGAAATGGCGGAACGGTTAGGCACCGAGATCATTATTTTGCCGTCGGCAGCGCACTCCCCCGGTGTGGAAGCACCCGAAGAACTCGTCGAGGCGTTGCTGCCGTTCTTGAACGCGCACACCAAACCGCTGTAGTTCGCTGTTGTCTGGCCTATAGGCCCAAAAGTTTTTCGAGTTCTTCGGGGTCGGTCATGTTCGCTCCGAGTGCGAACGACGGGCCTTTTCCGGTGCCGTGATAATCGCTCGATCCGGTTTTGACGAGGCCGAGGTCGTCGGCGATTCCTCGCAGTTGGGCGCGTTCAAGGACACCGTGGTCGAGGTGGTCCACTTCGATGCCGGCCAATCCAAGACCTTGCAGTTCTGCGAAGAATTCGGTGCTGATCATGTCAGCACTTTCGCGCGCTAGCGGGTGGGCGAGCACCGGCTTCCCGCCGGCCGCGACCACGAGTTTGATTGCTTCGTGCAGTTCGATCGAGTACTTGTGCACATAGCCGGGGCGCCCCTGAGCGAGCCAGAGCGCGAACGTTTCGTCACGGTCGCGCGCTTGCCCGGTGGCGACCATCGCGTCGGCCACGTGGGGTCGGCCAAGCGAGGCGGCAGCTGTCGATTGGGCACGCACGTCTTCGATCGTGAGGTTGATGCCGTGGGCGGCGAGTCGCGCGAGCGTTTCAGGGATGCGTGCTTCACGAGCCGAGAGCACGCGGTTGAGTTCGTCGGCCAACGGCGCGTAGGTGGGGTCAGGTTCGTACGCCAACAGGTGGAAGTTGTGGTCGCCAATTTCGGTCGAGATTTCGATGCCACCGATGAATCGGATGCCGTGTTCGTTGGCAGCCGCGCGCGCTTCGTCCCAGCCGACGGTGACGTCGTGGTCGGTAAGTGCCACGACGTCGAGGCCCGCTTCAGCAGCGTGCCGGATGAGGTCCGTGGGACTGTCAGTGCCGTCGGAGCGGTTCGAGTGAGTATGCAGGTCGATGCGCATCTTTTCAGTCTATCGGCGAGACTGTCCATACCTTCGCTTCTAACGACGGCACGCCCTACTCTTTGGCAGTGCGCCCGCCGCAGTCGGCGCCCTAGTCAACGCCCTGGTTAGCGCCGTGGTCAGCGCAGTGGCCGATACCCGTGCAACACGCCGGGGTTGAGGAACTGCCTGCGCCACAAGTAGTCACGATCGGCCGAGGACACTCTGTTTTCGTCTGCTGCTTCAGCGAAGTGCGACTCGATGGTGTCGATAATCCGGTCAATCACTTCACGCGCTTCGTTGCTGTTTAGCCCGTACATTCCCGCGTGCCGGAAGAGGCTGGCGAAATTCGAGGCTTTCTCTCCGTCGGAACCGTAGGCCATCGCTTGGGTCGCGGTCTCGCCCGAGCGCGGCCCTGGTGCGAGATCGTAGGCAGGCGTTAGTTTCAGGGTTCTTCCATCCCAAAAAGCAGCATGGTTTCGGGCGTGGTCGTCCGAGTTCGAGATAGCGATGTTGAACGCGATCCGCTCAAATAGCGCCGGGCCGGCGGTCGTGTCGCCGTGCGCGCGCAGGACGTCGTTGAGGGTCGGATACGTGACGTACCTGGCAGCATTCTCGTCTTCTAGCGCCATCGTCAGCCCCGAGACGACATGGTGACGCTGACCGTCGGGTTCGCGGTCGAACCTGCGGACAAGCAGCACTTCACGTCCGAGCGAGGTAATAACCCGAGTTTCCGGGACCTCAATACCCACGCGACGCGCAAGCGACATCGCGGTACCTTCAGCATTCGTCACCGAGAAAAACCGGTCAGAAGTCGCCGACAGCTTCGCGATCCACTCGCCGGCGACTTCGTCTCGAACGAGTACCTTCGGTCGGGCCCCGCCGATGCTTGTGCCGTGGATCAACGCTTCAACTACCGAGTCCGAGAGTTGGATTCCTTCTTGGAGGCGCTCGGCGGCTTCATGTAGTTCGGCCAGCGGTGACTCGTCAATTCGCGGCGCATAGACGTCGGGCCGTTCTTGGAAATCGATGGCGCCGAGCCGGTTAGTTCCCGAGGCCAACATGTAGACCTCTTCGAGATGGGTGCCTTCGTCGGCCTGGAGGCGCGTTTCGATGACACGTCGCCCCCATGAGTCTGGGCATCCGTCTCGAATGGCGCCCGCGAGGGTGAGGCCGTGTGCTGGTTCGATCCAGCCGGCAGCGAGAGGTAGTTCGGGCCCGTAAAGACTGATCGCGTTGGGATTGTCGCGGTAGGAACGCGCATAGCCAAACTCGAGTCGTCCACCAACGCGACGGAGTCTGCCGGCGACGATCGGCTCGGTTGCGCGAGGAAGCCATGTCCAGACGTAGACGTCAGAAGTCGAGGTCGCCATCGTCGTCCTTGAGTTTCGGCGGGCGCACACGCTGACCGATCAGTGATAGACGTTCTTCGCCTCGGTGCCGCATGCGCGCAAGTTCGGCTTTGTCTTCGACACCGAATAGTGGGACGCCGGTCAGTACTGCTGCGTTGAGCACTGTGCCGATTGCGGTTCCTGGCGCACCTGTCTCTATGGCATGCACCGTTGTGGGTGACACGCCTAGGCGTTCGGCCAAGTCGATTGCGGTCCACTCTCGTTCGTGACGAGCTTGGCGAATCTGTTGCCCGAGTACGCGGGTGGCATCGGCGGCCGCAGACATCATCGAAATTGGGCGACGAGCCATGAGCGACACCTTAAACTAGTTATTAACTTCCTTAAGCAACAATTTAACACGGATTAAGCGCATTGCGATAGCTCCCGTGCCACGGGCGTCACTGGGGTGAGAGCCAGTCCCAGCCGGGGATGTTGCGGGCGATCCAATACGCGAGCACGACTACGAGCAGTCCCCAAATCCAGCCGGGGCGGATGCGAGACGGTGACCAGGTGGTGCGGCCGGCGATACGCAGCCCCCACATCACCCACGCGAACGCCACAAACGGCAACAGCGCTACGGCAAGCGGGTTGCGTTCTAGCGCGCCGAGTACGTCGCCTTGGGTGAGTGCGTGCACGGCACGCAGGCTGCCGCAGCCGGGGCAATAGAGTCCGCTTATTGCGAGGAACGGGCAGGTGGGATAGTGGCCGGGTTGTTCGGGCGAGACGGTCGCCAAGAGTCCGATCGCACCGACGCCGGCAGCCGTGACTGCGGCAAAAGACAACGCCCCGCTCCCCCGTGAAGATTTCGGGGGCGCGAGGGCGTCGTCGTGTTGCTTCAGTTCAGTGCCTCGTTCAGTAGGTGGTGCTGCTGTCGACGCCAGCGCCAATGAGCGCAACAAAGGCGATAGCGTAAATAACGCCAACGAGCACGCCGCAGACGGCCGCGATGATGGCCCACTTCTTGGCAGCAGCCGAAGACGCTTGCGCACCGGCGAGGTCACCTGACATGACTTGTCCGTTGACCTTCGCCGCGTACACGATCGACACAATTCCGAACGGGAGGCAGCAAAACAGTGTGGTCAGGATCGCCCACACGAGGTTGTTGGGCGGCGGCGTTTGTCCGCCGTACGGGTTGACTGCTGGCGGTGGTGGGTATTCACTCATGGGGTCCCCTCGGTTGAATCAAGCTAATGTATTGGTCGCTTCACCCTATCGGTAAAGCGAACCCGAATGGGCACCCTCGCGAAATATTCCGCGAGTTACGTTACGAAAACGCTACCCATACCAGTTGGCAAATTTTTCCGCGGCACGTGCGGCATCGGTAACCCCTGCTGCCATCGAAACGACAAGGTCGAAGGCCTCGTCGTCGGGTGCATTGAGGTCGATGTCGTTGAGTGCATAGAAGACGACGACGGCGAGCCATGCTAGGCGCTTGTTCCCGTCAACCGGGGCATGGTTGCGCACGATCGACTCGAGCAGCACCGCGGCTTTCAGGTCGGTCGAGGGATACGACTCATGCCCATAGATAACACTTGACGGTCGGTGTGCTGCCGAGTCGAGTAATCCGATATCGCGAATGGGGCCAACGCGAAGATCATTCACGAGAGTGACGAGATCTTCGAGTGTGAGGTAGGTTGTCACCGGCCGAGCCGCTCCAAGAGGTCTGCATATCGCACGCGAGCAGTTGCCGAAATCTCGTTTACTCGCGATTCATGCGCTCGGCGAGTTGCGGCGTCCGTGATGGCGCGCGCTGCTGCTTCTTGTTTACTCACTCCATCCGCACGAGCGAGCGTTTCCAGTGCACGATCCTGCTCGTCGGTTAACCTCAGCGTCATTGCCATTTTTCTATGATACCACTTTGGTATCACTGGCGGAGCCTGTCAGAGCGGCTCGAACTCAGGCGCTCCTAGTTCAGTTCCCAGGCGTTGTTCGGCGCGGTAGGCACACCCAGTCGATGGGGAATTTCGGGTGACCTTTCACTCGGCCCCTAGATATATCTAGAAATCTAGGCAATACTTTAGATAGAGAAGAAACGAGGGACACAATGAAAATAAATGTTGAAAATATCGTTTCGGTATCTCAGGTCAGCCAGAAAGGCATTTCTTGGCTCGTGAGCCAAGCCGAAGCAGGCAACGACATGCTGATTTTAAAGAATTCAGAGCCTGCGGTAGTGGTTTCTCACATCGACACGATGACGCGTTTGAGCGATCTGGAAGAGTTCGCGAGCGATCTGCGTCTGCTCGCGGCAACGATGGCGCGCGAAGCAGTCGATAGTGGCGAACGTTTCGATCTAAACGAGGTCCTTAACGAGTTTGATGTCGTGCTTGATGGCGAGAACTGAGACGGATGTCGAGCCGATCAAAAGTCCATTTAACTGCTGACGCCCGAGAAGACTTCCGCGACCTTGACGGCGCGACTCGCAAGATCGTGGCCAAGGCGTTAAGGAAACTTGAGACCGAACCCGAGAAACGAGGGGCTCCCCTAGGTTCTCGGGGTTCAGGAGATTTATCCACCTATCGAAAACTGGTGGTTGGGAACAAGGATTGCCGGATCGTGTATCGCGTTGAACCCGATGGCACAGTTTGTGTGGTCTGGGTTATCGCAAAACGCTCTGACGACGAGGTTTACAACCTGGCGGTTGCACGGCTTGCGGGGGTTGAGCAAAGTGACCTCGTCAAGCAGTTGCGTTCGGTACTGGAGCAAGCCAAGGATCTTTGACCCGGCCGCTCGTGACGTTCAGCACCGCGCGTTCACGCGCGTTCGTAGCGGGTGTAGACGAGCCCGTTGTTGAACGTGCGCTGTTCGGTGAGTTTCACCGCGAGTCGCACGTCGTCGGGCAACGCCCGCAGTCCCCCACCTACGATCATCGGCACGGTGAAGAACTCGAACACGTCGATGAGTCCGGCTCTGATCGCTGGGGCGGCAGTGGTGGGGCCGAAGATCGCAACGTCACCGTCGGCGCTGGCGGTGACTTCTCGAATGTCATCGAGGGTGAGACGGGATACGAGCCGGTCGCTGCTGGCGCCGAGTTGTTCGCTCGTCATGGTGGAGGACGCGACCACTTTGGTGATGTCGCGCCAGCGTCGCGCGAACTCGTGTTCGGCGTCGGTGCCGTCGGGTTCGTCGTATGTTTGCCAATACTGCATGAGGCTGTAGGCGTTGCGTCCGAGGATTTCGGTGGTGACGTGTTGGATTCGCGCCACATGGAAGTCGAACAATTCCTCCGTGGGCCCCGACCAGTCGAAGTTGCCGTTGGCGTCGGCCACGTATCCGTCGAGGGAGACGGTCGCGGTGTAGTTCAGG
>SSHC01000114.1 GCA_008017265.1 Aeromicrobium sp.
CCGTGTGCTGCCTGGTGCGCGCTCACGGCAGCCTCGACGATCTCAACGGTGCGATCGCTCGAGGCGTCGTCGCTCAGTACGATTTCATCGACGGGCCGATTCTGCGCCAGAATCGACGCGATCTGCTCGCCAACAAAACGCTGGCCGTTGTGGGTGCCAAGGGCGACTGAGATCTTCACGTAGCCTATTCTCCCCGAAACAAGCACACACCTGCTGTCATATGATGGTTCCATGCCCTATTCCCTCGATCAAGTGCTGATCGTCATGCCAGCAAAAAACGAGGAAGCAGTCGTTGGCAACACTGTCGCAGAGGTAAAGAATGTCTTACCCGAAGCTACCGTCTTGGTTATTAGTGATGGATCCACAGATCGTACAGCTGAGCGGGCCAGGACCGCTGGCGCTGACGTACTCGAGTTGCCTATCAACCTCGGTGTTGGTGGCGCAATGAGACTCGGTTTTCGCTATGCACACTTGCACGGTTTTCCGGTGATGGTGCAGCTCGATTCTGATGGGCAGCATAACCCAGCGAATGTTCCTGGGCTTGTGAATCTACTCGACGCAGCGAACGTAGCAATCGGGGCTCGTTTCGCGGGAGTAGGTGAGTATAAGGTTCGCGGACCTCGGATGTGGGCAATGCGTGCACTTTCGACAACCCTCTCCCTCGCAACGGGCACAAGGCTTACGGATACGACCTCGGGGTTCAAAGCGCACGATTCCACTGCGATATCGCTTTACAAAGATGATTTTCCAGCAGAGTATCTAGGGGACACTATCGAAGCCCTAGTAATTGGGCACCGCGGAGGCCTGAAATTTACACAACTTGCCGTTGAGATGCGCGAACGCGCAGGTGGTGTCCCCTCGCAAAACGCATGGAAATCAACGAAGTATCTAGGGCGAGCCTTTGCCGCGCTCGGCCTGGCGTTGATCCGGCCAGGCGCAAAAAACTCAAGGTGATGAGCATGAACGGAATGCCACTTATTAGCTATATCTTCAGCATTGCCGCTGCAGTTCTAGTTCTCGCTGTTGTCCTCACACTCCTTCTCAAAAAGAGGCTACGTGAACGGCATGCACTCTGGTGGCTCATCATAGGAGTCCTCGCCTTAATTGCCGCAATTTTCCCAAGAGTACTCGAGAATACCGCGCAAATGTTAGGCATCCTCTTGCCTATCTCACTCGTCTTCTTTGTCGGAATTATCGTCCTATTCATTGCGAGCGTCCAACATTCTGCTGAGCTGACTGATTTGGAAGAGAAAGCTAGAACCCTCGCTGAGCAACATGCCCTCCTCGAAAAACGCCTGCGCGATTTAGAACATGCTCCGTTTTATAAAGATGAAGACGACGCAGGGGCTAGTTCTGACGATTGCGATCAATAAGAAACACTGCCAACATCAGCAAGAGAACCACGCTACCTAGAAGTCCTTGCGCAAGTATCCATGCGCCAAGATCCGGCAACACCATTTGAGCAAGAAAGTACTGAGCAACCGCCGCCAAGACCAGCAAGATGATTGGACCTGGGGCTGCTCGGGCAGTGAGCTGTGTCACTGTTGATTGAGCGATGACCCACGGCAAGAATGCAAAGGCCACGCCAGCCGCAATAGCACCAACATTCTCGTAGGATGCCCCGAAAAGAATCGTGAGAAGTTGAGGCCAAAGCGTTAGGACCAACGCAAACCCCAACCCCGAAAGACTTGCAGCCATTGCCGACCAGATGAGTCCCCGAGCCTGGTACGCTTTATCTTCAAGCTTTCGGGCAAATCTCGGCAAGAGGTAGAGTGCTAATGTTGTCGGCACTAAGAACGCTACCTTGATAAGCGTTGCCGCCGCACCGTATTCTCCGGCAACTTCCCCAGGGGCGAATCGCTGAACCCAGGCCACATCCATGCTGATGAGCCAGGTAAATACAACTGTGATCAACAACGCCCGGACAGTCACAGCGCTAAACGGGCGGACCGTCGACTTCAGCTTGCCTCGAAAAACTTGCAATGTCGCGCCACTTGCGGAAGCCAATGCAACTATCATCGTCGAGAACAAAACACCTAGCCAGCCAGCGCCCAATGCGAGCGCGACAAGAGCAAACACAAGTTGCGCAATCTGCGCTCCAGTAGACCATGCAAGCACCCGAGTAACTTGGCCTGCACCTTGCATTAGACCCTGCGCTCGTGCAAATACAAAGTATGGAAGCACTGACAAGGCGACCCAGACACCCGCCCACCAAGAATCATACGCGCCGGTAAGTAGCATGCAGATGACGCCGACCACGAAGAGTGCACCGTAAACAATGCTTTCGATCAGGCTCCCGTCACGCGCACCGACTCGGCCAAGATCTGCCCTTGCTACTCCCACAGCCACACCGTTGCGAACCGCACTGCTACCAATCGATGCGACGTTAATGAGAGCCAAATATGCCGCAAGAATACCAAAGCTTCCGGGCCCGAGCTGTCGAATAACGAGTAGCTGAAATGCCGCTGTCGAAAGTATCCCGAGAACACTAAACGCAAACAGCGGCGCAATAGCACGGACTACGTTAGCCCCCGTCGCTTCAGCCATCTAAACATTCCCCCGGAACCTTACTCGCAAACCTCTCACGATGCCCGCCCAGAACACTCCTGCGAACGGCAGGATGTAGAGGCCAAAGCTGACGAGTGCTCGCCTGGGGGCATTATTTATTTTCGCGATCAGCAATAGCGCAACCACAAGCAGAATAAAAATCGAAAGCAATGCGATGGGCACAAACCACGAGTGAACAAGAGTTGCCCAAATAATCGCAGCAACCAGTAGAGGAGCACTGAGCGCTATCCCCCAAAGCACGATATTGCGTGCGGGCGAGGTGCCGTAGTAACTATCGACAAAAAGTGTGCCCCTCAAAAACCCATGTGCAAGAAATTTCTTTGCCGAGGTTCGAGGCCGATAGGTGGCATGAAATCCTGGATCCAGAAACATCACTTCTCGCGTAACCAAGTATCTCAACAGCTTCGTATCGTCTGACACAAATCTGCCGACTTCAGTTCCGATTTCATTGCACGCTTCCAGGAATAGCTCCTTGCTGACAAGCAAGAACCCGGTGCCCTTTGGAATCGAGTCGAAGTTGCTCTCCGTCAATTCAGTAAGAGTTGGCTGCCTGAGATAGGATCCCCAAAAAACATGGGTCGGCACCTCCCAGAATCGGCCGACAAGGGGCACGCTATCGTCAGTAGACACATGCCCAATGCGTGTCGCGTTAACAGATGGCCCGCTGGTCAGCTCACGCTCAAGATGCGTAAGCGCTCGCTGGTCGATGAGCACTCTCGAGTCAAGGAAAAGCAGCCGACTGGATCGCGCTTCATGCGCACCGCGCCTTCGAGCGAGAAACACCCCTTGATTTTCCTGTGCTATCAGCCGCATTTCCACTGGAAAAGTTGCCGCGATCTGCGACACCACTTCCTGAGTGTTATCAGTCGAGCCGTCATCGATTACAACCACCTCGACGGTCATGGCTACTTGTCCGAGAGCTTTCTTTACGCTCTCAAGCGTGGAGGGCAACCACTCCGCTGAGTCATACGTGGGAATAACAAGGCTCAACTCGGGCAGCACAACGGACTCGTTCATGCTTACCGTGCGATCTCAAGAACGACGCCCTGGCTTGCTGAGATCAAGCTCTGCTCGATCACCTCAACCGTGTGTGCCCCTTCTGAGAGGGTACACAAATCTGTCTGTTCACCCAGAACAGCATCTCTAAACGCCGTAAGCTCGGCTCGAAGCGGTTCCACCTTCGGGTACGCGAAACGTGTTACGTCCCCCTCCGTGACGCCTCGAAAACTTGCCACTGATTCCCACTCCAGCGGGGCGCTGCCGTTAGCAAAAAGAGTAAGATCACCGCTCGCGGTGTCGGCGACGAATGCTCCGGCTTCGCCAGTGACGACAGTGACCCGCTCTTTCATAGGGCTCAACCAGTTCACCAAGTGGTTTGCAATGACCCCGCCCGAAAGTTTGGCAGTGAGCGAAATTAAGTCCTCGTTCTCGCGTCCGCTTCGGCTTGCCGTCAACGCAAAGACCTGCTCATATGAGGAGCCAGTAATCCACGCGGTGAGGTCTAGGTCATGACTAGCTAAGTCCATCGCCACACCGACATCCGAAATGCGACTCGGGAAACTACTGAGCCTTCGAGTCGAGACTTGGTAAATATGCCCCAAATCGCCACGTTCAAGGCGCTTTCGTAATTCTCGAACTGCAGGGTTAAACCGTTCGATATGCCCAACTACCCCAACAAGTCCCGCGGACTCAAATGCGGTGGCGATGCGTCTGCCAGATTCGGCTGAGTGCGACACCGGCTTCTCCACAAGTGTATGCACCCCTGCCTCAGCCAGCTGCAACGCAATGGGCTCGTGAAACCGAGTCGGGACGGCCACCACGGCAATATCAATCCCTGCGCCAATTGCTCCGTCAAGGGACGAATAGTGCACTGCCCCCCTTCCGATTCCATAAGGGTCGCCCGCTGGATCCACCACGGCAACGAGGTCAACCCCTTCAATCTCATGAAGTACCCGACCATGGTTTTTGCCCATTACGCCTGCGCCGATGAGGCAAGCGCGCAGCATCAAGCACCCGCCTTAGCAAGCGTGTTGACTGCGGTAACAATGCGCTCAAGATCACGCTCAGTCAGGGACGGATGCACCGGCAACGAGAGCGCCTCAGACGCAGCTTGCTTCGTATTTGGCAAGTCAGCGTCCTTCGCGAACTGCCGAAGCGATGGGAGCTCATGATTTGGAATTGGATAGTACACGCCAGATCCGATCAAATATTCTTCTCTAAGCGCGGCAGCAAAGCCGTCACGATCTTCCAGCACACGAATGGTGTACTGGTGAAATACGTGAACCGCATTCTCACGCACAAGAGGCACGGAGACTCCCTTCAAGTGCTCGCTAAGAAATGCTGCGTTCGATCGACGCTGCTCATTCCAAGTAGGAAGCTTCTTAAGCTGCTCTCTACCAATCGCGGCATGAAGGTCAGTCATACGAGCGTTAAAGCCAATCGTCTCGTTTTCGTATTGCCTCTCCATTCCCTGATTACGAAGGAGCCTCGCATTCCTCGCAACCCCGGCATTACCGCAAGAGATCATGCCGCCTTCACCGCTCGTCATATTCTTCGTCGGATACAAGCTGAACATCGCGAACTCCCCGAAAGTGCCTACGCGCTTGCCTGCGATCTCGGCACCGTGCGCCTGTGCAGCATCCTCGAAGATCGACACCCCTTGCTGATCTGCGATCAACGCCAGCGCTGGCAGGTCTGCCGGGTGACCATAGAGATGTACCGGCATAATGCCCTTCGTACGGGCAGAAAGCATCTCCTGAACCGATGCTGGATTAAGGGTATAGGTTTCAGCGTCGATGTCAGCAAACACCGGAGTCGCTCCAGTGAGGGCCACCGAGTTTGCAGTTGCGGCGAATGTGAATGAAGGCACAATAACCTCGTCACCGGGGCCAATACCTGCCGCGAGTAAGCCCAGATGCAAACCCGCGGTACCTGAATTAACGGCAACCACATCTCGGCCGTCTAGTAACGCCTCAGAGAATTCCTGCTCAAAGTCCGCCACCACCGGGCCTTGCGCAATCTGCCCAGATCGAAGGACCGCGTCAACCGCAAGTCGTTCCTCGTCGCCGATGATTGGGCGAGCAGCAGGTATGAACTCGTTCATTTGATTATCTCTCTCAAGGTTCCATCTGCAAGTTCTTCAAAACGATCGTCAGACTCTGGGCACACCCACTGGTCATCTTGCCTTCGTAGCGGAACGCCCGCCCGGCCTACCCATCCAATTCGGCGGGCCGGCACGCCTGCGACAAGCCCAAATTCTGGCACATCTCGCGTGACGACTGCACCAGCAGCCACGGTCGACCAAGCGCCAATGCTTACCGGCGCGACGCACACCGCACGCGCACCGATTGAAGCTCCCTCACCAACCGTCACACCCACAGGCACCCAATCAGCCCCAGATTTTAGTTCACCACCCGGGGTGACTGCTCGCGGAAAGGTATCATTTGTAAGTACCGCGGCTGGCCCGATAAAGACTCCGTCAGCAAGTACTGCAGGCTCATAAACCAGTGCGTAATTTTGAATTTTGCAGTTCTGCCCAACAATTACACCAGCACCAATGTAGGCTCCGCGCCCGATGATTGAGTCTCGCCCAAGCACGGCACCCTCTCGCACCTGAGCTAAATGCCAAATTTTAACCCCTGACTCGA
The DNA here is from genome assembly GCA_008017265.1 of Aeromicrobium sp. Classification (GTDB taxonomy): domain Bacteria; phylum Actinomycetota; class Actinomycetes; order Propionibacteriales; family Nocardioidaceae; genus Aeromicrobium. The sequence continues at coordinate 6,216 of SSHC01000114.1, forward strand.
TCATCGCCTGATCCGAGACATCAGCGGAAGCTTCAACGCGGCTGCTATTCATGATTGTTAAGACTACCGCTTACGGCGGGGAGTTCGCCGCTTCGGACTCTCTCCGAGAGTGTGGAGCCACAGGCGGACTTCGAAGTTCCAGTGCCGAAGCTCTGCTTGCGTTCTCGAGAGAACAAGGAGAGCGACCAAGCCACGCCCCCAAGCGCAACTGCTACCAAAAGACTTAGCGCAGCAGTGAGTTCTGAATAGTAGTAAAGCATTGGCATGACAGCGATCGGAGGGATCAATCCCAGCGCAAGAGTCGGCGCGACAAGGGTTGCCGTAAGCGGAAGTGCTCGTCGCTCACGCGAACGACGCAGATAGGTGATTATTCCACCAAACACCACGAAAAGAATCATGGCGGCAAAGTGGTGGAGCACGTAGAAGAATTTCTGCAAATACAATTTGAGCGCTACGAATGGGTGCGTCAAGACAGCGTCAAGGTAATAGTCCTTGAGAATCTGATCATACTCGGCGCTTCCCACAACTACATCGGGATCAACCTTTTGCGCTTGCGACCAGCCAAATAGGTCATCCCACCTAACGTCGAACGGAGAAGGCTGGCCCGTAATTGGTTCCGGCCAGGCCAGTCCAATATACAGGGGGTGCCAAGTACCGTGCGAGTTGGGCAAGTCTTGCATATCTTGTTGTGTGGCGTGCGCACGAGCTGAGTTAAGACCCTGCATTACGGCATGTTGAAGACCCACTGCAAGAACGACAGCAACGGCAGCAGCAGTAAGCCCGACTGCAAGCCTTCTCATTCGACCGGAGCTATGCAACCACCAAAGCAGTCCGACACCAAGGGCCACCCCAATGCCAGACAAAGAACGAGCAAGATTGCCTGCGGCAGCAAGGACGACAATGATCATGCTCATCAGCACAAGCATCCCCGTCGTCATCTTGAAGGTACAAAGCAATAAGAGCAAAGAGAGCGAAAGAAATGCGAGCGAAGCGGCAATACCATAAATCGCATAAACTGGGGTCTCCGCGACCTTGTCAGAGAGCCCATATTGTGAGCCAGCGATAAAGGAGCCGTTGTTCACAAACCACATGACAAGCGGAAGAAACGCGATAACGTAGCCCGCCACAGGCTTGTTGAACAGTCGAGCTACCGCTGTAGGCAGCCAGAGCATTGGGATCGCAGCAAGAAGAGCGACCGCAAGTCCAAGTCCTGGATATGGTGAATCCAACCGGGTGAAGAGTCCCATCAAGCTGCCCACAATGTAAGCGCCCGGATCGTCATCCCAAGCCGCAGAAACCCAGGGGCCTTCGCCAGGAGCCTGAACGTTATACGACCCTGTTCCGATCGCTTTGATAAGCAGGGTTCCGGTTTCTAAGAACGCGTTATAAGTCTCGCGTAATTCAAGATCGCGTTGTGAATGCCAGACGAGGCTACGTTTGGATAATACAACTATGAAATTCACTGCAAAAAGCAAGATTCCAATTAGCAACAACCGAACGCTCGTAGCTTTAGACCAGCGCCGGCGCCCTATCTCTTCAGATGTAATAGCCATATCACCTTCATCAATGCCCAAGTGGACGCTCGAGTGTCACTCGGAACGCAAATTCTTCGCATTAGTCTACTGTTCAAGACCGTTTCGGCCTGGGGGAGTAAGCCAGGTCGCCTAGACTTTAGGGAGCCATCCCAAAGTTGCGCACGCGGAAGCGAGATTTTCAGTGATCGTATTTATTCTGGGCACACCTGCCGAACTCATCAAGGTGAACCCTGTAATGAAACGTCTGCGCGAGCGGGGAGTTCCATTTGAAATTTGGTCGACGTATCAACACACTGACATCCTCGACCGTGCCATAGAATTCCTTGAGGCCCCCAGCCCAAGCTTTGTGTTTGCTCGAGGAGTCAAAGGACAGCCCATAGAAAAGGCGCTCCAAATGGTGCCTTGGCTACTCACTTGCTTTCGCTCCCTCCGCCGCAATCGGAAACGGCTGCGACAGCGTCTAGGCGAGAACCCGCTCGTTATCGTCCACGGAGACACGGTCACCACGGTTTTTGGCGCACTTGCAGCAAAGTTCCTGAAGGTGCCTTCCGCTCACATCGAAGCAGGACTCCGATCCGGTAACCTCCTTCGACCTTTTCCGGAAGAGATCGATCGACGAATCGTGGGAATGCTTGCGACAACCCACTTCGCACCAAACGCTAAAGCTGTCGAAACCCTTCGCGGGAAAGATGCGGTAAATACTCTTCGCAATACCGCAGTTGACGGCGTTCTCGACACCATCTCCGATCGGCCAGCACCAATCGAAAAACCCTATGGCTTAGTGTTGCTCCATCGCTTCGAGTTCATGCAACAACCCGGATTCATCAAGCAGACACTTGAAGCACTCGACCGGACCACGCCAGTCCCCCTCTACATCTTGACGGATGTTTACTCTGGCGGGCCTATCACCAATGCGCTGAAAGCGATAGGAAGCGACAAGATCAGTACCATCCCGAAGCTCACCTACCCCGACTTTGTGAACGCTATGGCAAATGCCGAACTCGTTGTCACAGATTCCGGTGGAGCCCAACAAGAGCTAGGCCTCATCGGAACACCGACGTTGCTTCATAGGCAAGTCACTGAAAGCCCCGATGGTATTGGCGCGAATATTCTCCTTTCGAAATGGGACCTGGCCACGGTAGAGCAGTTCATGAGGACCTATGAAACTTTCCGTGTGCCTCTGGTGCGGCCCGAGCATTTACCAAGCGAGATCATTATCGATGCACTTGTAAAGCGGGGATACGTCTCGCCCGCGCCGACCGAGAGCTAAACAACGCCATCACATCAAAGATGTTCCATTCCCCGCAATCCTGACGAAAGCAAGACATGACTACCACTAATCTCCGCGAGTTGCGGCCTTTCTCAGGTAGCCAGCCTCCAGCTCATTGGGGAAAGCTACCGACCTTAGTTGCGCTTGTTCTGCTGTTCGTTTCTATTTTCAGCGCGAATTTTTCGCTCATTGAAGCTAACGATGAGAAGATTTCCATCGTAGACGAATGGTCCTATGTGGACTATATTTTCAGGGCTGCCGAGGGAGACATTGTACGCCCGGGTTCTCCAATTGCAGAAGATTCGCTCGACTACCTTGCTTGCCATGAAGTTATAGGTGTCGGCCCAATCGGGAGCGGTTGTGGAGACGAACAGAAATCTGACGACTACCCCCTCGACGCAGTTTCCCCAGCGGAAATTCACCCACCGATTTACTTTGTAATTACTGCTCAAATCGCAAGGGTAGTTGATGCGATCTTGCCACAATTTGAGCTCATCGACAGCGCTCGAATGGTGGGATCACTCTGGCTGTTTGCCGGCCTGGTAATCTGGTTGATCGCGTTCAAACAGCTCGGGGTACGATTGCTAGTCGGACTTTCTGCCGTTGTCCTGGTTGCTTTTTCCCCGCTTGTTCTTAGTGTCACAAATTTCATCACGCCGGATGCAACCTTTACGATCTCCTCAGGCCTGGTTTTCCTAGCGACAATTTTGTGGCTAAAACGCGGGATCTCTTATTGGTGGCTCTTGGCAGCAGGTCTCGTCCCTGTGCTGTTCAAGGTCACTCATTTGCTCAGCGCCTTCTGCGCGGTGCTTTTGATTATTGCGCTCGGACTCTTCATGAAACAGAAGTCACTAAAGCAAACGACTCTCGCAAGTGCAATGCTTCTCAGCGGTACCGTGCTGGGCTTGGTTGGGTGGCAGGCCGTTCGTAGCCTGATCCGCGTCGCACCAAGCCCATCCCACCCTAATGAGCCCTGGGCGCTCTCTATCCTGAGCTTCATTAGAGAGCTCGGTTACCACATCTCCACACTTCCCCAGTTCCCAGGATCTGTTTTGCCGATTCCTCCGGGCACCGGCCTGATTGTGGTTTTCTTCGGATGGCTTCTCATCGCCGCTTCAATTGGAGGTATTCTTTACCTTAGATTTGGCACAGAACTTTGGGTAATCTCCGTCGTTTCTACTGCTACCGTCTTCTTCGGGGCCGCTCTCCTATCTTTGATTACTGTGGTTCTATCCGGCGGGTTCTTGATTCCAGAAGCCAGGTATGGGCTCCCGTTCCTCTTCCTATGGGTGCTTCCGCTCACGCTCGCGGTGCGTGAGAAATACCAAGTCATCGGGTTTGCGGCACTAGCCTTTGCGGCATGGATAGCAGTCTTTTTCTAGCCGGCTCAGTTATCCTGTCGGGTGGTTCGAAGCCGTGCAACTCGCGCCTTCAACCCATTCCTGCAATCCGACTTTCCGCTTCAACTGTTACAGATCAAACGCATCGTTAAGCTTTGCGTGCTGATCAGCACCTTTCCAAGGAAACCTAATGAAGAATCACTCCTCAGAACAAGAGCTTGAACAACTGCGCGGCCTAGTGCAGCAGTTGCAGCATCATATTTTGCGGGAGCAAGATCGTTCGATAGGGCTTGAACATGAAGCAGCCACTGCAAAAGCTGGTAGTAACAGGGAGCCGCTCATAGCAGAGCTCTCCCAGCTCAAGGCATCGTTTTCCTACCGGCTAGGCAGGTTTCTCACCGCACCATTTCGTGGGATCGCAACGCTCTTTGAGTTTTCGATACGTGCGTTGCGTTGGGCTTTGCGAAGAGCTCTCGCGAAAGCGAGGAAGAAGTAGCATATGCCGAGGTTTTCAGTTATTACGCCGGTTTATAACGTTCCTGCTCGAGTCTTCCGAGATACCGCAAGAAGTGTGCTGAATCAGTCATTCAGTGACTGGGAATGGGTGCTTGTAGATGATGCCTCACCTCAAAATCATGTGCGCGCTTCGCTACGGAAAGTAGCAAACAGCGACCCCAGGGTGAAGGTAATTACAGCAGAGCAGAATGGCGGAATCGTTAGCGCTACGAACATTGCCATTGAACATGCCGCAGGCGAATTCATAGCGCTTCTAGATCATGATGATCTCCTCGATCCCCACGCGCTCGAGTCGGTGCACAATGTACTTTCGGAAGACGAGAGTATCGATATGGTGTATACGGACGAGGATAAGCTTAGTCCTCTGGGCAGACACTACGACCGAGTAAGGAAACCTATTTGGTCACCTGAGAAATTACGCGGGCAAATGTACGTTGGCCATCTTGGGGTCTATAGGGCTGATCTTGTTCGTGCAGTGGGGGGGTTCCGAAAAGAATGCGAGGGATCGCAGGACCATGATCTCGCTCTGCGCGTTTCGGAGCAAGCGCGCAGCATTCGCCATATCCCCGAAGTTCTGTACCACTGGCGTGTGGTCCCTGGGTCAACTGCGGCCACAGTTGAGAACAAGCCATACACGTGGAAGGCTGGCCTCAAAGCCGTCGAAGACCACCTAGAACGAATCGGCCTCGATGCGACGGCAAGCTTTGGGCCGCATCCAAGCCATTACACAGTGAACCGACGGCCTGATCTATCTACGCCCGTGAGCATCATCATTCCCACTCGTGGAAGTAGCGGCATGGTAGATGCTTCCCCCAGAACCTTCATCCTAGCTCTCGTGCAAAGTCTTCTGCGCACCAACACTCATCAGCAATTTGAATTAGTAGTGGTGTACGACACCGGGACACCGGATGCGGTTTTGCAGTCTTTGCAGCGTCTGGCGGGCGACTCCCTGCTTCTCGTAGAATATAGTAAGCCTTTCAATTTCAGCGAGAAGTGCAACCTCGGAGCCCTGCACGCTACGCACGAAACCCTCCTGTTCTTAAATGATGACATGGAATGTATTACCGAGGAAGCTATTGGTCAGCTAATAGCTCCTCTGAACGAGCCGGAGGTCGGGGCAACCGGCGCGCGACTCCTCTTTGAGGACGGCACAGTTCAGCACGGTGGCCACAAGCACGACATGGGTGAGTACACTTTAAATTACTACGGTGCACCAAACAATTTCCCTGGGGAATTTGGTGCAATGCTAATTAATCGGGAAGTTTCCGGAGTGACAGGTGCTTGCATCGCACTTCGCAAGTCGCTTTTCACAAGAGTTGGCGGATTTTCCGAGCTTTTTCCAAACAGCTATAACGACGTCGACTTATGCAACAAGATCACATCAACTGGCTCACGAATTCTCTGGCTGGCAAATACAGTTCTTCGCCATTTTGAATCTAAGTCAAGAACTCCCGTAGTCGATCCTGGGGACTACCTTCGAATCCAAGAACGTTGGGGAGCTGCACGGGACCCCTACTATGCATAACCAATCTCCACACGATTTATGACTCACGACAGGGGAACTGCAGTGGTTCAAGCCCATATACAGAAAACACGACTTGCCACGGAGCCTGGACCACGACGAGTCCTGATAATTACTGGGGACCCAATTGGGAAGAAGCTAGCTGGCCCTGCCATCAGGGCACTTAGTTTTGCTGCTGAACTTGCTGAAGACGGCCATTCTGTTCGTGTAGTCTCTCTGCAGCATGTAGAGATTTCAGATGCGCGCTATGAACTCCTTGCAGTCTCGACACAGCAGCAAATGATTCGTCAAGAAGATTGGGCAGAGATCATTGTTGTCCAAGGCAACGCACTTGTTCTTTACCCTGTCTTGGCAAACACAAAAAAGTATCTCGTTGTAGATATCTACGATCCTATGCACCTAGAACAGCTTGAACAAAGCAAAGGCCTTGGGCCCAAGGACTGGAATCAAGCAGTTTCTGGTGCCAACGGTATCCTTAACCACCAACTTCGAATCGGCGACTTTTTTCTCGCGGCGAGTGACCGCCAAGTCCAGTTCTGGCTGGGTGCGCTTGCCACACTAGGCCGAGTCAATCCACTTACCTACGGACAGGACGACAGCCTTCGCTCATTAATTGACATAGCATCCTTCGGCCTGGATGGATCGTTGCCAGAAGTTCGCCGCCCTGCTTTGCGAAACGTGGTTCCTGGCATCGATGACTCCTCTAAAATCTTGATCTGGGCGGGCGGAATTTACGACTGGTTCGATCCCATCACTCTCGTGTACGCAGTCAATGAGGTTAGAAAAAGCCGACCGGAAGTTTGCTTGTATTTCATGGGCACCAGGCACCCTCATCCAGGTGTTCCTGAAATGGATATCATCGCAGAGACAAGACAGGTCTCGAAGAGCCTGGGACTTACCGGGAAGAATGTGTTCTTCAACGATTCCTGGGTTGACTACAAAGATCGACACAACTTCCTACTCGAGTCCGATGCTGGTGTATCGACGCACTTTGAACACGTTGAGACTCAATTTTCATTTCGCACCCGCATCCTTGACTACCTTTGGGCTGGTCTGCCGATTATCACTACCAACGGGGATGTATTCGCAGAACTAGTGACTCAGCACAAGCTGGGTGCCTCTGTGCCCGATCGTAATGTTGATTCACTCGCCAAGGCCATCGACCATGTGCTCTTTGACGGGGCTGAGCACATCAAAATGCGCGCGAATGTGCTAAAAGTTCGTGAGCAATTCACGTGGAGAAATACGACTGCAGCATTACGAAAATTCTGTGAGTCACCTTGGTATGCCGCAGATCGAATTATGGTTGATCGACATGGAGAAATTCATAGAGCACCCACTTCACAGTCCCGCTTTGTTCTAATCCGAAGAATTCGACGTGCATTCGATATCCTTGTATCGCAGGGACCTGTTGCGCTGATACGAGCTGTACGCAGGTCTTCGCGGTAGCCACATGGAGGAATACATGCGTTCGGGGCAAAAGAAGCGGCTGGAATTCTGGCTTCCAGAACGCACTCTCCCTGCATCGTTGTTGTTAGTCGCCCTGACAATAACCATGCTTGTGTTTTCTCCCACAGCCCAAGCACGTGCGGCCGACGCAAAAAACTTCAACGCAGGCGAGATCATATCTGACGCTCTTTTTTACGACGGTAATGCAATGGATTCCGTTGGCGTCCAAAATTTCCTCAACCAGAAACTACCAAACTGCATTATAGGCACTCCCGGCTATCTTCCGGGCGCTCCCACTCCTGGGGGTAGCACAATCGCAAATGCTTGCCTCAAGAACTATCGAATGAACACGCAGAGCCGTGAGGCGAATGCCTACTGCTCGTCGTATGTTGGCCAATCCAACGAAAGCGCGGCACAGATCATCGCGAAGGTCGGCAAAGCTTGTGGGATTAGCCAGAAAGTCCTGCTCGTCATGCTCGAAAAGGAGCAGAGCCTAATCACCGATTCTTGGCCCTCTGTCAGGATGTATAACTACGCGATGGGATATGCCTGCCCAGATGACGGACCGGGTAATTCAGCCAACTGCGACCCCGGTAATGCGGGTTTTTATCAGCAGGTATACCGAGCAGCTTGGCAATTTAAGGTGTACCGGGCGAACCCGGCTTCATTCAATTACCAAGCTTTTCGAACAAATACCATTCTTTGGCATCCAAACAGTGGATGTGGCACTTCCCAGGTTTACATTTCGAATTGGGCTACCGCTGCGCTCTATATCTATACTCCTTACCGGCCTAACCAAGCTGCGTTGAACGCCGGCTGGGGCCAAGGAGATGGTTGCTCCAGCTACGGAAACCGCAACTTTTATCTTTTCTACTCCACATGGTTCGGAGCTCCTACACAGCCAACTAACACGAGTCCCTTCGGCAGCCTAGATGCGCTCTCCGGTGAGAACGGTGGAATTAGGTTTGGTGGCTGGGCTATTGACCCAGACACCTCGAACTCGCTAGAAATTCACGTGTACATAGATGGCGTTGGAAAAGCCGTTACTGCTGACGTCCCCAGGGCCGACGTAGAAAGAATTTACCCTGGCAATGGTTTAAATCATGGGTTCGATCATTTCCTTCAGTTCGAGACCTCTGGACAAAAGTCCGTTTGTATCTACGCCATCAATCAAGGAGCTGGTGGGAACACATTGCTTGGCTGCCGGACAGTCACAATCCCGCCCCCAGTTGTCACTCCCCCCAGCCCCACTGACCAAGGCCGGATGCCTGTTGGCGTACTCGACTCAGTCACACCCTCAGCAGGCAAGGTAAAGGTCTCCGGCTGGGCACTCGATCTCGATACTGGGAACCCTATCGATCTAC
>SSHC01000026.1 GCA_008017265.1 Aeromicrobium sp.
ATCTTTTTCCTCCGCCGACAGTTCCGCCGACGAAACCTCTTTGCCCTCGGGTCGAAAGAGTGGGTCGTAACCGAAACCGCCCACTCCCGATTCCGCGTGCAAGATCACGCCAGGCATCGTGCCGACTGCGAGGTGTTCGCCCCCGTCAGGCGTCACGAACGCCATCACGCACTCGAAGTGGGCGGTGCGCCGTTCATCGGGGGTGTCGGACAGCTGTGCCAACACGAGCCGGTTGTTGGCCGCGTCTGCGCCGTCAGCTTTGCTCACACCAGCCCAACGTGCCGACAAAACCCCGGGCATGCCGTTGAGTTCGTCGATGCAAATACCCGAGTCATCGGCGAGGCTCGGCAAGCCTGTTTCCGCCACACACGCACGCGCTTTGAGCAACGCATTCCCAGCGAATGTGGGCTCAGTTTCAGCAGGTTCAGGGTAGGCAGGAAAATCGCCAAGCCCCAACACCTCGATACCCGGCACGAGCGGCTCAAGGATGCGCCGCAATTCGACAAGCTTCTTCGCGTTGTTCGACGCCAAGACGACAGTCGTCATCGCGCGAGAGCCTCGATCTGGTGGCGCGTCAAATCAGCACACCCCTTCGCTGCGAGGTCGAGCAGAACATCAAGTTCAGCCTTGTTGAACGGTGCGCCTTCAGCCGTGCCCTGAACTTCTACGAACTCGCCTGTGCCCGTCATGACGACGTTCATGTCGGTGTCGGCGTTGACGTCCTCAACGTACGGCAAATCAAGAATCGGGCTGCCGTTGACGATCCCGACGCTCACCGCCGCAACCGATCCGGTCAACGGTTCCCCACGCAGCGCACCAGCTTCACGCAAATGTGCGACGGCGTCGGCGAGCGCCACATACGCACCCGTGATCGCGGCCGTGCGAGTACCACCGTCAGCCTGCAGTACGTCGCAGTCGATTGCGATCGTGTTCTCGCCGAGTGCCGAATAGTCGATCACTGCGCGGAGCGAACGGCCGATGAGTCGACTGATCTCGTGCGTGCGCCCACCGATTTTGCCTTTGACCGATTCGCGTGAAGAACGCTCATGAGTGGCCTGCGGGAGCATCGCGTACTCGGCGGTCACCCAGCCGAGGCCCGAGCCTTTACGCCAGCGCGGAACCCCCTCGGTTGCGCTAGCCGCACACAGCACCTTGGTGCGGCCAAACTCGATCAGGCAGGAACCTTGAGCGTGGTCGAGCCAATTGCGAGTGATGGTGATCTTGCGGAGTTCGTCGGGGTTGCGTCCGTCAACACGAGTCATGGGCCCAACGCTATCGGGCCGAAGCGTTCGTGGCTACGGGGCATAGCTTGAAATGACATGCCCGCCATGCGCTAGATGCATGCGCCTCAGATGTCGAACGAATCGCCTTGCGAAACGAGAACCGACTCACCGGAGAACGTCGACTCGACATCGCGTTGCACTTCAGCGCGGTCAGTCCACGACGGGATATGAGTAACAAGCAAGAGCGGGACGTCGGCGTCTCGGGCGATCGCGCCTGCCTCCGCGCCGGTTAAGTGCAAATGCGGTGGGTTCTCGGCTGACTCGACGAAAGACGCTTCGCACAAGAACGCATCAGTGCCGCGCACGAAGTCAGCGAGTGAATCCATCGGACCGGTGTCCCCCGAATAGACGAGCGAAGCATCAGCGGTGGAGATCTTCACTGCGAATGTTGGGACCGGGTGCGATACGAGTTTCGATTCGATCGCGAACGGGCCGAGGGTGGTGGTTTGGCCGTCGATGTGGTGAAGGAAGTTGAACGGAAGCGTCATGCCGTTGGGGGCGGTAGTGCCATACGCGTTGGAGAGATGCCAGTCGGCGCCTTCGGGTGCGAGCACCGGGATTTGTGGCAACTGTCCAGACGGGTGGTACTTGCGGAAAACGTAATGGCCGCTGATATCGAAACAGTGGTCTGGGTGCAGGTGCGAGATGCTGATCGCGTCGATAAGAACCGGATCAACGTGACGCTGCAACGCACCGAACGAGCCGCTGCCCACATCGAGTAAGAGTCGGAAGGTGCCGCCCTCGAAGGGCGCTTCAACGAGGTAGGAACTCGCCGGTGAATCAGGGCCGGCGAACGAGCCAGCACAACCAATAACGGTGATCTTCACTGCTGTCTCCTTTCCGCCTCGGCACGCGTCGTGCGTGAAATCTGAGCCACGCATCCAACCGAGCCTAATGATTTTGCGCCAACTCCACACCTTCAGATCGTGTGATACTCGTCGCCGTCGTTCACTACGCGCGAGAGCTGAGACTCACATCACAATAGGTGAGGCATGATGTTCACATGAGCAACAGTGACAACATCGCAGCCCTCGCCGGAAAGTTCGGCCCCGACTTCGTATGGGGCGTCTCCACCGCCTCCTACCAAATCGAAGGAGCCGTCGACGAAGACGGTCGCGGCCGGTCCGTGTGGGACGACTTCTGCGACACGCCCGGCGCGGTCCTCAACGGTGAATCCGGAGCCGTCGCGTGCGACCACTACCACCGATTCCGCGACGACGTTCAACTCATGAGCGAACTCGGCGTCGACGCCTACCGCTTCTCCATTTCGTGGCCACGAATTCAACCCGACGGAAGCCGCATCGAACAACGCGGACTCGACTTCTATGACCGTCTCGTGGACGCACTGCTCGAGAAGGGCATCCAACCCAGCCCGACCCTTTTCCACTGGGATTCGCCCGCCGTGTTCGAAAGCAACGGCGGCTGGCAGAACCGCGCCATCACCGACCGGTTCGCCGAATACGCCCACATCGTTTCCCAGAAACTGGGCGACCGTGTCACCCGCTGGATGACGATCAACGAAACCAACATCTTCACCCTGCTCGGCCACGCCATCGGCGAACACGCACCCGGCAAAGAACTGGGCTTCGACGCACTCAACGTGGCATGGAATCTGATGCTCGCGCACGGTAAAGCGACGCAGGCGATGCGAGCCAACGGCATCAAAAACATTGGCATCGCTAACAACCATGCGCCCATTTGGCCTGTGGGCGGCCGTCAAGAAGATATCGATGCGGCCGGCCTCTACGACATCATCTACAACAAGGTGTTCCTTGATCCGATCCTGCGCGGCACGTGGCCGCTCGCCGGACTCATCGACCCCGAAGTAGCCGAAGCCGGCGACCTCGCGATCATGCGTCAACCGCTCGACTTCTTGGGCATCAACCACTACAACCCGCAAGGCATCTCGGCCCCCTCTGAAGGTGCGCCGTTCCCGTTCGACCTCGTGGACGTGCCTGCCGAAACCCACAACGACTTCGGCTGGCCGATCGTGCCCGAAGGGTTCACCGAACTGCTCGTCGGGCTCAAAGCCGAATACGGCGACGCGCTGCCGCCTATTTACATCACCGAAAACGGCGGCGCGTTCAACGAAACACCCGACGAAGCCGGCCGCGTTCGCGACCAGCGACGCATCGACTACACCCACGACCACTTGCTCGCCATCAAGAAGGCAATGGACGCGGACGTGGACGTGCGCGGCTACTTCCACTGGTCGTTCATGGACAACTTCGAATGGGCCGAGGGCTACTCGAAGCGCTTCGGACTCGTTTTTGTTGACTACGAAACCCAGCAACGTATCCCCAAAGATTCGTTCCACTGGTACAACAAAGTCATCACGAGCCAGAAGTGAATCTCAACGACGGCCGGCTCGGACACATCGGGGTTGGGTCGCACCGCGTCAAACTGTCGTGGGTCCTGCTCATTACCCTCGTCAACCTTGGCACATACGTGGCGTTCTTTGGTCCGCTGCAAATCCTGCTGCCTATGCACGCCGAAGCCCTCGAACCCGGCCGCAAAGAGTGGGCTTTCGCTGTTGTGTCCGGGTTCGGCGCAGCGATTTCCTTGTTCGCGAACCCACTGTTCGGCGCACTTTCTGACCGGACGAGATCGCGGTTTGGTCGACGCGTCCCGTGGATCTCGGCCGGATCCGTTGGAGGCGCCTTCGGTTTGGTGATCTTGTCGAGCGCACAGTCACTCATCGTGATGATCATCGGCTGGTGTCTCGTGCAGTTGGCGGTCAACGCGTCGCTTGCAGCCGTGACCGCGACGCTCCCCGACCAAGTCCCAGTCGAGCAACGCGCCTGGGCTGGCGGTTGGGTCAGTTTGGGGCAAACGTTCGGCGTGCTCGTGGGTGCTGGGCTCGCGATCGCCTTCGGCGGCTACCAGGCCGGCTATCTGGCGTGCGCGGCTTTCTTGGTCCTGAGCGCCCTGCCCTACATCTTCCGCAGCAAAGACGAACCCCTCACTGAACGCCCCGACTGGAACCTGGCCGAGTTCATTCGCAGCTTCTGGATTTCCCCGGCACAGCACCCTGACTTCGCATGGGCGTGGATCGTACGTTTCGTGGTCGGGCTCGCGAACGCCATCGCGACGCTCTATCTGCTCTACTTCCTTCAAGACGCTGTCGGTCTCAAGGACCCCGAAGGCGGCATGTTCATTCTGATCACGCTCTATACGGTCGTGGTTTCTGCTGCCGCTGTTGGGTTCGGGGTGCTGTCTGACAAGTTGGGTATTCGCCGCGAGTTCGTGGCCGTCTCAGGCTTCATCATGTTAATCGCGAGCGTCCTGTTGGCATTCTGGCAAACCTGGCCCGGGGCGCTCGTCGCCGCCGCGATCCTTGGTCTCGGCTACGGCATCTTCATGGCCGTCGATCTCGCTATCGTCACCGAAGTTCTCCCCAACAAATCCGGCTTCGCCAAAGACATGGGAGTTATCAACATCGCCAACGCGAGTCCCCAGGTGTTGGCCCCCGTGATTGCGGCACCCATCGTCGTATCCGCCGGCGGATACATGGCGCTCTACTTGTTGAGCGGTGCACTCGGCGTGCTCGGAACGATCTTGGTGTTCCGCATCAAAGGCGTGCGCTGACCCGTTCGCAGGTGCTGACCGCGTCTAGAGCGGCAGTTTGGGTTGCGGTGGGGCGAACCCTGGATCGACCCCGTCAAACAGGCTCGACACCGATTCGCCTGCGTGGATGCGTGCGATCGCTTCGGCAAACAGTGGCGCGATTGAACGCACTTGTAGTTCCGGCCAGTCTTCGGGTTCTGGCACCGTGTTCGTGGTGACCACTTCGGTGATCATCGGATGATCACGCAACCGCTCAACGGCTTTTCCTGCGAATAAGCCGTGGGTACACGCCACCGACGCCTCGGTGACGCCTTCGAGTTGCAGTCGATCCATAAGTTCGATGATTGAACCGCCCGTCGCGATTTCGTCGTCGAGCACGATGGCGCGCTTCCCCGCCACATCGCCAACGATCGCGTCGATCACGACTTTGTCGTCGGCTTTGCGTTGTTTACTGCCAGCCGCGACGGGCAAGCCGAGCAGCCTGGCGAATTGCGATGCTGTCTTGGCGTTGCCGAGGTCGGGAGACACGACAACGGCGTTGCTGAGGTCTTGTGCCCGATAGTGCTCAGCGAGTTCACCGATCGCCGTCAAGTGATCGACCGGCACAGAGAAGAACCCGTGCACTTGCGGCGCGTGCAGCGTCATCGTGACAACGCGCCCGACGCCCGCAGCCGAGAGCATGTCGGCCACGAGTTTGCCGCCGATAGAAATACGCGACGCGTCTTTTTTGTCTGAGCGCGCATAGGCGTAGTGCGGAATGACTGCGGTGATGGAGGCGGCCGACGCACCGCGAGCCGCGTCGATCATGAGGAGCAACTCCATCAAGTGATCTTGCGTCGGTTTCACGAGCGGCTGAACGATGTAGACGTCACGGCGGCGACAGTTCGCATGCAACTGCACTTGCAGGCAGTCGTTGCTAAATCGGACCGTTTCTGACGGCGAAACAGCGACGCCGAGGTTGTTACAAATCTCGGCGGTCAGCTCGGGGTGGGCACTCCCTGAAAAAACGACAATGTCATTCACGAATTGAAGGCTAGCCGATGTTGGGGCTTTATGCCCAGAGTTGACCGTCGAGTCTGTCTTCGGCTTCGTCAAGCGTGCCTTCATAGGCGCCCGTGGAGAGGTATTTCCAGCCGCCGTCAGCGATCACGAAACAGATGTCGGCGCTCTCGCCGGCCTTTGCTGCCTTGTTCGCTTGCCCGATCGCCGCGTGCAGAATCGCACCAGTCGAAATCCCTGCGAACAGGCCTTCGTTGTCGATCAGTTCGCGCACGCGCTTGACCGCGTCGCGCGGGCCGACCGAGAACCGCGAATCGATCAAGTTTGCGTCATACAGTTCGGGCACGAAGCCTTCATCGAGATTGCGCAAGCCGTACACGAGTTCGCCGTAGCGGGGCTCGGCTGCCACGATCCGCACCTCGGGCTTGTGTTCGCGGAAGTAGCGACTCACACCCATGAGCGTGCCGGTGGTGCCCAGCCCGCCCACGAAGTGAGTGATCTCGGGCAGGTCTGCGTGGATTTCGGGGGCTGTGCCGCGGTAGTGCGCATCCGCGTTGGCCGGGTTGCCGTACTGGTAGAGCATCACCCAGGTGGGGTTTTCTGCCGCGATCGCTTTCGCCATGCGTACGGCTTCGTTCGAGCCGCCCGCTGCTGGCGAACTGATGATCTCCGCCCCCCACATCGTGAGCAGTCGGCGACGTTCGCTCGACGTGTTCTCGGGCATGACACACACCAAGCGGTAGCCGCGTTGACGCGCCACCATAGCCAGCGAG
>SSHC01000003.1 GCA_008017265.1 Aeromicrobium sp.
CGTACTCTGCCTTGCGGTGCATGTCGTAAGTACGGATCTGCAACTCGACTGGCTGCCCTTGTGGGCCGATCACCGTGGTGTGAAGCGACTGGTACATGTTGAACTTCGGTACCGAAACGTAATCCTTGAATCGGCCCGGAATCGGGTTCCAGCGCGCATGCAGTACGCCCAGAACGGTGTAACAGTCGGCCACGTTATCGACGAGAATACGCACGCCAACCAGATCAAAAATGTCGGAGAACTCACGTCCGCGAACCAGCATCTTTTGATAAATCGAGTAATAGTGCTTGGGACGTCCAGAAACCTTCGCCTTGATCTTTGCGTGTCCCAGATCGTTATTCACTTCTTTGATAACTCGTTCTAGGAACGCTTCGCGAGAAGGCGCACGTTCTGCAACGAGCCGCACAATTTCGTCGTACATTTTTGGGTGCATCGCCGAGAACGACAAATCTTCCAGTTCCCACTTGATGGTGTTCATACCCAAGCGGTGTGCCAATGGAGCAAAAATGTCGAGGGTTTCGCGTGCAATACGCGCTTGTTTTTCCGGACGCAGAAACCGCAAAGTCCGCATGTTGTGAAGCCGGTCGGCCAACTTGATGACCAAGACCCTGATGTCTTTGCTCATCGCGACAATCATCTTGCGGATCGTTTCGGATTGCGCGGTCTCGCCGTAGGTGACTTTGTCGAGCTTGGTCACGCCGTCAACCAGTTGCGCTACTTCGTCGCCAAAGTCTTTGCGCAGTTCTTCGAGCGTGTAGGGCGTGTCTTCGACCGTGTCGTGCAGCAACGCCGCGCACAGCGTGGGGCTAGTCATGCCCAACTCGGCCAAGATGGTTGCTACGGCAAGCGGGTGCGTGATGTAGGGATCGCCGCTTTTGCGCGTTTGCCCCTCATGCATCCGTTCGGCGACATCGTACGCACGCACGATATCGCTCGTGTTTGCCTTGGGGTGCGTCCGATGAAAGATCACCAGCAACGGCTGGATCGCCGCGTTGGGGCCCGTCGTTGGGGTTTTCGCGCCTAATCGCGCAAGCCTGCTGAGCACGCCGGCAGACGAACGCGACAGATCTTGACTTTTGGATCCGTTGCCTTCTTCATCTGCTTCATTTGCCACGTTGGCCTCCCACGATTCATCTTAGTTCTTTGGCTCAGAACAAGACGAGAACCGCGCCCAAGCCCGAGGTAGCTACCAAAGCAATAATTGCAGCCCAGGCCGCAATTCGTACGCCACGTTGAGACATCTCAGTTCTCCTTCTCGACATTCGAGCCGGCGTTTTCGATTTGAGCGATCGCGCCCTTGGCAACACAAATCTGAGTGTTGGGGGCGATTTCCAACATGACCGTGTCGTCACTGATGGAACGAATCGTGCCGTAAATCCCACTGGCAATCATGACTCGAACGCCGGGTTCCAGTGCCGATTGCAACTGCTTCAAGGCATCGAACTCACGCTTCTGGCGCGAAACAGGACGCAAAACTAACAGATAGAACGCAACAGCGATGAGGAGAAAATAAGCAATCAGTTCCATACTGCGCCTTCGGTGAAATCGGGAGTAGTTGTGCCAGCGATGCTACCCGTCGGCATCAAACGCCAGTTGCTCAGCCGAAGCGGGCGGGTTGAGGCCCAAGTGCTCCCATGCTGCAGGCGTCGCGACTCGTCCTCGTGGACTGCGAGCAAGGAACCCCATTCGCACGAGGAACGGCTCGGCGACTTCCTCAACTGTTTCTGCTTCTTCGGAGACTGCGACAGCTAGCGTCGACAAACCAACTGGGCCTCCCCCAAACGTCTTGCACAGCGTTTCCAGAACGGCTCGATCAAGTCGATCAAGACCAAGCGAGTCCACTTCGTAGAGGTCAAGGGCAGCGCGCGCAACGTTCACGTCGACGATACCTTCAGAACGAACTTGAGCCCAGTCACGCACGCGCCGCAACAGTCGGTTCGCAATACGAGGCGTGCCGCGCGAACGTGATCCGATCTCAATCGATGCTTCAGCGTCGATGTCGATTTCGAGTAGCCGAGCCGAACGCTGCACGATCTGGTCAAGGTCTTCAGGGGCGTAAAAATCGAGTTGCGCGGTGAAGCCGAAGCGGTCACGAAGTGGGCTGGGTAGCAAGCCTGCCCGCGTCGTGGCGCCAACAACCGTAAAAGGCGGGATCTCGAGTGGGATAGCTGTTGCTCCCGGGCCTTTGCCCACAACAACATCGACACGGAAGTCTTCCATTGCCATGTAAAGCAGTTCCTCCGCAGGGCGCGACATGCGGTGAATCTCGTCGATGAAAAGGACATCGCCTTCGTTGATTCCCGAAAGAATCGCGGCTAGATCCCCCGCGTGTTGAATTGCCGGACCACTCGTAATGCGAAGTGGGCTTTGCAGGTGATGCGCAATGATCATTGCCAGTGTTGTCTTACCTAAACCTGGCGGACCAGACAGCAGGACATGGTCGGGCGCACTGCCTCGAGCCACCGCTGCTTCGAGCACGAGGGACAGTTGTTCACGTACGCGATCTTGACCGATGAGTTCGTCGAGCGATTTGGGTCGCATCGCTTGTTCAAAGACTCTGTCTTCGGTGCTTGCTTCCACAGACGTGAACTCTTGCTCTTCGTACATCATCGCCCCTTGACCATGGTTTGAAGCGTCTTACGCAAGATCGTTGCGACGTCACCGTCGTGATCGTTAGGTAGCGTGTTCGCGACCGTATCGACGGCCTTGTCGGCCTCTCTTGCTGACCAGCCCAAGCCAATGAGTGCTTCGCGCACTTGTGGCCGCCAGGCTTCGCGTGTTGGACCCGCGGCGATTGGCGCTGTCGCGACTTTGTCCTTAAGTTCCACGACAAGCCTTTCGGCGCCTTTCTTGCCGATTCCGGGAACTTTCGTCAAGGTCGCGATATCGCCTTCGGCCAACGCCCGGCTGGCTTCGTCTGGGGACAGGACGGCAACGAATGCTAGTGCCACCTTCGGCCCGATGCCGCTCACGGTCTGCAGAAGAAGCCACAAGTCGCGTTCTTCGGCGTTCGCGAACCCAAACAGGGTCAGCGAGTCTTCGCGAACCACGAGCGAGGTGATGATCGTGGCACGTGAGCCGAGCGAGAGTGCTGCGGTTGTGTTTGGTGCGCAGTGAACCTGCATACCGACACCGTTGACGTCGATCACGATCGTGTTGAGCCCGAGTGACACGACCGTGCCAGTGAGTTGCGAAATCATGCGCGCCCTCCGGCAGCGGTGAGTCGGTTCTGCGAAGATCCACGCCACACCTGGCAAATTGCAATGGCGAGCGCATCGGCAGCGTCGGCAGGCTTGGGAGCTTCGGAAAGCTTGAGAATTCGCGTAACCATATGGGTCACTTGGGCCTTGTCGGCCCGACCGCTGCCGGTAATTGACGCTTTAACTTCCGTCGGCGTGTGCATGTGCACGTCAAGTCCGTGCCGTGCCGCAACGAGCATCGCTACCCCGCTGGCTTGTGCCGTGCCCATTACCGATTTGAGGTTTTGTTGACTGAAAACGCGTTCGATAGCGAGCACAGTTGGGCGGTGTTCGAGAACTATAGCTTCGAGGTTCTGTTCAATCATCAACAGACGCCGTGAAAGCTCAAGGTCTGCGGGCGTGCGGATGACGCCAACGGTCCGCATGGTGATCGGCGAGCCAATCCGACCTTCAACCACGCCAACACCACATCGTGTCAGGCCGGGGTCGACTCCCAACACGCGAACAGAACTCATGTTCGAACAATAAATCAGTTTTCGATGCGGGTTCCTCAGGCACGCCGCACTAGGTGATCACGCTGGCGCGGATTCAGCCGTTGAGCGCTGAATCTTTGCTGCGCTGGATTTCGTCAACGAATTCAGTGACCACATGGGCGGCTGGCCCGCGACCGCGCACGCTGGCACGGTGCACGATCGTTCCTTCGCGCACGAGAAGCACCTGCCATTTCGCGATGTACAAGAACCACACCATGCCCACCAAGATGGGCACGAGGAAAACGAGCCACCAACGATCCGATTGCACGATCGCCGGCGTTGCGGCCAGCACGATACCTGTTAGCGAAATCATGAAAAGCGCTTCGAACCCAATGTGTTGATTCTTTTGGCTCACCGAGACATCGTCTTTAGCCCGCGATGCCCTAAACTCGGGCGGCATTCGCCGAACATCCCAAGCGACGCCATCGAGCGTCATCGCGCGCACATCCATGACGCGATCCTATGGTGAGAGAGCGTCAGAGTGTGGGAGGTCAGAGCGCCGCCATGACCTCGTCGGATGCATCGAAATTAGCGCAGACGTTTTGTACGTCGTCGGAGTCTTCAAGGGCATCAATCAACTTGATTACTTTCGTCGCACCATCGACGTCGACGTCGACCGAAACAGTGGGCACGAAGGACGAATCCGCCGAGTCGTAATCGAGTCCGGCTTCTTGCAAGGCCGTGCGGACCGCGACGAGGTCGCTTGGTTCGCAGATCACTTCAAAAACGGCACCTTGATCGTTCACTTCTTCGGCGCCGGCTTCGAGGACTGCCATCAAAATGTCGTCTTCGTTGGTGTCGCCGGACGCTTGCGCTTGTGGCACGACGATAACGCCTTTGCGATTAAACATGTAGGAAACCGAACCCGGATCGGCCATGGTGCCACCGTTTCTCGTCATCGCGGTGCGGACTTCCATGGCTGCACGGTTCTTGTTGTCGGTAAGACATTCGATCAGGAAGGCGACACCGTTTGGTCCGTAGCCTTCGTACATGATCGTGGTGTAGTCAACGCCGCCGCCGTCGGCGCCACCGCCACGCTTGACTGCGCGGTCGATGTTGTCGTTGGGAACCGACTGCTTTTTGGCTTTCTGGATCGCGTCGTAGAGCGTGGGGTTTCCGTCAGGGTCAGGTCCACCGGTGCGGGCCGCAACTTCGATGTTCTTGATGAGTTTGGCGAACAGCTTGCCGCGCTTCGCATCGTTAGCGGCTTTCTTATGCTTCGTTGTTGCCCATTTAGAGTGACCTGACATGACGGGTCCTTTCAGTTGGCCGTAGCCGACAAAACATGGTCGACAAAAAGTTTATGGATGCGATCGTCGCCGTTGACTTCGGGATGAAAGGACGTTGCCCAAACGGACCCCTGTCGCACAGCGACAATTCTATCGCCTTGCGCCTCGGTTGGCACCGAAGCAAGCACCTCGACGTCGGGACCGGATTCTTCAACCCAAGGCGCGCGAATGAACACAGCGTGCACCGGAGTGTCTAGGCCTGCGAATTCGAGCTCCGTTTCGAAGGAGTGAATTTGACCGCCGAACGCGTTGCGGCGAACCACGATGTCGAGTCCGCCGAGGGTTTGCTGACCGGCTTTGCCGTCGAGCACTTCGCGCGCCAGCAACACCATTCCAGCGCACGTGCCCAGCACTGGAAGTCCCGAAGCGATCTTGGTGCGCAACGGCTCAAGGATGCCCTGACTTTCGGCCAAGAGCAGCATGGCTGTCGATTCGCCGCCAGGAATGACGAGCGCATCACAGGCGTCTAGTTCTTCGAGTGTGCGCACTTTGTGTGCTTGAACGCCTAAGCGCTCCAAGGAAGCCGCGTGTTCGCGAAAATCTCCTTGGAGCGCTAGGACGCCAAATCTGGCCGTGCTCACCAACCGCGAGTTTCGAGTCGGTGTGGTTCTGGGATTTCGTCAACGTTGATGCCGACCATCGCTTCGCCGAGACCACGGGAAACCTCGGCGACAACATCTGGGTTGTCGAAGTTGGTGGTGGCCTTTACGATCGCGTTCGCGCGTTGTGCAGGGTTGCCGGACTTGAAGATGCCGGAACCGACAAACACGCCTTCAGCGCCGAGTTGCATCATCATGGCCGCGTCTGCGGGTGTCGCGATGCCGCCTGCGGTGAACATCACGACGGGGAGTTTGCCGGTCTCGGCAACTTCCTTGACGAGTTCGTAGGGCGCCTGCAGTTCCTTAGCGGCGACGTACAGTTCGTCGGGCGCGAGGGCTGCGAGTTGCCGGATCTGCTTGCGAATGGCGCGCATGTGGCCCGTTGCGTTGGAAACATCGCCAGTACCAGCTTCGCCCTTGGAGCGAATCATGGCTGCACCTTCGGTGATGCGACGAAGTGCTTCTCCGAGGTTGGTGGCACCACACACGAAGGGCACGTTGAAGTCCCACTTGTCGATGTGGTTTTCGTAGTCGGCAGGCGTGAGAACTTCGGACTCATCGATGTAGTCGACGCCAAGGCTCTGCAAGATTTGCGCCTCAGCGAAGTGGCCGATTCGCGCCTTCGCCATGACGGGGATCGAGACGGTGTTGATGATGCCGTCGATGAGGTCGGGATCGCTCATGCGAGCAACGCCGCCTTGCGCCCGAATGTCGGCTGGCACACGCTCAAGCGCCATGACGGCAACGGCGCCGGCGTCCTCTGCGATGCGTGCTTGCTCAGGGGTGACGACGTCCATGATGACGCCGCCCTTGAGCATTTCGGCCATTCCGCGCTTGACGCGGCTTGTGCCTGTGGTCTGGGCGTTTGTGGTGTTGTCTGTGGTCACTCGGTTATCTTACGACTCAGCATGTTCACCTGTCGTTTGCCGTCCGTGTAGTGAAACCAACAGGTAAAAGTGACTCAGGTGAGGTCGTCAACTTTCGTGCCACCGTGCCCTTGGAACTGCTTTCGATCGAAATTCTGGAACTTCTCGAACTTCTTCTTGACGTCTTCGCCGTACTTACCGGCTTTCGCGTCTTCGGCGATCTTCTTCATCGCATCGGCGCGCTTGTCTTTGTCGAGTTCACGGACAGCTTTGAGGTCATGTTTGAGCGCGTCAGGCAGATCGTCCCATTCTTTCTTGGCGCGCTTACCAAATTCGCGAGACTTCTTTTCGCCTTGCGCGATCTGGTTCTTCAGTTCTTCGCCATAGCCGCCGGACTTGGCTTTAGCAATGACTGCTTCGATGAGCTTGGCTCGCTCTGCTTTAGGTGCGGTGAGAACTTCCGCGATGTCAGTGCGCATTGCTTCAGGCATCTTCTCGATCTGAGCGGCGAGCGCTTCAGCGTTCAATCCTTGGCCGGCGAACTGGCCAAAGCCGTGAGCTCCTAGACCTGGTTTCGGGTCGCTCTTGGGC
>SSHC01000042.1 GCA_008017265.1 Aeromicrobium sp.
CCCCACCGCTGGCTCGAGTGTTCCGATGGGTTCGACCATCACGTTGATCGTTTCGGAAGGTCAAGTTCAGGTGCCGAATGTGGTTGGTTTGAACCTCGAGCAAGCCCAGAAAGCACTTACGGATGCTGGGCTGAAGTTCTCGATCGTGGAAGACACGCTGTCTCTCGAAGCCGACGGTAAAGTCATTGCCCAGAACCCGCAACAGGGAACGAATGTGGCCCCGGGAACTTCAGTCACCCTGACCGTCGCCAAGCAGATCGTTACTCCGCCAGATCCGTCACTTCCCGAAGACGACTGACGCTGGCGGGGTCTGAATCCCTCAGTTTGTCTGCATCGCCCAGCAGGCGATCAGTCAACGACGCGTGCGTGCGAAAGTTTGCTCACGTTCTCGGCGCTCGGAGCTTTGATCGAACTACGGAACCGCTGTTCGAACACGAGTCCATAGCGATCGGCGTATTCGATATAGGTGGAGACTTCCGGGGAAGACGCCAGCGCATTTGACATGCGATTCTGCGGACCGATCGCTTCGATCACGTACGGCGGTGAATACGGAACACCGTTCAAGATCACTGTGTTTCCTACGCACTTGATTCCGGTGTTGGCGCTCAATCGTTGACCTTGAATCGTGATGGCTTCGGCTCCGCCTTTCCACATTGCATTGACGACAGCTTGGATGTCCTGTTGGTGCACGACGAGCAAGTTCGGATCTAGACCCGGAACCTCGACGAAGCGGGGCGCGTCATCGAGGGTGACTTCGATTCCGGAGCCCTTCACGGCAGTCATGGCAGCCGCGGGTGCGAACTCTTTGATGCGAGCAGTTTGCGCTTTGACGTTCTTGTCGCCCGCCTGAGCATTGAGACGTTCGATGTCACGCTGGAGTTTCGCCACTTGTTCTTGACGAAGTTGCGCACTTCGGGCACGTTCAGACACGATGCTCGAAAGATCACCGCCGGTGGGGCGCAAGTCCCAGCCTCGGGATGTGAGCGCCGCGGCAACGAACGCGAATCCGCACATGATGGACAGCAACAGTGCAAATACGTGCCATTTACGCACCTGTGCCTCCAATCGCAAACAATTACCCTCTAGGCTAACGAAGTACACCTATTTTTATCGACCGAGTGTCGCTGTTTGCAAGGAATGATCGTGTTCAAGAAGAAGCCTGAAGGAAATGGTCCCAAACCACAGCGGGTTGGAAACCGGTGGGCAGCTCCTGCCATGGTGACGTCCGCCATTATCGGGCTGGTGTGGATTGTGGTTTTTTACACGATTAGCGACGGCAGCGTCCACATTCCTTGGTATTCAGATCTCGGCAACTGGAATTTGGCTATTGGCATGGGCTTTATCGTGGCGGCCTTTGGCTTCGCCATGAAGTGGGAGTGAAAGTTACACACATGTAATTTTCCACAGCTGTGTATGAACATGTGGATAACTACATGGATGTCATTTACTTATCCACAGGCACGGCACCGAGGCTTGCTCAGTAAATCAACAGCAGGTTCGACCGAACCGCCGTAGCCACCACGATCGCAATCCAGAGCGCGATGAACGCGAACCTGTGGATCGCGATTTGGCGATCGCGTGGCGCGTAGGCGAACACCGCCCCCAAGGCGACACCTGTGACGAATCCACCCAGGTGCCCTTGCCAACTGACCCCCGACTGCAAACTGAAAACCGCATTGATCGCCAGCATGATGAGGATCCCGGACATGTCTTGCCTGGTGCGATACATGAATACCGCGATGAGCCCGAACAGGCCGAAGATCGCCCCCGAGGCACCCACAGTGGCAGTATTGGGCGCCGTAAGCCAATAGATCCACACAGACGATGAGACCGCGAGCGTCAAGTAAGTCAAGAGGTATTTTGAACGACCAAGCGCCTCTTCGATTGCCGGCCCGAACATATAAAGGCCAAGCATGTTGAGCCCTAAGTGCATGAGACCGCTGTGGAAGAAGGCCGCGGTCAAAAGCCGCCAATACTCCCCGCCGTAGGCGACTGCGAAGCCCCACATTGCGCCGTTTTGTGCCAACTCACCCGACAGGCCACCGGTGAACACCATCAGGACATACACCGCAATGTTGATCCCGATGAGGATCGAGGTGACACTGCGCGGATTGGACGAAATTCGACCGCCAAGCACGGTTCGTGGTTGACGTTGCGCCTTCGCACCCGCCGTCACGCAGGGTGGGCACTGAAAACCAACGGACGCTTCACGCATGTCAGCGGGGCAGATCGGCCGATGGCAACGCTGACAGGAGATCCGCGCGATGCGGTCAGGGTGCAAGTAGCACGTCTGCCCACCCGCCGGCGTACTCACGTGAAACCTAGCGAGTGATGGTGACCGAGTTGATCACGACGGGTTCGGCAGGACGATCGAAATGATCGGTGGGCGAAGTGCCGATCGCATCGACAATCGCGCGACTCGCTTCATCTTTCACTTCGCCGAAGATCGTGTGCTTTCGGTTAAGCCAGTCTGTTGCGATTGTGGTGATGAAGAATTGCGAACCGTTCGTGCCTGGGCCAGCATTCGCCATCGCCAACAAGTAAGGGCGATCGAACGAAAGTTCTGGGTGAAACTCGTCTGCGAAGGTGTAGCCCGGCCCGCCACGGCCATCACCCAACGGGCATCCGCCTTGGATCATGAAGTTCGGGATGATCCGATGGAACGTCAATCCGTCGTAAAAAGGACTCGTCGAGACTTCTCCGGAGGCGGGGTTACGCCATTCTTTTGTTCCCTCGGCCAAGCCGAGGAAGTTCTCTACGGTGGCAGGCGCATGATTCTCAAAGAGTTCGATCACGATGTCGCCACGATTAGTGTTCAGAGTTGCCAAGACGGTCACAGTAAGTTCCTTCCAAAACTGTGTCTATCTTCCCACGCCAAGCCAAACAGAACGCGTTACCGTGAGGGTATGTCTCGCATTCTTATTATCGCGCTCACCGCCGGCATCATCACCTATGTCTACCGAAAATTGACTGCAGATAAAGGCGGGAGCTTCGATCCCGACTCTCGTGCGTGAGCACAGTCACAGCGCTTTGAGGCGGGCTAGACCTCCTGTGCCGCTGCCGCCGCGTCTGCCTGTACGCGCTTGGTCGTGCGGCGTTCACTCCAGAACGACAGGACGGGAATGCACGCAAACAGCAGGATGCTGACGATGAAGCCCCACGACCATTTTTGGCGAAGGCCAAGTTTGGCGGCCAAAACGCACAAGACCATGAAAAGTACGCCATGAATTTGGTCAATGAAGAGGAACAGCCCAGCGTTGACGTTCCACCACGACGACGGATTCGTGACGTACTTCAGCATCCCCAACATCACCAAGATGAGGTTGATGCCCACAATCGTGGCCATGACTTGGTAGGCGATCAGCAGACGATCTTTCACTGGTCCTGACTTTCTCTTTGGTTGTTAACCATGTCGGTGGCCATCCGCCACCACATAAACAGAATGAAAACGACAAAGGCCCACCATTGCAGGCCATAACCCAAGTTACGCCCACCCGCGGTCCATGATGCCGACTTCTCGGGTAGCTCGATGAGCGTCAAACCCTGCGAAATCGCGGGGTCTTGCGACTCGGCGTAGCCAGACCACAGTTCGCCTTCGAACACGTTGAGCATCGCCGGAACTCGTACCCCGCCGATGGTGCGGCTCTCTGGATCCCAGGCCGATTCGGACTCTTCGCTGGCCCGCAGGACCGCGTCGAACGTGACGATCCCGTCGGGAACTGCAGGAAATTCGGTGATCTTCGGCGTCCAGCCGCGTGCCACCATCAAGATCGAATCATCGACAACGACCGGGGCAACCAACCACACGCCTTCACGACCGTCATGTTTTTTCCCAGTGACCCAAAACTGTTGATCCGCAGGCAGAAACTCGCCCGTGACCGATACCGGACGAAGATTCTGACGTGTCGTAAGGAACTCGTCTTTGCTCCAGATTTCCGAAAGCGCCACCCGCGGAACGTCGTTCTGTTCCGCGCGTTCAGACTGCTGCCGCTGATCGTAGACACCCAACTGCCAGAGCCCCATAAAAACGCACACGATGATCGCCACGACAGCGAACGCATGGAGGCCAAGCAGTTGGGGCGTGAACCACGCACCCAGACGGGTGCGATTTGTCACGCGGTGAATCGAGGAAGATTCGGGTACAGCGGATGCTTGTCGGCGAGCGCTTTGGTGCGAGCACGCAAGCCGGCTACATCAATGTCACCTGGCTGCAAAGCGGCCGCAATGACATCGGCCACTTCAGCGAAGTCTTCGGCTGCAAAACCGCGTGTCGCGAGCGCCGGCGTTCCCACACGCAAACCTGACGTCACCATCGGCGGGCGCGGATCGTTGGGTACCGAGTTGCGGTTGACGGTGATACCCACTTCATGCAGTCGGTCTTCAGCTTGCTGGCCATCGAGTTCCGAATTACGCAAGTCAACCAAAACCAAGTGCACGTCAGTGCCACCGCTGAGTACCTGAACGCCGGCTTCTTTCACATCGTTCTGAAGCAAACGCTCGGCAATAATCCGGGCGCCTTCAAGCGTGCGCTCTTGACGTTCCTTGAACTCCGGCTCAAGAGCCATCTTGAATGCGACGGCCTTTGCAGCGATCACGTGCTCGAGTGGACCGCCTTGCTGACCCGGAAATACCGCTGACCGAACTTTCTTGGCGATTTCTGGATCGTTCGTCAAGATCGCGCCACCACGCGGACCGCCGAGGGTCTTGTGTGTCGTGGTCGTGACGATATGCGCATGTGGCAGTGGGCTTGGGTGAAGTCCGGCGGCAACAAGGCCAGCAAAGTGCGCCATATCGACCCACAAGATTGCTCCCACTTCGTCAGCAATTTCGCGGAATGCGGCGAAATCAAGTTGGCGAGGGTACGCCGACCAACCCGCAATGATGACCTGCGGGCGGTATTGGTGAGCGAGTGAACGAACCTCGTCCATGTCGACCAAGCCAGTTTCTGGATCAACGTGATACGGGATGGGGTTGTAGAGCAGGCCCGAGAAATTCAACTTCATGCCGTGGGTGAGGTGCCCACCGTTGGCGAGATCAAGACCGAGCGTCGTGTCTCCCGCTTTAGCAATCGCTTGCATTGCTGCCGCGTTTGCCGAGGCACCGGAGTGAGGCTGCACGTTCACATAGTCGGCATCGAAGAGTTCCTTGAGCCGATCAATGGCGATTTGTTCGACCTGATCCACAAATTCGCAGCCACCGTAGTAGCGCTTTCCGGGGTAACCCTCGGCGTACTTGTTGGTGAGAACACTGCCTTGCGCTTGGAGTGCTGCAACTGGAGCGAAATTCTCCGAGGCGATCATTTCCAGGGTGGTTTGTTGGCGATCAAGTTCGGCGTCAAGAAGCGCCGCAATGTCGGGATCGAACTCGGTGAGGGACTGGTCGTGGCTCATGGGTTCAAGACTATCGCCCCAGGCAATTCACGCGGGTTCACGGCTCGTACTTTCCCGTCTCGCCCGGACGCACACCCACGTCCCATCTCAGGACGAGCGATGCTATTCGGTGATACTGGCACGATGAATGTGGGTACGTCTCGTACCTAAAGTGTTAATTTTCTGCCCATGAGCCGCTCTTGGGTGGAAGATGGATGTGTCAGTTTTAGACCTAGGAGATCGTCATGACCGAATCCAAAATCGTCGTAGGTATCGATGACAGCCCCGCCAGCATCGCGGCGATGAAATGGGCTGCTGCTGAAGCAGAGCTCCGCGGCCTTGATTTAGAGCTCGTAAATGTGTGGCAACTTGATCCCTCCCTCGCCGCCGCAGGCGTGGTCTTGCCGTGGGCTGATTTCGAGGAGGACGCGCTCAACCAAGCGACAGATCTGGTTGCCGAACATGTTGGTCTGACTGACGCCAATGGCAAAGAGCGCACCATCACGATCGTGCAAGGCACACCCGGACCAGTCATGGTGGACGCCTCAAAGAATGCCACCATGCTTGTCGTCGGAACCCAGGTGAATACCGGACTTCGTCGCGTCATTCACGGATCTGTCAGCCACTACTGCTTGACACATGCCGAGTGTGTCGTGGTGGCGGTCCCTGTCGTCGCCGGGTAAGTTCACGCTCTGCGCGTGAACGTGGTCGGCACCGCCGATAGAGTCGTATCGCGGTAACCGAATCGCAAGACTGTCCTCATGGTTCGCCAAATTCGGCGAAGATGGGGGAGTACCCGAGTGAACGGAGTTCTTCGTGAAAAAGTTGGCAATCCTCGCAGCTGCTGCTGCCGGTTACGTCATGGCCAATCGGCTCGGGAAAAAATCGAGTGCGGTACCGGTTTTTCACGAGCCCCCACGCCCGGCGGCGCCACCGGCGCCGAATAATCCTTTTGTGCCGACCGCGCCCGAGGTGCCAGCCGACGTGGCTGACGACGTTGAGGTTGAAAGTCTCGCGGCGGGCAATTCAGTCGAAGTATCCGTTGAAGAACCCGCACCCGTAGTCACCCGCGAGCCCGACTATTTCGATTACATCGTTGGCACGGCTGAACCCACGCTAGTCGAAAGTGCCCCGACACCTTCAAACGAAGCCGTTGCGCACGATTTGGTCGTCGAACCCGCCGCACCCGTCAAGCTTTCGGAGGCCGCCGAGAGCATCGTCGAGAAGGTTCGCACTGCTGCGGAGCAAGCACGTGAAGACGACGAAGCACTCGCGGCGGAAGTGATCGCCGCTGAGGCGGATCTCGACGACGTGGACGCTGAACTTGCTGCACCCGCCATCGACGAAACAGCCTTCGTCATCCCTACTGCCGAAGACTACGCCGACGAAACCTTCGAAGACGAAGTTCCTTCCGAGAGTGACGCTGACCCGGTTGCCGTCGATGAGGCCTTGTTGGCCGAAACCGCGCTCATGGAAGCAATCAACGACGACGATCCGAAACAGGCGTAATTTCTTCGACTCGCGTGAACCCGTCAGGCGCCTAGGCTCAGAAGTAGATCTACTTCAGGAGCACGCATGACTGAATCGCTCGACACCGATTGGGACCCTCGATCGGCCGATGTCCTCGCAGACCAAATTGCGGCGTACGACCAGATGCGCGCAACCTGCCCTGTCGCTCACGATGTCAACGGTCACTGGTCGGTCTTCCGGCACGACGACGTCGTTCGGATTCTGAGAGATCACGACGATTTCTCGAACGCAGTGTCGGTGCACGTTGCGGTGCCGAATGGCATGGACCCACCTCAACACACGGCCTATCGAGCAGTCATTGACCGCTATTACACGCCCGAACGCATGGCTCGGCTCGAACCTCAATTGCGTGGCATCGCGACCGAGTTGATCTCCGGGCTAGAACGCGGTGCACCGCTTGAGGTGATGTCCGAGCTTGCTGAAACATTTGCAATGGCTACGCAGAACGAATTCATGGGCTGGCCGAACGACCTCGCCGCGCCACTCATCGAATGGAACAAGCGCAATCACGCGGCAATCCTGTCGCAAGACCGCGAACGAATTTCTGCAGTAGCCCTTGAGTTTGACGGTCATATTCGGGAACAACTCGAGGCGCGAGAAGGCACAGTCATCGACGATGTGACCGCCGAACTCATGCGTGAAACGGTCAACGGCCGACGACTCACCGACACAGAGGTCGTGGCGATCATTCGCAACTGGACCGTCGGTGAACTCGGCACAATGGCGGCAAGTTTTGGCATTATCGTCGATTTTCTCGCCGAGCACCCCAAAGTGCAGGCCCAACTTCGGGCAAACCCTGACCTCGCAGAACAGGCGAGCGATGAGATACTCCGAATCCATGCGCCACTCATTTCGAACCGTCGTCGCACCACGCGCACGGTCGTTCTGGGGAACCGGGACATTCCCGCCGACGAGCGGGTTTCGGTCGTGTGGGCTTCGGCCAATCGCGACGAATCAGTTTTCGGCGACCCGGATGAATTTCGTCTTGACCGTGATCCGGAAGCGAACTTGCTCTACGGCAAGGGCATCCACGCCTGCCCCGGTGCCCCGTTGGCTCGGTTGGAGTTTCGGGTTTTTCTCGAGGTGTTGCTCGCGCAGACGAGTGCGATACAGCCCGTCCCCGAAGCATCAAAAGTGCGTGCCGTTTTCCCCGGGTCCGGATGGTCGCAGTTGTCCGTGACTCTGGTCTAGATGGCTTCCGTGCTAGATGATTGGCGCGCGACGAATAGCACCGCACATTGATCAGAGTCTAAGACGACGCGTTCACCAGCAACAGTGACATCACGCCTCGACGAATCGTTCGCTTCCTTGGCTTCGTGCACCAACATGTGGGTCTCGAATGAAATTCCCAACTGTTCGAGTGCGACCAGCATCTCGGGGTCCGAATCGTCAACACGTTCAACACGCACGAGCGATTCTCCGGTCACGTCCACGAGCCGTTCGGCTTTCGGCAGCACCAGGACGCCGTCCGCGGTTGGAATCGGATCGCCATGTGGGTCGCGAGTTGGATTGCCCAACTTGGAATCGATTCGCGTCATAAACTCGTCTGAGACGGCATGTTCAAGCACTTCGGCTTCATCGTGAACTTCGTGTGGCCCATAGCCAAGTTCTTTCGCCAGATACGTTTCGATGAGTCGATGCCGTCGCACCATTGCGAGTGCCAGTCGTCGCCCAACCGGGGTCAACTCCACCGCGCGATAGGGATCATGGACGACGAGACCGTCTTCGGCGAGCCGGCGCAGCGCACTCGATACCGCTGGCTTGCTCACATTGAGTTTGCCTGAAATCATCGTGGTCGTAACGGGCGATGTAGACCATTCTCCGAGGCCCCAAATCACCTTCAGGTAGTTCTGGGCACTTGGCGAAAGATGCGATACCTGGAGCTCGCTCACGGCGCTAATACCCGGTGAATCGTGGTGATGTTGTGGTCCAAATACTCAAGATACGAGTCGCCCATCTTGCCGGGCTTCCCAATTTCATCAGACATCAGTACGCCGTCGATTTCCACTCCCGTTTCAGTGGCGACCGTCTGCATCGGTCGCCGATCAACATTCGATTCGACGAACAATCCGGGCACGTCATTTTCTTCGATGAAAGTAACGAGGGACTTGATCTGTTCGGGAGTACCGGTTTCGTCGGTATCCACCGACCACAAGAATCCTTCCTTCAGTCCGTAGGTCTTGGCCAGATACTGGAACGCCCGCTCGCTTGTTACGAGCACTCGCTGTGATGGTGGGATCTCAGCTATCAGTGCGGAGTACTTTTCATCCATTGCTTTGAGTTTGGTGATGTAGTCGGCAGCACGGGCTTCGTACTCATCGGCATTGTGGGGATCTTTCTGAATGAACGCATCGCGGATCGTGGTTGCCATGACGATGCCTGCGTTCGGGTCTGGAAACGCATGCGGATTGACTTCCGTCCGACCTTTGCTGTCGGTGATATGCAGCGGCTTCACTTCACTCGCAACCTCGACTAGGTTGCTCTTTCCTTGCCCGACAACCTTGGTGAGTTTGATGAACCAGCCGTGTTCCCCACCTTCGAGATTCAGGCCGTTGTAGAGCAGGAGATCAGCATCAGCGGCTGCTCTGATGTCGGCGGGGCGCGGTTCGTAGTCGTGCGGATGTACGCCGACTGGGACGAGATTGTGCACGTCAACGTCCGACCCACCGATCACGGTGGCCATATCCGATAGGAGCGAGAACGAGGTGACAACCTTGAGCGGCGTTTGGGCATCACGCCGTTCGCCGCTGGCCGCACCGGCGCCGCATGCGGACAGCATTAGGAGTGCACAAGTTGTGATCAGCATTGCTTTGAGTGTCTGGCGCATACCTTCACCTTTCATCCGTTGTGAGTCGTTGCTCGCTTTGTGCAGCCACCGTGCGTCTCCTCGTGACCCGTTGTGCGATGAGTCCACGTTGTGGCGCGAAGAAAAACGCGATCAGAAAAGCGGCCGCGGCCGAGAGAACAATGACGGCCCCCGACGACGCGTTGTACTCGAAACTGAAATATAAGCCAGAGATGGCTGAAAGCGCGCCGATCGTGCTCGCGAGCAGAATCATGACTGACAAGCGGTTCGTCAGTAGGTGTGCTGTGGCCGCTGGTGTGATGAGTAAGGCCACAACCAGAATCACTCCGACGGCCTGCAAGGCGGTGACCGTGACAACCGTGAGCACCACCATCAAGGCGTAATGAATGGTTCGAACGTTGAGTCCGTACGTTTGGGCCATCGTCGGATCAAACGTTGAGACGAGAAGTTCCTTGTAGAACAACAAGAGCAAGGCCACGACAATCACCGTGACGACAACAGTCAGCATCATGTCGGATTCTGCGACGGCAAGTACGTTGCCGAACAGTATTTGTGACAGGTCTACGGCAGTCTGTGCTTGTGCGATCAGGATGACGCCGAGGGCAAGAAACGCCGACAGCACAATACCGATGGAGGAGTCCGATTTGATTCGGCTGTTTTGGCTGATGGCACCGATGCTGAGTGACGCAATGATGCCGAACACAAGCGCCCCAAAGAAGGTACTGACGCCCAACAGATAGGAAACCGCAACTCCGGGAAGAACCGCGTGTGCGATGGCGTCACCCATCAAGGCGAGTCCGCGTAAGACGATGAACGTGCCGACGATTCCGCATACAACGCCGACAAGAATTGCCGTAATGAGCGCACGCTGCAGAAACTCGTATTGTGCAACATCGTTAATGAAGTCAAGCATCCACCGCTCCAGTCCCAAAAGCCGGTTCGAGGCCCGCTCCCAAGCGCCCGATTCCGTAGGTAGAGGCGAGTTGGGCCTGTGTAAGTACGTCTCGGGGGGAGCCCGCTGCAGTCACCGTCTTGTTGACGAGCAGGACGTGGTCGAAAACGTCATTTGCTGCTACGACGTCATGGTGCACCATGAGAATGGTGGCTCCCTCGGCCTTGAGCCCGATCAAAACGGTGCAGATGGTTTCCTGGCTGACCGCATCGATGCCAGTCAACGGTTCATCGAGAAAGATGTAGTCGGCCCTTTGCGCGAGAGCCCGCGCAATGAAAATGCGTTGCTGTTGGCCACCAGATAGCTCCCCGATGTGCCGATCAGCCAGATCTGCGGCCCCGACCATACGCAGACATTCGCGCGCCCACTCTCGATCCGCCTTTTTCGCTCGGCGGACCAAGCCCAGTTTCGGATAGGTACCAGCTAGTACCGTGTCGAGCACGTTGATAGGAAATGTCCAGTCAATGTCTTTGCGTTGGGGGATGTACGCGATGCTCGATCGTGTCTGTTTGAGTGTCTTACCACCGAAATCAACGCTTCCACTGTCGACTTTGACCATACCCACGAGAGCCTTGATCAACGTGGATTTACCGGCGCCATTTGGTCCGAGCACTCCGGTGATTGTGCCGGATTCGAGCGCAAAAGTGGCGTTCGAAAGCGCTGGTTGTCCCGCGTATGAAGCCGCCAGGCCCTCAACCGTGAGCGCGTTCGAATTTCCCTCACCGATCGAGGTCACGATGTAGGGCCGCCCGTGTGTACATGTCGCATGCCCCGAACTATATCGAATTGTTAACCGAGATTAACATTCCGTATTGCTGGGGCCTCGGGAACTAGGCGAGCCAAAACTCGTGCGCCGCTTCGAGGGAGTCGCTCGTGGATCCACGGAAATATCTCGGGCCCGGGCGTGCTGCTGTAGCCGCTGAAGTTCACGGTTGTGCATGCTCATCGGCACATCGAGGTAATCCACAGTTTTTACTCGCCTGACTCCAACTCGGCTTTCTGCGGGAGCTCGGCGAACTTCGCGGCCATAGTCGGATTGTTCTTCGTCAATTTCTTGATTGTGACGTCTTGAGCCTTGTCATTGGCTAGGCGTAAGTTGCGGCCGGATTTCTCGAGGTATTCCTTCACCTTGTTGAGTCGATCGATTGCTTTATCGATTTCGTCAATCGCTGAGTTGAACTGGCCCGACGCCAGTTCGTAGTTTCTCGCAAATCCGGTCTTGAACGTGGTGAGTTGTTCTTCGAACTGAGTGATGTCAATGTTCTGTTGCTTCACGTGTTCGAGTTCTGCCTTGACGCTGATGGTTTCAAGCGAGGCGTTCCGCAGCAGGCCGATAACGGCTAGGAAAAATTGAGGACGCACCACGAACATCTTCGGGTACTCGTGCGAAACATCGGTGATGCCCGTATACAGCTCGGACTCTTCTTCGAGCATGGAAACTAGCACCGCATATTCACAGTTCTTTTCGCGCCTGTCTTTATCGAGTTTGGCGAAAAAATCGGAGTTCTTCTTGCGGTTGGTGGACGTATCTGCTTCGTTCTTCATCTCGAACATGATCGAGATGTACTCGATGCCTTCGTCACTGAAGTCACGGAAGACAAAGTCACCTTTTGTGCCTCCGGAGGCGTCATTGTCTTTGCCGAACTCGGCGTTCGGAAACGCCATGGCGCGCACTCGTGTGAATTCCGTTTCGCAATGCTGTTCGAGTGATTCACCCAAGAGTTTGACCGACTGCTTGCGTTTGAAGTCTCGATATTGTTCGACTTGGTCCTGCAAGAGTGCGATTTCTTTAGCGTGTGCCTCTTTCACAAGAGACTCGCTCGCCTGACGCTGCGCATCTTGAATGGCGAGTTTGCTCTGAGCTTGTTCGAGTTCGGTACGAATCGAAGTGACGGCAGTATCGACGGCGAGTTGTTGCGCGAGTCCCGACTTGTCGAGTTCGGCCTGGAGTCGCACAATCTCGGCGTCTTTTGCTTGCGCAGCCTGCTGGGACTGTTGGGCGACCTTCGACTCGGCGAGTTCGATCTCAATCTTCTTCGTCTTGTCGGCTTCGGCCAAGCGCTCGTGGAGTTGCGCTTCAAAGTCTCGATCGCGCACTTGCTTGAGGATGTCGGCATATCCTGCTTCGTCGATCGTGAATGCTTTGCCGCAATGCGGACATTGGATCTCATGCATCGGTCTGGCCTCCGGCAAAGTGGTGGTGTGCGTGGCTGTGCCCTCACGGTACTCGATTTAACTTAGGTTGCGGTGAGTCTTTCCCTCAGCGTGTGCAGCATCGTGCGAAGTTGACTGAACTCCTCGTCATCCAGACCCGTGAGCGCTTCCACTTCCGCTCTCACCTTGCCAGTTTTACCTTCGAGTTCCTTACCCGCTTCGGTGACAAAGACGAACACGAGTCGTTCATCATCGGGGGATCGCTCTTTTCTGATCAAGCCTTCTGAGTGCAGCTTCTTGAGTACGGGCGAGAGCGTGCCGGAGTCGAGGTCGAGCGCTTGCCCCAGTTCTTTAACTGTGCTTCCGTCGTTTTCCCAAATGGCAAGCAGGGTGAGGTACTGGGTGTAGGTCAAACCGAGTGCGGCAAGGCGTTCGGTGTAGGCGCCCACAACAGCACGTGACGTTGCATGGAGTGCGAAACACAATTGATCAGTGACGCGCGCGTGTTCACTGTCTTTTCTCGTCATCGTGCCTGCCTTTCTTTGCATCAAACGCGACTCGTACTATGCTTTAATTGTACACAACTTAATTGTGGGCAATGTATATTGAACGGAGAAGCAACATGACTGACCAATGGCTAACCTCACTTATCACCGAAACCCCACAGGATGGATTCGCGCTCGCCGTGACCTTGTCGCGCCGCGGAGTGAAGACAACCCAACCAGATGTTGACGTTCTCAAGAAACTCCGTCCGGTATACGCCGAAGACGCCGATAGCCTGACCGCCGCTTCACAAGTAATCGCGATTAATTTTCAGACCGTGGCGGCAGCAAACAACTATTGGCGCTGATCAACACGCTTGGTTCACTCGACGCTAGGTTCGCTGGGGTCAGTGACGACCTCATCGTCAGGGAAATCCTCGTCAAACTCGTCGCTTTCGCGCAAAAGGATGGCGGCCAAACCCGTGGTGATCGGGACAGCTGCGATCAGACCAATTGTTCCGATCACGCTGCGAACGATTTCCTGTGAGATGAACTGAGTCGTCACGACCGCGGCAAACGAATCATTACCAGCCACCACGAGAATCAGCACTGGCAGCGAGGCGCCGGCGTAGGCCAGAACGATCGTGTTGACGACGGAGGCAATGTGCGAATGCCCCACCCGGCTACCCGCACGGAACAACTCGCCGACCGTCGCATCTGGATTCGCATGCGCCAACTCGCGCACGGTAACCGCTTGGGTGACCGTGACGTCATCGAGCACACCAAGGGTGCCGATCACGATGCTGGCGAGCAAGAGCCCGCGCATGTCGACCGCGAACGTGCTCTCAAGAGACATCGAAATGTCATCTGTCACGCCCGAGAGGTGCAGACCTTTCACCGAGAGCCACGACAAGAACCCGGTGAGAATGAAACTCGCGAGCGTCCCCACGAAGGCTACCGTCGTCGCCAACGAGAACCCGTGAGTCAGATACAGGACGGTCACCATGATGGCCGACGACGCCACAATGGCAATCAACACGGGCGATGCGCCACCCAGAATTGCCGGCACAACAAAGAACAGCAAGATCCCGAACGTG
Organism: Aeromicrobium sp.; assembly: GCA_008017265.1. Classification (GTDB taxonomy): domain Bacteria; phylum Actinomycetota; class Actinomycetes; order Propionibacteriales; family Nocardioidaceae; genus Aeromicrobium. The sequence goes on from SSHC01000042.1 coordinate 14,391, forward strand.
ACAGCTAGGCCGATCAGCGAGGTAACCCCTCGCCACCTCGCGAACATGATCAAGGCGATCACGAACGCGATCAAAAGTACCCATAAGCCCTGCGAACGCTGATGATCAACGATGGCGAACATTTCGCCTTCGGGAACTTCCATGCTGGCAACCACGACTTTGTCGCCAACCGAAATCTTGGGTGCGCCTAGCCCACCTGGCAAGTCAGTTTCGACCCTATCGCCGTCAGACAACTCGACTGTGACCACTCCACAGTTTTCCGTGTTGTCAAATGAGTCTGCTGGACACTCGGTTTTCTTAATATCAACGACGCTGCCCTTGAGCTCCGTCACCGGCATTTGATTGTCGCCACGGAAGTCACCGCTCGGCCACAACCAAATCATTGCGACGAGAGTCGCTATCGCAATAGGGATAATCGTCGCGAGCGCAATGAGCCGGAGTCGCTTTGGTTCAGGAGCCAAGAACTTGCGACCGTGGCCTCCATGAGCGTGATGGTCATGCGAAGTGGCTCCACCTTGATTGATATCCACGATTCACGTCCCCTGGGTGACCGACACTATTTGCCAATTCTGACACGAGCGCACGGCACTTTCGGCGCTCGTGTCGCCAAACGAGACCTGCCGGGCTACATTCGTGTCAGCACACGTTAGTGTTTGCCCGCGATTCGATCGATCCAAGCCAAGCCCATCGCCGATGCGATAAACGCCATGTGGATGATTGTTTGCCACTTCAGCACTTCGGGATCGAGATTCGGCGCCTCAATGAACGACTTGAGGAGGTGAATTGAGGAAATGCCAATAATCGACATCGCGAGCTTGACTTTGAGAATGTTGGGGTTAACCGAGCTCAACCATTCCGGTTCGTCTGGATGGCCCCGCATGTTGATGCGTGACACGAACGTTTCGTATCCACCGATGATCACCATGATGAGCAAGTTCGCAATCATGACAACGTCGACCAGACCGAGAACGATCAACATGATGTCGAGTTCTCCGAGGTGCCCGAAGTCTTGAATGAGGTGGAGGAGTTCCTTCCAGAACAACGCAACGTAGACCGCTTGCGCCACTATCAAACCTAAATACAGCGGCGCCTGCAGCCAACGGCTAACAAAGATTGTCGAACCAACGAACTGAGTCAAAGGGTTCCGGTCGGCCGGTGACACTGTTCGATTCTGGTTGACAGGAATGTCACTGGGATTGGGTTGCTCGCCCACGATGCCTCGTTTCTCTCGCGACGCTCCCAATTGAGGGCCGTCAAAATCTTACTGAACCGGGTGAAAAGTCGCGTCGTATCGACCGGGTGGGCGAGTGCCCCATTGCATCGAACCATCTGGCGAGCGAAAGCCACCGCAACCGGCGAGCGATCCTTTGTCCAGGCATCGGCGGTTTCACGTGCAACGGTCAACCGGTTTGACTCGGGAACAACGTCTTCGGCGAGTCTGATCGAGACGGCCGAATCCGCTGTCAGGATGTCTGCCCGCAAGAGAAGATCCATCGCGAAGGCAGGGCCAACGAGTCGTTCAAGAAACCACGTCGATGCCGCTTCGGGAACGATTCCAATACGGCCAAATACCAAGCCAAAACGGGCTTTCTCCGACATGATGCGTCTGTCCATCGCCAACGTCATCGTGGCACCGATACCGACTGCTGGTCCGTTAATCGCGGCGATGACGGGTTTGCGGCAATCGTGGACCGCCAAGGTCACTCGCCCGCCTGTGTCGCGGCCCCGTTCAAGGCGCGGATCATTCAGATCGGTCATATCAGCCAGGCTCGGTTGTCGAGACTCATCTAGACCAAAGACGTTCCCACCTACGGATAGGTCCATTCCCGCACAAAATGCGCGGCCTTCACCGGTCACAATGATCGCGCGAACCCGATCGTCGTCATTGACTTCTCGAAAAGTTCGCTCCAACTCGTCTGCCATCGTGACAGTAAATGCGTTTAAATCGTCTGGCCGATTCAACGTGACGGTCAAGATCCCATCGTCGAGGTTATGCCGCAGTGTTTCGAAAGTCATTTTCTGATCCTAGGTTGCACTTTTTCGCACGCATCTAACCGCACACCTTTCACGACCTGCCGAGGTGTTTCCAGAATGATTTTCAGCAGGTGGTCAGTGGCAAAACTGTTTCTCTAGGCCTGTGATTCTGGGGTC
>SSHC01000008.1 GCA_008017265.1 Aeromicrobium sp.
AGGCAAACTTTTCTCGACCACATCATGACAAGGGTACGAGTAACTACGATTATTCACTTCTTGACGATCTTGAACGACTGATTCGTGGCTCGTACATGACGCCAGATGGCGCACTTAAGCCAAAGTCGCAACGCGAAGCGACGGCCGTGTACGTCTCTGTTTCTCGCATGGAGGATTCCGTTCGAGTCGGGCGCGAGATGATTCGCGCTGCCCAGCACGGCGTAACCGTGAAGTTTATTCACGGCAAGGCGACACAATCCGGAGCATCACGCAGCCTCGTGAAGCACCTCAACGCGCAAAAGACAGGGCACGTGCGTATCTGTTCGAAGGGCAAGTCGCTCGCCTGTCTGTCGAGTCTCAATGGCGCGATTACGCACGCAAAGATCGTGATGGTCAGTCAGACCTACACTCGTGATGGCGATCCTGCTGTTGGCGCGATATGGACCGGTTCATCAAATTACGGCGGTCGTAGCGCCGAACGCACGTTTAACAACGGAATCACGGTCTACAACGACAAGAAGATGTGGTACCAGATGTATCGCCTGTATTCAGATATGTGGGCGGAACGGAACATCGACAATGACTACATTCGGTACGTAGCAGCACGTCATACTTCATACGGCTATTCGGGCGCAACGGCAAACGGATATACCTCGAATTACGCTACCCGCGGCATGTTCTATTCGAATTTGTCGAACTACACGATTTATGCAACCCCAATTAAAGCTACGCCGACGAACGGCCGCGATCCGATCCTCAACATGCTCAACAGGATCGTTCCAGACAACCAATGTCGAATCCGACTGATGGAGAATCGTTTCAAATACCGGCGTATTGCGGTAGCGCACAAGCTGGTTGAGTTGAATCGACAGGGCTGCCGTATTTCAGCCGTAGCATTCAAAGACGACATTAAGTCGACTTACAATTTGCATTGTCAGCAATTGATTCGTATTTGTCGGCCTATTCTCGATGTCTTTAAGACTTCCGCAACTGAGATTGACACCTACTATGGTCATCCGCACGACAAGACAATTTTGGTTGACGCCAAGTTGAGGCCAAATCCGTTGAACCCCGAAGAACGCACACCTGAGGGCAACGTTTGGCCGGCCGCAGGGCATCGCGTGACCATGGTTTCGGCAGGGTCCGCGGCGCTCACTGGATCAAACCTGGTGATGAGTGACGAAGTCACCACCGAAACCACCGAACCTGAGATCTACGACCAGTACTTGAATCACTGGAAGGCGATTATGACGACAAAGCCTTTCGGAGTATTCAAGTACTGATCATGCGCTGAGACACGCAACAGTTAGTGCTTTCATTGGGACAGACCGGAGAAACTTCTCGGTAGCGTTGTAGCGCACCCAATTTGAAAGTAGGCCTGCTGCGATGTCCACCTATGATGCTCGGAACTTGCTCGTCCTTGAAGGACTCGAGGCTGTTCGCAAGCGTCCAGGTATGTATATCGGCTCGACAGACACCAAAGGCCTCATGCATTGCCTCTGGGAGATTGTCGATAACTCCGTGGACGAGGCCTTAGTTGGTCACGGCGACGCCATTGATATCCGACTGCATGCTGACGGTTCTGTTAGCGTCGCTGACGTTGGGCGCGGAATCCATGTTGACATTGAGCCACGCACGGGGCTCACTGGTGTGGAAGTCGTATTCACCAAGCTTCACGCGGGCGGAAAGTTCGGTGGCGGTTCGTACAACGCAACCGGTGGTCTTCACGGTGTCGGCGCTTCGGTCGTGAATGCACTCTCGTCACGCCTCGACGTCGAGGTAGACAAGAACGGTAAGACATGGGCACTGTCTTTTCGGCGCGGTGTACCCGGCGTGTTCGCAGGAGAAGGCCCTAACGCGACATTCACTCCAGACAATTCGCTCCGCGTCGTAGGCACGGTTCCCAAGAAGCGAACGGGCACTCGCATCCGGTATTGGGCCGATCAACAGATCTTTATTCAGGGGGCGCACTTCTCCAAGAGTGACCTCATCAGTCGTGCACGTCAGACTGCATTCCTGGTACCGGGACTGAAGATCACAATCGACGACGAATCCGGTGACGAGCCCAGTAGAGAGACGTTCAAGTACGACGGCGGAATTTCTGAGTTTTGCGAGTTCCTTTCTCCTGACGAACCAGTCAGTGAGGTCCTTCGACTTGAAGGCGCCGGTACTTTCACCGAAACGGTTCCGGTACTTGACGACAAAGGCCACATGACCCCTCAAGACGTGGAACGCGAGCTTGGGGTAGACGTAGCTATCCGTTGGGGTACCGGATATGAGACGCGAGTTTCGTCGTTCGTGAACATCATCGCGACTCCCAAGGGTGGTACTCACGTCAGTGGATTCGAGCGGGCACTTGTAAAAACGTTTAACGAGGTGATGCGTTCAAATCGCCAGCTCCGTGCAGCCGATCAAGATGTAACCAAAGACGACATTCTCGAAGGTCTCACTGCGGTTGTAACTGTTCGGCTTGCTGAACCGCAATTTGAAGGCCAGACTAAAGAAACTCTCGGCACCCCGCCGGTAACTCGTATCGTCAACAAGGTCGTTACGGCCGAATTGAAGAAATTTCTCACCAGCACGAAAGCGGCGGACAAGGCGAAAGCCAAGCTCGTCATGGAGAAGGTCGTTGCGGCTTCAAAGACCCGCATCGCTGCTCGCCAACAACGAGATAATCAGCGTCGAAAGAACGCACTCGAATCGAGCGCATTGCCAGCGAAACTTGCCGACTGTCGAACCACAGACAGCGAACGTTCAGAGTTATTTATTGTGGAGGGCGATTCTGCTCTCGGCACGGCTAAGTCGGCGCGCGATTCGGAGTTTCAAGCTCTATTGCCAATTCGCGGAAAAATCCTGAACGTTCAGAAGGCTTCCGTCTCAGACATGCTCAAGAATGCCGAATGCTCTTCGATTGTTCAAGTCGTGGGCGCTGGTTCTGGGCGCACGTTTGACGTGGACGCGGCGCGCTATGGGCGCATCATTTTTATGGCTGATGCCGATTCTGATGGGGCACACATTCGCTGCTTGTTGGCTACGTTGTTTTTCCGGTATATGCGGCCGATGATCGAAGCCGGCCGAGTCTATACCGCAGTTCCGCCGTTGCATCGGATCGAACTGGCCAACCCCAAAAAGGGCCAAGATAAGTACGTGTACACCTACTCCGACCCGGAGCTTCAACGTACATTGGCCGATCTGAAAAAGCGCAACGTTCGTTGGAAAGATCCCGTACAGCGATACAAGGGCTTGGGCGAAATGGATGCGTCTCAATTAGCTGATACGACGATGGATCCGCGATTGCGCACCTTGCGTCGCCTCACGATTGATGATGCAGCCGAAGCGGAAGAAGTCTTCGATTTGTTGATGGGAACTGAAGTGCCCCCACGAAAGGCATTCATAGTGGCGAACGCCGGGCATATGTCGGACGAAGAACTCGACTACTGAGACTCCAAACGACGAATTGGCGCCAGTACCAACGTTTCAGCTGACGGGCTGCAAGATCCCGGTGTCGACGTTGTAAATGAACGCACCCACCTCCACAGAGTCGGGAATGAGCGGGTGGCTCGTCACACGATGAATATCGGCACGTAGTGTTTTCTCTTGGTCGGTAATGGTGCCAAGCGACATCCATGTGGTGTCTGTCCCCGAGAATTTCGACAAACTCGCATGCATTTGATCTTCGGTAGAAGATGCCATGGCGCAACGCGTGTGTTGAACCAAAAGAATTCTCTTCACATTCAGCAACGAAACGCTGAGAACAAGCGCCACAAGTGTTGCGTCAGTGACTCGGCCACCAGGGTTTCGCAAGATTTTTGCATCGCCAAGGTTGAGCCCGATCATCTTCAGCGGCTCGATTCGCGAATCCATGCACGTCACCATGGCGACACCAGCGTGCGCAATACCGTCAAAATGGGATGTGCCATGGGCTTCGGCATAGGCTCTGTTAGCTTCGAGGAGGTCTGCGAAGGGGGAATCGAAAGTCATACTTTCACGGTAGCCCTCGTCCGAAGTAGAACGACAGCGAGGGTGCCTGCAACGAGTGCACAGACCATCGCACCCGAGAAAACCGCATGAAGCTGAGCAATGCCGGCATCCCTAATCGCGTCTGCGTAAGCAGCACAGGCCGTCTCTTCTCCATTGCAGAGAGTCGTCACAGGGGGGAGCGCAGCTACGGCCTTGTGAAACGCGTTGAGTCCCAGCGTTGTCAGAGCGGAAATCCCGACGAGCATGCCGATCATTCGAGCGACGATCAGCAAAGCACTGGCCAAACCGTGAACTTCTTCTTTCGTGGACGCAAGTAGGGCGTCGTTGACGGGCGCGACAGCTAATCCAAAACCAAACCCGCAGGTCAATAGGACAATCGTGGCCGCCCCATGTTCAAGGGCATCGGCAGGCCAACGCGACATTACGAAAAAACTAGCTGCGCTTAGGAACATTGCGATACCGGTGAGATTTGCTGCAGAAACCTTGCGAAGCAGCCATCCGCCAACCAAAGCACCCACGGGCAATGCGACAAGAAAGCGTACTAAGACGAGCGCCGCATCGAGTTGTGAATTCTGGGCGATGGTGATCCTGGCAAAGAAGGGAATATCAACGAGAGCTGCGATGAGTGCCGCACCAACAAATAGCGAAACGAGGATTGACCCCCACGCAGGCTTCTCGTCGAGCGTACCGCGTTCGATTAGCGGCGCTGCAGCTGTCCTTTGTCGCCAGATGAAACCAATAAGTGCCACCACGCCGATCGGTATGAATACGGGTGCTAGGGGACTAATACCGGCGGTTTCGTGGTCCGCGGTAGCGAACGTGAGCACCACCATGCCAAGCGTGAGAGTCAGGAGCGCCGCGCCCAGAAGGTCAATTTCGTAAGCGATTGTTCGCCACGTGCGGAAGTTGAAAAGTGCATTCTCCGCGCTGAGAGAGCGAATGATGAGAGCAATAAACGCCGCAATCATGACGAGCGCGATAGGACTTGTAATGGAATAGGCGCCCACGAGCGGTAAATACGCCAAGCCGGTCCAATAACCGGAAACCAAGGCATCTGGCCTGTAAAGGAACAAAGCAGTGAGCACCCACAGGAGAAAAAACAGCCCGACACTGAGTCGGTCGGGCATGGTGGGTTCACGCGCTGGCAAATGAGTCTCGGTATCACGGAACTTCAAAAGGACCGCGGCAAGTACGAGTCCGATACTGAGGTTGAGCCAAAAAATATCGCGCCAATTGCCGAAAGCGAGGATCGCGGCACCGTACAGAGGTCCAAGTACCGAGCCCAGCTCTTGTACTGCTCCCACGACACCAAGTGGGAGCCCACGCTTTTCGGGGGGCCACGTGTCGCCGATCAGCGCGAGAATTGGGGGAATAAGTCCACCTCCACCTACGCCTTGAATAAAGCGACCGGCGACGAGCGTGTTCAAGTCGTGTCCCGCAGCTGTAACGAGTGAACCAAAGGAGAAGATCACAAGACACGCCAGAAGCACGGGCACTCGACCCCGAATATCAGCAATTTTTCCAATCAACGGAAGAACAGCGACGTATCCCAAGAGAAAGCCGGAAACGATAGGAGCCGCACGTTGAAGATCATCAATCTTTAGTCCCGTCGCGGTCATCATTTCGGGCATAGCTAACACCACGACATAGGTGTCTGCTGCCGCGAAACCGATTGCGATGGCACCAACGGTAAGCAGCGCAACGACTGCGCGATTCGGGGCTGTCATGTTTAGGCGTTCGGCTGAGGAATCACAACTGGTTCCTCAGGGATCGAGATTTTCAGGCGATACGTTGTGGTGTTTCCACGGTAGAACTCACCTGTGACCATGAGGTCGTGAAAAGCGCCCTGTTCGGTAACCCGGAACTTCACAGTGAAGGGATTCTTGCCGGAGGCCGTAGGTAGCAGATCGGCGAAGAGGGAACCTGGAAGCGTGCCCACGATAGTTTCGAGTACGAGGTTACCTTCGCGTGATTTTCCGTCTGATTTAAGTTCAGTTGCCTGATCGAAGATGGCAACCAGCCCATCATTCGAGGTTCCGACGAGTAACGCCGGGTCTGGTGCGTCGATGGAAGCAGGGTCGATCTTCAGGAACAACGGACCGCCCACCGCGGTCTTAGCCCAGACTTCTCCGTCGCGTGAAATGACTTCGGCGCCCACAGCGGTTCCACCGGTCACGAGATCGATGTCACCGACGAATGCGGGAGTGCGGTTACCTGACCCGATCGCGCTCTTGATGCCGTTGACGTCTGATGGGAGCTTTTCGGTGGTCAGAGCGAACTCGAGGTATTTCGCTTCGGCAAATTCCGTGCCGATGTCGGAGATCGTTTCCTGAACTGTCTTCTTGTCTTCCTTAGGCGCGCTCTCGGAACAACCCGAGAGGACAAGACCGGAACAGGCTACGAGGGTTACGACAATGGCCACGAGACGATTCATTGTGCCATTGTGACACCCATCACTCGATAGATTCGGTATCTAGCGCGGTGGCGACACCGTGAATCTGTCCATCAAGTGGTTGGCCTGATCCGTCTCGCCGATCGCTGACCTGCGGCAACTCCACGGGGCTGCCTGCGTCATTCGCCGCAAGGGGCACACCATCAACGCAGGCAGCGAACGTTAGTGCGTCTTCGCCGGAGAGGAAGCGCTGGCAGCGGACGCCGCCAGTTGCTCGTCCTTTCGATGGGTAAATCGATAGCGGGGAGACTTTGACAGAGCCACCCATCCCGAGTGTCAGAGCTTGAGACATGCCAGCAACCGTCACAATGTGGGCAGCTTCGAATCGTGTGATCACGTTGAAACTGATCACGTTGTTCCCGGCACTCAGTTTGATGCCGGCAATGCCTTTGCCGTCCCTGCCTTGCGGCCGGACGAGGCCTGCGTTGAAGTGTAAGAGCTGAGCGTCACTCGTGATGAAGACGAGTTCGTCATTGTCGCTGTGAACTGCGTTTGCTCCGACGACGAGGTCGCCATCGTCGAGATTAATCAGCGGCCAGGATTCCTTATTGAGCACATCCGGCTTCACACGTTTGACGACACCGGACTTTGTGGCCAGAGCGAGGCCAAGCCCAGTCTCTAGGAGCGGCACGAGCGCGAGAGGACGTTCCACGCTCGGCAAGAGATCACTCAAAGCGATACCGCCGCCAAGTCGTGGAGCCTCGGCCGTCGCAGGCAAAACAGGCAAATCGATGACGTCAAGTCGATGGATGACCCCGAATTCATCGATGACACCAACCTGACCTCTGGCCGTCGCGGCAACAACGTGCGAGACGCTATCGTGCAGGCCGCGAGCCTGAAGCGCTCCGAACGGTTCTTGTGTGCCGGTTCTTGCAACCAAACCAGTGGTCGACAGGAGTACCCAGCAAGGGTCGTCGGCCACTTCGAGGGCAACGTTGGCAGTCGTCGTCATCGCCCCGGATGCCTCAAGTAAGACGGTTCGACGGGGTGTGCCGAAATCCTTGGATACTGCCGCGAGTTCTTGGCTGACAAGTTCCTTCAGAGCGATTTCGTCATTAAGTAGACCGTTCAACTCGTCAATCGTTGCCCGCAGCGACTCGGCTTCTTTTTCCAATTCAATTCGCGAGAATTTCGTCAAGCGACCGAGTTGCAGATCCAAGATGTAATCAGTTTGCGAAAGTGACAAATCGAAGACGCTCATGAGCCGGGAGCGCGCCTCGGCTCGATCATCAGAAGAACGAATTAGTTGAATAACCTCATCGATATCAACGATCGCGATGAGCAATCCTGACACCAAGTGCAATCGGTCTAATGCCTTGTCGCGTCGGAAGACGCTGCGACGACGAACGACGTCAATCCGATGTTCTAGGAACACTCGCAGCATGTCAATTAGCGTGAGCGTCCGTGGTTGGCCATCTACGAGAGCAACTGAATTTATGCTGAACGAAGATTCGAGGGGAGTACTGCGATAAAGCTTGGCTAAAACAGCTTCGGGAACGTATCCGTTCTTGATCTCAATCACGATTTTCAAGCCATTTTTGCGGTCCGTGAGATTCTTTAGATCGGCGATTCCCTCGATCTTTTTTGAGACCACAAGCTTCTTCACGGCTTCGATGATCTTTTCTGGACCGACATTGAAAGGCAACTCTGTGATGACGATGCCTTTTCGACGTGGCGTGACGTTTTCAATTCGTGTCGAGGCTTGAATCCGAAATGATCCGTTGCCTGTTTCATAGGCTTCGCGAATTCCTTCGAGCCCAACGATGCGGCCGCCCGTGGGTAAATCCGGCCCGGGGACGAAACGCATGAGTTCATCAAGTGATGCTTGTGGCTTCTTGATGAGGTGTCGTAGC
>SSHC01000028.1 GCA_008017265.1 Aeromicrobium sp.
CTCGCGCTCGCATGGCTCGAAGTCGCGGCAGGTATCGAAATCGAATCGGCAATCGACTACAACCAGGTTGCTTCCGATGACTTAACAGCCATACTGGCCTTGCCCCAAGCTGAACAACTGGACTGGTTCGCAGGCCTGCACCGCGAACTCAACTCGTGCGAGTACGTCGAATGAGGCTGTGGTTTGCGGCAGTTCGGCCGTTTGCGCTGCTGCTCGTGGTGACTGTGTTGGGTTTGGGGCTCGGCCTCTTGCACGGACGCAAAGCGGCGGTTCCCAGTATTTCTCTGGGTACCCTCACCGAAGCGCCGCTCGTGGCAGTGTTCGCGCTCATCCCTGCGATCGGGATTGTGATGGGAGTTCAGCGCATTCCTGCGCAACTGCTGATCTTGAGTGTTCGACCCATTGGCCTTGCGGCGATCGTGTTGGTGGTTGCCGCTTTTGCCGTAGTGTTCGCTGGCGCGATGGTGACGTCCTCGTGGCACGGTGCGCTCGAAATTACGAGAAATGTGGTCGGCTTGTTCGGTATGGCAGTGCTTGGCCGTGCCGTGTTCGCCGAAGCGGGACAAGTGTTGTTTCCCGTGGCATTCCTGTTGTTGTGTTTCCTGTTCGGCCGCTCGCTCGGCGAACTCATGCCCAACACGTGGGCTTGGGCATTGCGCGACGGGACGGCAGTGCCTGCGATAAGCCAAGCGCTCGTGTGGGGAGTGCTCGGCTTGGCGTTAGTGCCTCGGCTGCCCGGACTTTCTCTGAGGCACGGCAGCTAAGTCACGCGTCAGCAAGGGTCGATTTGCGACGCGATTGCTGAGCTAGCTCGCGGGTCTCCGAGCGAGCGGTTCCGAGCGGAACTAGTTCAATGTGTGCTTCGAAACCCAGTTCATGAAGGTACTCGGCGAAGGTATTCATGCGAACATTTCCGTCACCACGAAAAACCTGGTTGACCGCCGACTTTCGAATGCCCAGCTTTGCAGCCACATCAGTCTGAGTCATACCGCTCTCTTCAAGTGCCGCATGAAGTGCTTTCAAAGCCGCATAGCGCAATCGCCCTGCCGCCAAACGACGCAAACCGTCTGGCTGGGAGGCCACATGCTCGTAAACGCTCATTGTTTGCTGTCCTCTCGAATGATCGCAAGACCTCGGTCGATTTCTTTTAACGGTGTCTTTTGTGATGCTTTGAGGAACCCGTGAGTCACACGGATGTGCCCACACGTTCCTTGATTGTTGTAGTAAAACGGGAGCCGAACGCTTCCTGCTTTAATCTCCCAAAGTTCATCCTTCAGGTGGTTGAGTTCCCTCGGTACGGCCAGCGTCCCTGTTGAAGCAAAATCCTCTAGTCGCATCAAAATATCGACGAGCAGATCTTGCGTCTTTTTCTTCCGATTGAGTGAAACTAGAAAGTCTCTACTTGGTGATTCGCCACCACTATCCAACGCTGCTTCGATCGCATAAAAGATCCCTTCCTCCAGCACACACCGGCCACAGCTATGGCACGCAATCAACGGTACAGTCAAAACTGTACTCCTGTTCTTTGTATTTGCAAACTCGCCCATCGCTCTGGCTCGCAGGTCAAGGTTCAATTCTAGTAACCCCCACCGACACGACAGCTTTATCCACAGGGCAAATCACAGTGGAAACGCGGAGTCACGGCCTCGTGCGCCCGCCTCACGCATGTGGACGCATGGCGAAGTAGCCGTCGAGCACGGGGCCGACCATAGCGCTCAGTTCGTCGATGCTCATACGGGTGAGCGCGGGCAGTTGCGCCACGTTGCGACCGAACGCGACCCCCAACAGGTGAGTCATGGCGAGTGCCACACCCGGGTCGTCGGGGCTCGGACCGCCCGACTTCGCGCCGCTCGAATCCAGCACACCCATCAAGGCGGTGCGCAATAGGCCGATCGCTTGTTGTGAACTGATCGCCGTGCGCAACAGTGCCTGGATGGCCGGCCCGTAGGTGGGGTCTTCCCACACGCCCAAATAGATGCGGGCGATCTGCTCCCCCGCCGCACCAGACCGAATCGCGGCAACCAGCGGCTCGGTAGCGGGCACGATGTCTTCGATCACTGCCTGAAACAGGCCCTCTTTGGTGCCGAAGAAGTGGACCGCTGTGGACGGATCGACCTGGGCGTCGCGGGCGATCTTCCGCAACGAGACGGCCTCAAACCCCGACGTGCCAAACGCTTCGCGGGCTGCCACCAAGATCGCCTCGCGGGTGCTGTCGGTGCCGCGCGGACGCCCCGAGGAACGTCGGGAAGTTTCGGTGTTCTCAGCTTTCTTGGCCATAGCGTGGTCCTCCTACTCCCTACAGTATCCAACACATGTTGTATTCCAACACGTGTTGGAATATGCTGTCGACTATGACTTCACAGAACACCCCCTCCGCTGGCAAAGACGCCGGCAAGCTCGTCGGCCTCGTTCTCGGCCTAGCCGCCATCGCCTCGATCATGCTGCTGGCCCTCGGCCTGCCCGCGGTCAACTCCGGCGCGAACGATCTGCCGCTCGCCGTGAGCGGCCCCGTCCCCGCAGTCGAAGCACTCACCGGCACCTTCGAAGAAACGAACCCCGGCACCTTCGAGGTCACCACTCACACCACCGACGCGGCAGTGCGAGACGCGATCCTCAACCGCGAAGCCATCGGCGGCATCGCCATCGGCGCACCCGGCGCGACCGGCGCTCCCGAGATCACGATCTATACGGCCTCCGGCGCCGGCACCCCCTACGCCGGAATCCTCAACTCGATCGCAGCCGGCATGACCGCCCAAGGACAACACGTCACCGTCACCGACCTCGCTCCCCTCACCGCCGACGACCCGAGCGCCGTAGGCCTGTCCGCGATGGGTCTGCCGCTCATCTTCGGCGGCATGATCTCTGCCGTGGCGCTCTCGCTACTGTTCGCTCACCGCAACGTGTGGTGGCAGGTGGGCGGTTCGGTCGCATTCTCGCTCGTGGCCGGATTCGGACTCACCGCCCTCGTGCAGTTCGGTTTCGACTCGTTCGAAGATGCCTACGTCGCCACATCGCTCGCCCTCACTCTCGGCATCGCGTCGATCTCGCTGACCGCGCTCGGAATCAAAGCACTCTTAGGCATGCCCGGACTAGGGCTCGCCGCAGTGCTGATGTTGTTCGTGTCGAACCCGATCTCGGGTATCGCCACCGGCCCGCAATGGCTGCCAGCCCCGTGGGGCGAGATCGGGCAATGGCTGCCGATCGGTGCGGCGGGCACGGCTGTGAGATCCGAAGCGTTCTTCGCCGGTGGTGGCGCGAGCCAGGCCTACCTCGTGCTTGGGGTGTGGATCGCGGCCGGCGTGGTGCTGGCTGCTTTGGGTTCGTTCCGCGCTTCGCGTCAGGCTGCTTCGGCCTGACGCGTGCGCGTGATCGCGCGAGACATCTCGATTTCTTATATCGCGGTCGATAACCCCTTCGGTTATGCTGAGTTGTATGGACATTCGAGTTGCGCGAATAGCTGCGGGCATGAGCCAATCGGAGTTGGCTCGCGCAGCTAAGATTGCGCAACCGAACTTGTCTGCGTACGAAAACGGCAGGCGAACTCCCAGTCCCCAGGTGCTCACCCGGATCACAGAAGCGTTGTCGAGCAGGCCGTCTATACGCCTAGACACGCATCGCGAAGCGATTCGAGAACTCGTGAAGGAATACCACGCCACGGATCCTCGCGTGTTTGGCTCTGCCGCTCGAGGAGACGATCACTCGGCCTCCGACCTTGACATACTCGTCGACTTCAGCCATGAAGCCAGTCTGCTCGATGAAGTCGGGCTAAGAATCGCATTGCAAGATTTGCTTCAAGTCGATGTCGATGTGGTCGCGGCAGACACCTTGCGCGGCGAGTTTCGAGAACGGGTACTACACGAATCTAAACCCGTATGAACCGTGAACAGAAAGCACGCGATGCGGCCGTGCGAGTCATCGCCGTGTGCGACGTGCTGCGCGAACTGACATCAATCGGGTTCGATGAATTTGTGACCGACGTGCGCACTCAATGGGCAGTCGAGATGGGGCTCATCCGGATCGGTGAAGGCATCAACCGAATTCCCACCCCAGTTCTCGAGCAGTTCAGCGATCAACCTTGGCGGCAGATTATTGCTCTGCGTGGCCTGGCAGCACACCAACACGACGATCTCGACCCGCGACGCGTGTGGCGCACTGTGACTCGCGATGTGCCAATGCTTCGCGACTACCTACACCACGTGGTCATCCCAGGGCTATCGCCATAGCGCGAACTTTCAACACACGCTGACCGCTACGGGCACGAGGTGGTCGTCGCTCCAGATGCGGAGGTGCGACCAACAAACGCCAAGATATCGCTCCCATGAGGCGACGGAAACGCGATGGTAGACGTGCTCATCAACGGGTAGACTTACACCATGAGTCTGAACATCAAGAATCCGCGCGTGCACGCACTCGCGCGTGAAGCTGCGCGACGAACTGGCCAGAATCAAACCAGCGTGATCGAAACTGCCCTGCAGCGACTTCTTGACGAACTCGACCGCGAAGCCGAATGTGAATCCCACCGCCAACTCCTCGACACCATGCAAAAGGAGATCCTCGCCGGCCCACCATTGACAGACAGTTCGGAACTCTTCGATGACCTCACGGGGCTGCCCCGATGATTGTCGACACGTCCGCCATCGTGTCGATCTTGCTCGCCGAACCAGGCTGGGAAACTCTCGACCAACTGCTGCAGGACGCGCCTGCTCCACGCATGTCAGCCGCCACCTATCTCGAAACATCGATCGTCCTCGACAGCCGCGCTAGCGCCACACTTTCACGCCGACTCGATCAATTACTTAAAGGCTGGGGCATCACCATCGAACCGGTTACCGCCGAACAAGCTCGCATTGCTCGCGCCGCCTACCGAGATTACGGCCGCGGCTCGGGCCACTCGGCCCGACTGAACTACGGGGATGTTTTTTCATACGCACTCGCCGCGGAACGCGGTGAGCCGATCCTGTTCGTTGGCGACGATTTCACCCATACGGATGTGGTGGCGTCGGTTCAGTCGCGGTAGTTAGTCTCTTCCGCATGACCAACTCGCCTCACGAGCCAGCCGGCCACCTCGCGACTCCGCCGATCCCCGGCGAGGCAGATAGGTCCCCGAACCCGGTCGGCATCCTCGGACTCGTGGCGTCGCTTCTCGGCTTCGCTCTCGTTTGTATACCCGGCACTCTGACGGCTGGTTTGATGCTCCTTCCGATCGCTTTCGTGCTCGCGTTCGTTTCACTCTTTAAGACAGGAAAGAGCGTGAAGGCAGGGGTCGCTGCCCTCATCGCTTCCATTTTCGGTACCGCGATTGGTTTCGTAATTCTCTTGTTTATTGCAGCTGACGCGATCAAGGAATCAAACTCTGACAGCGACGTGACGGCTTTAACACCAGATCGCCAACCACCTGACAAGTCAGCCAAGAAGTACACCGCCCGCGGCTCGCACAAAAGCCCAATTCCGGTAGGCAGCAGCCTCAAGGACAACGAGTGGGAAATCACCCTGCACAGCGTCAACCTCAACGCCAATGAAGCTGTTGCCATGGCGAACGACTTCAATGACCCACCCGCTGCAGGCAACGTGTTCATCCTCGCCAACATGACCGCCACCTACGTGGGCGACGATCCGGACGGCTCCTATCCCTGGATCGACGTCAACTTCTTGACACAAAAAGGGGCCACGTTTTCATCCACCGAAGGATTCGTCGTCGGTCCTGACGAGTTCAATAGTTTCGATATTCTCCATAAGGGCGAATCCCAGACCGGAAATTTCCTGATCGAAGTTCCTATCGCCGAAGCAGACAGCGGCTTACTGGCCGCGCTGCCTTGGATCCGTGGCGATCTGACATTTTTCACAGTCAAGTAGGCCCTGCACGCTGGGCTCTCTCACATTGGTTTCAGCACTCCAACCACATTGGTCACAGCGGTTTCACGGGGCGTGTGAGGCTGCCCATACGGTTGTGGAAATCGGCGGTCGGCAGGCACGAGTTGCATTAGCGTTGACCCAGAATTTGCCTGCCTGGGGGAACCATGAAACGTCGACTTTTGCTCGTTGCGCTCTGTGCCGTCTTGGCGATGTTCACGGGCGCATGCTCCTCACCGGACTCCCCCAAAACAAAGCCGACCGCTTCCGCGTCTAAACACGAAGCGCCACAAATGCCGGACTCTGCGCGCGAGTTCACCGAAGAAGGCGCCGAAGCCTTCGTCCGGCACTACATCGAAACGTTGAACAACTCGCAATGGGAAGGAGAAACCCAAGCCATCCTGGAGCTTTCCGCCCCAACTTGCACAAACTGCCACAACATGGCTGGGGCGATCCAGGACATCAAGAATGCGGGTGGAACCTTCGAAGGCGGGCTTCTCGTCGCACATAGCTTGACTACAACCTTCGGCATGGACAAAACAATCGTCTCGATCGAGAGCGAATTCACCGAAGGTTCAGTGACTCTTGAACGCTCAGCAAAGCCAAAACACCTTCCTGCCAGCCGCAAGGATCTTCACTTCGACTTGGCTTACTCGGCAAAAGAGAATTCCTGGGTCGTCGACGAAATCGCTACGGACTTGAAATGATTGTTGCCCACCTCTTTTTCCTAGCCGGCGCGTTCTTTCCAAGTTCAATTGGTTCGATGAGTTATGACTCGACTGCGATAGATACCGATCAAAAATACGAGATCATGAGAATCACTCATACGTCTCGTACCCGCGTCAAGCGGCCTGTCTATAAGC
>SSHC01000123.1 GCA_008017265.1 Aeromicrobium sp.
CAATATCGCCGGTTTCGATTTCAAGGTTCGGGATCGAATCGGCGCGAGCACCGTCGCTCAACACGAGGTTGTCGTTTTGCTCGAACGTCTCGATGCCCTGTGCAATCTTGCGAATGAGCACATTGCCCACCCACACGGTGTGTGCATCCTGGCCTTGGAGCGCGCCCTTGTAAGCAACATTGCTTCGCGTCTTGGGCGCCGTGTGATCCACGAAAAGACGATGTTCGAGGTGTTGGCCAGCATCAGCGAAGTACACGCCGAAAAGGTCAGCACTTGCGCCAGGACCCTGGTAATCGATGTTCGTTGACGAGCGCACGATATCGCCGCCGAGCGTGAACTCGAAGAACCGCAAGGTTGCATCGCGACCGATGCTGAGGCTGTTTTGAGCCGCGTGAATCGAGTCGTTATTCCAGTCAGCAAGGCTGATCGCGTCGAGTTGCGCGCCGTCGCCAATTACGTAGGTGACTTGGGCGCCCAGCTTCGTTGAACCGCTGTAGTCGAGAAGTAGCGTTGCCTTCGCGAACGGGGCAACCGAAACGACAATGTGAGCCCACGTTTGCTCATCAGCGCTGTCGCCGACGAGCTTGATGCGCGCGGGTGCGTCAAGCTCGCCCGTGATCTGAATCCACGTGACCTCTGGCGCGTATTCAACGGCCAGCGCCGCAGCGCGATCGAGCGGAGCAATTCCGCCTAGCGCCTTGGCTTCTTCGCGGGTGATGGTCGAGAGCGTGACGCCGGCAGGCAATTCTTCAGTACGGGTGAGTTTCGTATCTGAAGCCGAGCCTTCGAGCAGGCCTTTGAATCGCGCCAGCGGCGTGAAGCGCCAGATCTCTTCGAAACCGGTTGGCACCGGGTGATCGGCGAGATCGAAGGAAGGCTTCGGGTGCAGATGGGACTCAACGTGGTCAAGTTCCAAAGCCGAAGAAACGTTTTCGTTGATGGTGGCGGTCATCCGACAGCACCCTCCATTTGCAGTTCGATGAGACGGTTGAGTTCAAGTGCGTATTCCATGGGAAGTTCGCGGGCGATCGGTTCCACGAAGCCGCGAACGATCATCGCCATCGCTTCGTCTTCTTCAATGCCTCGGGACATGAAGTAAAACAGTTGGTCATCGCTCAACTTGGAAACCGTTGCTTCGTGGCCCAAGGTGACGTCGTCTTCACGAACGTCGACGTAGGGGTATGTGTCCGAGCGGCTGATTTGATCCACGAGCAACGCATCGCACTTAACGGTGCTGGCCGAGCCGTGCGCGCCTTCTTGCACTTGCAGCAAGCCACGGTACGAGGTGCGTCCGCCGCCGCGCGACACGGACTTGCTCAAGACAGAGCTGGACGTGTTGGGCGCAACGTGCACCATTTTGGCGCCGGTGTCTTGGTATTGGCCTTCGCCTGCAAACGCGATCGAAAGCGTCTCGCCGCGAGCATGTTCACCCATGAGCCACACGGCTGGGTACTTCATCGTGACCTTCGAGCCGATGTTGCCGTCGACCCACTCCATCGTTCCGCCCTCTTCGCAAACGGTGCGCTTGGTGACCAGGTTGTAGACGTTATTCGACCAGTTTTGGATAGTCGTGTAGCGAACGCGAGCGTTCTTCTTCACGATGATTTCCACAACGGCGGAGTGCAGCGAATCCGACTTGTAGATCGGCGCCGTGCAGCCCTCAACGTAGTGAACGTAGGAGCCCTCATCCGCGATGATGAGCGTGCGTTCGAACTGACCCATGTTTTCGGTGTTGATGCGGAAATAGGCCTGGAGAGGGATGTCCACCTGGACTCCCGGCGGCACATAAACGAACGAACCGCCCGACCACACTGCCGTGTTGAGCGCCGAGAACTTGTTGTCGCCGCTGGGGATCACGGTGCCGAAGTATTGTTCGAAGATTTCGGGATGCTCTTTGAGCGCTGTGTCGGTATCGAGGAAGATGACACCCTTTTCTTCGAGATCTTCACGAATCTGGTGGTACACCACTTCGGATTCGTACTGTGCAGCAACGCCAGCAACGAGGCGTTGCTTTTCGGCTTCTGGGATGCCCAAGCGGTCGTACGTGTTTTTGATGTCTTCGGGCAGGTCTTCCCACGAGGTGGCTTGCTTTTCAGTGGAGCGCACGAAGTATTTGATGTTGTCGAAGTCGATGTCGTCGAGATCGGCTCCCCACGCAGGCATGGGCTTGCGTTCAAACAGTTTCAATGCCTTGAGGCGACGCTTGAGCATCCATTCGGGCTCGTTCTTCAATTCCGAGATATTGCGTACGACGGCTTCACTCAAGCCTCGTTGTGCAGCGGCTCCGGCCACGTCGGGGTCGGCCCAGCCGAACTCGTACGTTCCGAGTTCCTTCAGGCCTGGGTTCATCTCCTCGATGGTGTTCGGTTCATGCGTTGCAGTCATGACGACAACCTTTCGGGTGTGGGTGTTGTCCGTTTCAAGGCGGACACTTCATTGATATGTGGAACGTGGGTGGTGCAGACACCGTCGCCGTGGGCAATGGTGGCAAGGCGTTGCACGTGGCTACCGAGAAGTTCGGAAAGAAACTGCGTCTCTGCCTCGCACAACTGGGGAAACTCTTGAGCGACATTCGCGATCGGGCAATGGTGTTGGCAGATTTGCTCGCCACCCGCACCGTGAATCACGCTTGATGGGTAGCCGTCTTCGCTCAATGCTTGAGCCAAGGTGGGTACGATCTCGTTTTCGGGCAGACCCTCCACCAACTCGAGATAGTGGTCTCGACGCGATTCCCAGCGGTGCTTGGCAAACGCGAAGACTGCCTCGTCTCCCCGGGTCTCAGATAAGAAAACCAAGAGTTCGCGAGCGAGGGAGTCGTAGTTGTTGGCGAAACGTTCTCGGCCCAGTGGCGTGAGTTCGTACATCTGTGCCGGGCGACCGCGACGACGTTCGCCCATAACGCGATGCGCTTTTGCCTGGATGAGCCCGTCGTTCACGAGATGTTCAAGGTGGCGACGAATTCCAGCAGCAGTCAATTCCAGCCGTTGCGCAAGCGTGACAGCGGTTGAGGGTCCGTGCTCGAGAATGCTGAGTGCGACGCGCTTACGGGTAGGCGCGTCTTCCCCGGTGGTCTCAACAGCCACCGGCGTCACAGACGACTCCGACGCGCTTTTCACAACACTATTGTTGCGTTAATGCCCAAACGGTCGCAACGAAGGTTTGCCTTAGTTGCGACCGTTTGAACTTACGAAGCGATTTCTGCCCGTGAATTCAGGGTTTTAGCGGGGAATAAGTACCCACATATCAAGGTCGAGAAGAACACCGGCCGCGTACTTCCCTTCCTCATTGCGCAACGTCATGGTGGTGTCGCGATCTTTGGTGGCTACCAAACGCAAACGTAGGGCACCGACGCTCGGGATCGACGTCTCAGCTTTCTCGAGAACTTCTGACCACGCGTACACCGTGTCCCCAGCGAACGCTGGCGAGGCATGCGCGCCGCCGTTGATGGCCGCAATCATCTGCGCATTGGCAAGACCGTTAAAAGAGAGTGCGCGCGCCAAGGAAATGATGTGCCCGCCGTAAATCAAACGATTGCCGTCAGGACGAGCTTGGGTGTTGAAGTGGACCTTCGCGGTGTTCTGCCACAAGCGAGTCGCCATCATGTGCTCGGAATCGGTCAACGTCACGCCATCGACGTGGTCGATCTTTTCGCCCACTTCATAGTCATCGAACCGGTAGTTCTCTCCCGCTTGAGCAAAGTCATAGTTCTCGAAGTCGAGCGTTTCTGGAATGAGCAAGTCCGCAGGATCGACTCTGTCCGCCAGTTCTGGGATAACCGTGGTAGGCGCGGGTGCAGCGTGGTCACGCTTATGCACCATGACCCAACGTGCCCAATCGATCGCGACCTGACCGTTTTGGTCCCGTGCAGTCGAGCGCACGTACACAACGCCCGACTTACCGTTCGAGTTCTCTTTGAGCCCAATCACTTCCGATGACGTGACCAAAGTGTCGCCTGGCACGAGTGGGCGATGGAATCGGAGTTCGGCGTACCCAAGATTCGCTACGGCGTTCAGCGAAACATCCGGGACCGTCTTGCCAAATGCGATGTGAAAGCCGATGAGGTCTTCGACGGGTGCGCCGTTGAGGCCAGAGCTCGCTGCGAATTCGCGCGATGACCACAAGGCAAATCGGGTGGGATACAGCGAACCGTATAGGGCGCGATCGCCCTCAGTGATGGTGCGTGGAGTCGCATGCTCGATCATGTCGCCAATGCGGAAGTCCTCAAAGAAATTGCCGGGATTTGTCTTAGCCATGTGTCATATTCTGCCGGGTCGATGTTTGACCAGTCTGAACCCGGTCTGCCCGAGGGTGAACCACCCTTAAGTTAGGTATGGCTAAACTGGAGCGCGTGCCACCTGCTGCCGTAGTTATCGAAGACCTCACGATCCGCTATCGCAAGGGAAAAGAGCTGTTTTCCGCAGTCGATGGACTCAGCATGACGATGAATGCCGGTGAAATCACGAGCATTCTCGGACCGAATGGCGCAGGCAAGACCTCCACGATTGAAGCGTGTGAGGGGTTTCGGCGCCCCACTTCGGGCACCATTCGCGTATTCGACCTTGACCCGGTTCGTGACGCCGTGCAACTGCGCCCACGTGTGGGCGTCATGTTGCAAGAGGGTGGCGCCTGGTTAGGGGTGCGAGCCGGCGAGTTGTTGCGTTACGTCGCCTCGCTGTATGCGAATCCGCTCGACGTCCCGGCATTGCTGGAGCGGCTCGACCTTCAGGACCATGCGCAAACAAACTTTCGCCGACTTTCGGGTGGACAACGCCAACGACTGTGCCTTGCGATGGCGATTGTGGGACGTTCAGACCTCGTATTTCTCGACGAACCTACTGCCGGAATGGACCCGCATTCACGGCGAGCCACATGGGACATCATTCGGGAACTGCGCGATGGTGGCGCCGGAGTAGTTCTCTCCACGCATCACATGGATGAGGCCGAAAGTTTGTCCGACCGAATCCACATTCTCAAGGACGGGCGCCTTGCAGCGAGCGGAACTCCGACGGACCTCCTTCGCGAAAGTCGCAATCCTCTGCTTGAGTTGTCAGTCAATGGTGAATTGGATCTCGTAGCGTTGGCGCGCGCGGTGCCAGAATTGAACAAGGTCGTTGACGCGGTCGCTGGTTTGTATTCGTTTGACGTAAAGCCTTCGACAGAAATCATGGCGCGAGTGGCCTCGTGGTGTGTCGATCATCGGATCGAGCTGCGTGGCATCAGGACGCATGAACCAACACTCGAAGAACTTTTCCTATCGTTAACAAAGCGGGTAGAACAGTGACGCTTGACCTCACCCCGAAGCCCGGCGCGGCCCCATGGCCTTCACGCCTCTGGGCGCACGTGCGTATGGAGTTGCGACTCCTGTCACGGCAAGGCGAGCAACTCCTGCTCACCATCGTGATCCCGCTCATGGTGCTGATCTTGGGTTCGAAGGCGGATTCCCTACTCAAGACGGACGCTCCACTCGATGTGGTGTTGCCAGGTGTGCTCGCATTGGCGTTGGTATCCATGTCATTCACCTCGTTAGCGATCGGTACCGGGTTTGAGCGGCGCTATGGGGTGCTTAAGCACTTGGGTGCGACTCCCCTATCTCCACAAGGACTGTTGTGGGGAAAGGCACTTGCGATCGCGCTAGCGCAAGGTGTTCAAGGGCTCTTACTGTTCGGTGTCGCGTTGGTTTTGGGCTGGCGCCCCCAGGCTGATACCAGCTGGATATCGTTCGGCGCGCTTGTCGTGCTCGGTTCTTTGGCGTTCGCGGGTTTGGCCTTACTGCTTGCGGGCTCGTTCCGCGCCGAAATCACGTTGGCCTTAGCCAATCTTCTGTTTATCTTGGCTTCCGCATTTGGCGGGGTTGTGGTGTCGGTTGACCGGTTGCCAGCGCCACTGGCCCCGCTCGTCGCATACAGTCCAACTGGAGCACTCGGCGAAGGAATGCGTGCGGTATTTGCCGGAGATCCTGCTGGTATGCACCTCGTGGTGTTGACTGTGTGGGCCAACGTGGCGGGTGCAGCATGCATGAAATGGTTCAAATGGGAGTAGTGCAATCGTGAAGTTTCTGGAGTTTTCTGAGGTCGGCGCACGCCGTTGGGCTTGGGCATCCCTCATCGCAAATTCGCTCATTATCGTGAGCGGTGCGCTCGTTCGCCTCACCGCTTCGGGGCTCGGTTGTCCGACGTGGCCGCAATGTACTGATGAGTCCTATCTGCCGCACGGCGAATTGGGTATTCACGGCGCGATTGAGTTCGGAAATCGTCTCATCACCTTCGTTGTTGCGATCGCAGTGACCATGGCGGTGCTCGCAATTTGGCGCTCGCCGGCCCGCACGCAACGCCGTCTCACGCTGGCCATCGTGATCGCACTCGGCGTTCCAGCTCAGATCGTCATTGGCGGGATTACCGTGCTTTCCGACCTCAACCCTTGGATCGTGGGGCTGCACTTCGTGACCTCAATCATCATGGTTGGTTTGGCAACCTGGCTCGTCTTTGATCTTCGCGACACGTACGGCCAGACAGACAAATTGACCACGCGCTTGTCTCTGCTGGCGTACGTGTTCTTGAGCGCTTCGTTGTATCTGGGGACAGTCGTTACCGGTGCGGGACCACACGCCGGTGACCTTGATGCAGTCCGTAACGGACTCGACCCAGAAACATGGAGCCGCCTGCACTCACTTGCGATGTGGGCGTTCGTTGCAACGATGCTCGTCGTCCTGTGGCGGCTACGGAAGCAATCGTCACGCAAGCAGGCGATTGCCGTACTTGGCGTCACTGTGGCTCAAGGTGGGATTGGCTATGCCCAATACTTCACGGGCCTGCCCGTGCCGCTCGTCATTTTGCACCTTGCCGGCGCCACAGTTTTGCTCATCGTGATGACGTGGTTCCTTGCCGCCACTGTGGGCGCGAAGTCGCGCATTGGCGCGGACGCTTAGTCGCAAACCGCGCGGAACGATAGATCGAATCAGCTTTCGGGGGTGGGATCACTGCCC
The DNA here is from genome assembly GCA_008017265.1 of Aeromicrobium sp. Classification (GTDB taxonomy): domain Bacteria; phylum Actinomycetota; class Actinomycetes; order Propionibacteriales; family Nocardioidaceae; genus Aeromicrobium. Next base: position 6,983 of record SSHC01000123.1, read on the forward strand.
GCAGCGGGCTCGTCTGTTTTGGCTTGACCTTCTCGAACTTTGGACGTCACTGTCGCGACGAAAGTTGCGAGCGCCACGGCCATAATCGCAACGAAATAGGGGTTCATGTTCATGATGCCCTCAGTGCTACGTTCTTGAACAACGTCCCACCCAATGGCGTAACCCACTGAAGTGGCTGGAACCGCATGGGCGACTTGGCTAGGACGAAGCTTCCACGTCAAAACGACAACGCCAGCGATGAAGGTCGAAATCGACAGCACCATGTGCCACCATCGAACATCACCGAAGGCAAATGCGCCTAGCCACAGCGTGGTGCATAGGGCGCCGAGAAAACCGGCGATAAGCCAAGTACGGAAAGCGCGCATGCGTCACCTCAAGAACGGGTCGATGGCGGCGGCAACAAACAACAACGCCAAGTAAGCATTTGAATAGTGGAAAAGACGCATGGGACGAAGGAGCGAAAGTTCGTCA
>SSHC01000001.1 GCA_008017265.1 Aeromicrobium sp.
CCGGCTGGCGCGTATCTTGAGATCGCCGTGGCGGGCGGTTCGCGTTGGTCGCCCATCGGGCTCGGCAAGCTTTCGGCCGCGGCACGCAAGAGCGACGTCGTCATCGGGTTCGGCGGCGCGGCGTTGCAAGCAGGAGCGCTGAGTGCATTGCTCGCTCGTCGGCCGTTCATCTATCGGAGCATCGGCGATCCGCGGAGGTGGCATGACGTCCGTGCAGCGTCGCTGAGACTCGGGGCTCCACTGAAGCATGCGTCGGCAGTCGTGGCGGTATTCCCGCAAGCCCGACTGGAGTTCATTCGCCGCTTTGGGCTTGACCACGACAAGGTGACGGTGATTCCGCGCGGAGTTCAGGCAAATCGATTCCCTGTTACTACCAGTGCCGAGCGAACGGAGGCGCGCCGGCATCTTGGGCTGGACAACCGCCCGTGGCTCGTCTTCGTGGGCTCGCTCACCGAAGAAAAAGCGCCGCTTCGAGCCATCGACGCGGTGCTCGCACATCCGACGGCTGGGCTCATCGTGTGCGGTGATGGGCCACTGCTCGGCAAAGTGCGGGAGCGGGCCGCTGCTCAGCCGGAGCGCCTCCACTTGCAAGGACCCGTTGTCGACGTACGGCCGAGCCTCAGGGCAGCGGACGCCATCATCTTGTCAAGCGACACCGAAGGCGTGCCCGGGGCGGTGGTGGAAGCTGGCATGACCGGCTTGCCTGCGATCGCCAGTGCTGTTGGTGGAGTCCCTTTCCTCGTTCATGATTCAGAGACTGGGATCCTGGTAAAGCCCGATTCCACAAGGGGGTTCACTGACGCGATCGACAGCGCCGTCCGTGGCGGGGTATCGATGGGTTTGGCCGCCGCTCAGTGGTGCCGGCAGGAGTTCTCGATGGACGTTGTTGCGAGCAGATGGGCTGATCTGATTCGTGCGACACTCAACCGGTGATGGCAGGTGCCCGGCCGTTGTAGGGTGCCCCTATGGGCAGGGTCAAACGTCTTGGGTAGGTCGCACCCGGACTCAAGGTCGTGGCACGCAGATCGCGGCTCTACCGCCAGCACTTCGGCGTTGTGAAAGGATCTCTGCTTGGGCTTCGTGACCGTCCCGGGGCGACGGGGACGATGGACGTGACCTACAGCGGCTCTCCACCTCTTCGAGTGAGGTGTGGGGACACCGATCTGCGAACGCTCTGCCATGTGCTGTGTGAGACTGGCTATGAGTTCCCGTTCAGCCTGCCGGGTGACGTCAGCTGGATCATCGACGCTGGCGCCAACATCGGGATGGCGTCCGTCTACTTCGCGCGCCGTTATCCCTCGGCGACCATCGTCGCGATTGAGCCGGATCGGTCGAACTTCGAGCTCCTTGAGCGGAACACGTCAGCGTTCGCCAACGTTCGCTGTGTGCCAGCAGCCCTCTGGTCGACGGAGGGCGAGGTTGATCTAGTAGACTCGGGCGAAGGCTCCTGGGGGTTCCGCGTCGGTGGGCAGCCGTCGACGGACTGCCCCTTGACGACGGTGGACTCGGTCACGATCGACGGCCTGATCGAACGCTTCGGGATGGACCGAATCTCGCTGCTGAAGGTCGACATTGAAGGCGGCGAGCGAGCGGTGTTCACGAACCCCGACGGATGGATCGAACGTGTGGATGCAATCGCTATCGAGCTGCACGAGCGCCTGGCGCCTGGTTGCTTGGAGGCGTTCGACCGCGCGACCTCTGAGTTCTCGTTTCGGGACGTTCGAGGTGAGGATACCTTCGTCGTTCGTTGACGTGTTAGTCCTCCGGCTGGCCACCTGATTCGGCGAGCAACAGTCGCGGGTGCACGTCCTGCCCCATACGGTTCATCGCTCCGTGGAGTGCGCCCCACCACCGGAACCGCAACGACAGCCACCGGCCTCGACGCACGTCGGTCAGACTCAGTGCCGCCATCCGGTACATCCATCCCCAAAAATACGCGGCCGACCGCCGATCGAGAGCAATCCTCAGGTGATTTCTTGCCTGGTAAAAGGCGCGCCAAGACGAGGCTGAGCCCAGGTGCATCGCATTCACCTCCGATGCCTGCACGAGGAGCGTGCCACCGGCCGCGGCGATCCGAGTTGTGTACTCAATATCCTCCATCATCATGAAGAGGTCTTCCCTCGGAAGGCCGACGGCCTCGACGGCCTTGTGGGACACGAGAGTCCCGTCAACCAGGGTGAACTGCGCCAAGTTCACCGCGTCGCTGTTGTCGAACCCGTGGCGAATGCGACCACGCTGGATTCGTCCTCCCCGGTTCGCTATGACCCACGGGGCATGTGGCGAACTGTGGGCGATTTCCAGCATCTTCTGGACGTGATCGGGCGCCGGCGGTGTGTCGTCATCGAGCAGCCAGTACCAGGCTGGGTCGTACACGGCCCGAGCGTGTCGCATGCCTAGCGCGAGGGCGGCGCCGTATCCAACGTTGGATGGTGAGGCGATGTAATCGACATTCGGTCGGTCCGACAGCAGGTCTCTGACAGCGTCGTCGGCGTCGTTGTCTACGACCACAATCCGGTCCGCGGGACGCGATTGCGAGGTAATCCCCGCCAGAGTCTGTGTGAGCGTCGTTGGCCGACGATACGTCACAATCACGGCAATGATGGTCATGTCGGTCCTTGGGTGTTCGGGGCGCGTCTGACGTCGTCGAACACCCGCCAAGACGATATCCGCATGGGACTCGCATCTTGAGATTGCGTCACCTGCTGCCATCCGACATCGGGCTTCGCTCAATCAAGCTATCGGAGAACGTTCGACGGCCTGATCTTTGCGATGTATTCAAAAGAGGCTGCGCGCGCTCAACCACCAACTGCATCGTAGCGGTCTGTACCCGATGGTGAGCGTGACCCGTCCGAGCGACCTGGGGAATCTCAAACCGGCATACCTACCCATGAGCAGGCACCGCGACGACAGAGCGTCAGTCACCTGATTTCGCTGGCGAACGCGCCCGGGCGTGCAGCCGACGAGGCAACATCCTTGCCGCTCTGATACGCAACTGGTGTGGTTGCCGAGGGCGGCGGAGCCTCGGGCAAATGGGAACGCGTTAGAATTCGCGGGTGGAGATCTGTGTAGTAATCCCTGCATACAATGACGGTGGCTCGGTAGATCGTGCCGTAGAATCCGCCCTGCTGGACGAAACGGCGACCGAAGTAATCGTCGTGGATGATGGATCAACCGATGATACTGTTGAGGTGGTCCGGCGCATGAATAACCCCAGAGTTCGCGTGTTGTCGCAGGCAAATGGCGGGCCAGCGGCGGCGCGCAACGCGGGCCTTGCTGCTGCAACTGCTGATATCGTCGTGTTTCTGGATGCGGATGACCAACTCCTGGTGGGCGCATTGTCAGTGTTCCTCAATGCCCACAAATCGGGCCAGTGTTCGATTGTGCGCACGGGGGCGTTGCTCGGTCAGGCGCCTGGACAACCGGTGTTTGCTGAGGAGTCAATGTACCCCTACCCGCGCGGTGCGCCGTTAGCTGGAACCTTCTCTATTCTTCGCTCCCTCCTCAATGAAGCTCATGGATACGACGAGCAGTTTAGGTTCGGCGAGAATTCTGAGCTATTGTTTCGTCTCATGGCTGAGGCTGGGGCCGCAGCCGTCTCGTACGTTCGCGTTCCAACGGTACGCATCTTTCCGCGTAGTGGCCGCCGACCTAATCACTACGATAAGGCACGCCTCGACTGCATTAATCTAATGCTTAATAACCACAAGGATGCCCTCGTAAACGATCGAGAAACGATCGCACATTTCCATGCAATTGCATCGGTGCTATACCGCAAGATTGGCCTTCGAAACAATGCGGTTGAGCATGCGATATCGGCGTTGAAATATAAGCCGCTCAGTTGGCGCAACTGGCTAAGAGTGCTGCGATCAGTCTGGATGCTTCATTCTCGGACGATTCCGTCCTCAAATGCCCATCTTTGAGCGCTCCATCCTGCGTTGTGCTCGTCGCACCGCGACTCGGAGCGAAATGAACGCCGCTGGCACCTGCCAGCACTCGGGCCCGCGGTAATAGTAGATATTCAGCGCAGCCCGGTCGATGCGGTAGCCGTCGAATATCCCAACAAAGTCCGCCTCGTCAAAACTCCACCTGTGGTCCGCGTCTGGTCGGCGATTCTTATATGGGGTTCCGACAATGAGGTTCCGATTCGCGGCCGCGGATAGGTTTCGGACGGCCAACTCTGGGTCGTCAAGATGCTCGATGGTCTGGAGGCAGATCACGTGGTTCTTCGGATCTGAGCGGGGCGTGACCTCCGTTCAGATTGGGAGTGGCGGTTCATGCCATGCGGTGCGGTCGGCCGGGTTGTAGCGGAGGTGCCGGTATCGCTCGTGAGCAGATTGACGGCTGATCCCGAGCGCGTCAGCGATCTCGGACCACGTCGCACCCCAATACCGGGCGCGGGCAATGAACACTTCGAGCTCATCTTGGGCGACGCGCACGGCATCGACCTGACGGCGGGCCTTGACCAGGGCGTCGGTCTTGTGGCGCTCGGTGCGTTCCACACACGTCAGGATGTCCTGACGGGTTCAGGTCAGAGCGGTTGGCGTGACACCGTCGAGTAGGTCCCAGTTCGGTCTTCCGGCGTAAAGCAGCACTCGTACCCGGTAGTTCCGGAACCGACGTAGCCCGAACCCGACACGCTTGACCCGCTTGATCAGGTTGTTCGCTCCTTCGGTCGGGCCGTTAGTCACCTTGGAGCGGTGCCACGCCACGATCTCGTCGCGCCAGCGTCGCAGCGTGCCGGCGAGGGAACGAATCTCGGGTGCCATGTCGGGGTCGGCCATGTCATCGATGAGCTCATCGATGAACGCCTCCGCGTTGGCGGGATCGTCGATCGAGTACAAGGCGCGAACGGTCTCTTTGGCGTGCCACGTCATGCGCACCTCGCCTTTGGGGTCACCCGCTTCGAGCAGCGACAACAGCTTCGCTTCGCCGGTCTCGTCGAGGCGCTCATGGGCCTTGGTCAACAGCTTGCGGCTCCGATACAGCGGGTCGTCTTTGTGTCCCCGATGCCCGAGCGTTTCGTTCTGCACCCGCCGTCGACACTCGTCGAGCTTGGAGTTGGCGTGCTTGTGGACATGGAACGGGTCTGCGACCTGGGTGACATGGGCGAGGCTGTCGTTGAACACTTTGCGATACGGCCCCGACATGTCCAACACCCCCCACAGGATCGCCTGACGCCACGGTGCGGGCTGGTCATCGATCCAGCCGCTCACCACTGCCGCGGTACGTCCCTCGATCACCTCGACCAGTTTCGGTTGGCGACCGTCGCCACCAACATCGACCACCGACGTGGCCCACTGCTTGAGGTGGCGTTGCCCCTTGCGGAAGAACAACGTCTCATCCAACCCCAACGCCACCACCGTGCCGACCCTGGCGGTGTCAGCCTCCAGAAGCGCTTGGCCGTAGGCGACCACAGCGTCGTTGACGGTGTGCCAGTCGCAACCCAACTCGCGGGCCACGTCGCTGACCGCTCGCCCCATCCGGCCGACCTGGACCGTGACCCACCGCCCGGCGCGGTCGCTCAACGCGGCACGCGGCGCAGCGATCCGAGGGTCATGCACCGTCCACGACGTCGCCGGACACGACCCCTGCCGGCACCGCCACCGCTGCTTGCGCCACACCAGCCTCGCTGCCCGACCGAAACACGGCAGGTCCACCAACTCCACGTTGTCGCGGTCGTGGACCTGTGCCCGCTGCCCACACTGGCGACACCAGCGTTGTGCTTCGATCCGAGACTCGACGGTCACCACCAAAGGTCGGCCCGCCCGATCCTGCACCCCCAACACATTCACCTCGGGTAAACCGACCAGCAGCTCACACATGCGCGTAGGGTTGGTTTCCACAGGGGCTCTCCAGCATCGACGGCGTCAGAACCACCGATTCTGTTGAGCCCCTGACCCACACACGCGGACCCCCACCCGACCCCGCTCAAATCCGAAGCGCCGTGTTAAGGGGCTTTCGGATTTGTCGTGGGTGTGGCTTCGTTCCAACTCCAGCGACGCTCAGAGTTTCCGGTATTCGGCTGCGGCCACTTCAACCCGTTCGCTTTCGGTTTCGGGGAGGTCGTACGTTGGGCTATCCAGCTTCATTGCTGTTGATGGCGTCGGCCGCTGCGATCGACTGGTTGACCATTGGGCTCGTCGGCATCTGGGCTGAGGCCCAGGGGCACAGCGGTTCTTAAGCCGGTACGAGGCTGAGGGATTTGGGCTCAGAACATCTTGGGATCAGTAGATGTGCGGGACCTGGTGGTTTCCGAACTCGAAGCCGTTTCGCTCGGTCGCTCGATTGGGTCCGACCTCCCCGTTCGTTTCGTGGCAACCGTTCGAAGGCGGTCTGACGCTGTGCCGCAGCTTCAGTTGGCTTCGATCACTCACCACGAAACCGTCGATGGTGCAAGCGTCGGCGTGCGCTCCGGCTTTGATGGTGTCAGTGGGCGGCGCGTGAGATGCGTCCGCTCGCTCCCTGAATCATCCCGGGTTTGATGCACCCTCGGGTTATTGGGTGCCAACGGTTTCGTTGGACCTTTGGGCGGCATAATACGCGGCTTCAGCCTCGACTGGGGGCACGCGTCCGAGACGGTGCATCAGCCGGTCGTTGTTGAACCAGTCAACCCAGTCCGCAGTGATGTGCTCGACATCAGACACGTTTCGTAGCGGGCCGCGTCGAAACGGCGAATCAGCTCGGACACACTCGGTCTTGAACAACCCGATCGTGGTTTCAGCCAGAGCGTTGTCGTATGCGTCACCAACCGTGC
>SSHC01000083.1 GCA_008017265.1 Aeromicrobium sp.
GTGTTGGAGCAGAGTGCCGCCCTTAAGTAGGAACAACTGTCGGCCTTCAGTATCGAGGGCACGCTGCACCGCCGCGATCGCCACAGATGAGGCGATGAGCCAACCCAGCCTGCCGCCCTTTGCCTCATCGCCAAGATGACCTTCGGCCTGAGCGACCCACGCGTTGAGAACTTTGGTTGATGCCGGTTGCTTCGACTTGGGTTGCAAGGTCGCAAGTAGTGCAGCAAGCCGGGAGCTGATGTGATCGTCACTCACCACGGGCCTCCAGTTTGTTGGCCAACGCATAACGCTCATTCGCCTTCAAGAACCCTTGCGCGTGACCACGCTCGATTGCCTGCCTCAGTAAATAGGTCGGGGTGCCACCAGCGATGCACTGCTCGATTGCCGTTGCGGGAGTGACCGTTGGAATCTCTTGCCACCAACCAATTTGATTGGACTCAAGATTCTCGAAATGGACGATGTAATCGCGGCCGCTCGCACGCCGGAAGCGACGGTGCTTGCCGACGGTGACGTGTATGCGGTTGGGATTGACGTCACTGATTCCGTAGCAATCTAGCGCAGTTTCATGCGAGAGAACAGCCTCCGGCACCCGTGTCCACAACACTGCGAGCATGAGTTGATCATGCTCACCCACTGGATATTGTGGGAAGCGATAAACGCCGTGAGTTACTCGCTGGACGGTTCCGCGGTGCACGAGCATCTGTAGCGCCTGCTTGGTAATTCCGGACTCGGTGGCTTGCTGAGCGGTTACGAAACCGTGCTGTGTAGATGCGATGTCCCACAGTTCATTTCTCGCTAACGGCTTCGGCGTCATGGCAATAGGCTAACTGATTCGTAATACTTTTGCCATAAGTTTGTCGCAACTCGATCATGGCGCCATAATGGCGCCATGGCCACGATTCAAATCAAGAACGTACCGGAGGAGGCGCATGCGATCCTCCGGCAGCGGGCAGCAGATGCGCATCAGTCTTTGCAGGAGTACCTGCTGAGCAAACTCATCGCAGACGCGCAGCGGCCATCATTCGATCAGTGGGTGAGCCGCGTCGACCAAATGCACGCCGATGTTTCCATGGAGGGCTTCGCTATTGATTCCCTCGTAGAGGTTTTGCATGATGAGCGACCTCGTCGTTGACAGTAGTGCCGTCGTTGCGCTGCTCTTGGCGAACGGCCGCGACGTGAAGCGATTGCGTTCGCTGCTGTCTGACAGGCCGATCTATGTGCCCGAACTGTTGGATATCGAAGTCATGTCTGTGGTGCGCCGCCTTAATCGATCTGGTGAACTCACTGATCAGCAGGCTGAAGCTGTGCTCACCGCATTGGCTGAGTTCCCCGCGATTCGGGTTACGCATCGAGCGCTCTTGCCGCACGCGTGTTCGCTGCGAGCCAACGTGTCGGCGTACGACGCTTCGTATGTGGCGTTGGCGATGCGTCTGTCGGCGACCTTGGTGACGGCCGATGCCCGCTTGGCTCGGGCCGTTGGTGGTGAGGTGAGCGTTGGGTTGATCTGCGATGCCAGTACATGAGGCATTTTGGGTGGCAGGCAGAACGCCGCTGTTGTCGGCAGGGGATTTCACGAGCCGGCCTTCCTCAACCGGAGGACAATTGATGAGTGCTTTGGCAAAATACTACCGTTTTCGGTATAGTTTCGTCATGGCAACTGGAACAAAGTACCGACAAATCGTGCGTGAACTCGCGCTCGATCACTACGGTTACGTCACAACGAAGCAGGCGGCAGAGGCCGGGGTTCCTCCAGTCGAATTGCCCAAGCTCGCAGCACGCGGTGGGTTAGAGAGCGTTGCCTATGGCTTATATCGGGTGTCGGACATCCCGCCCACCCCACGCGATCAGTTTGCTGAAGCACTGCTTCGGGTGGGAATAGATGCTTTTCTGCACGGTGAATCGGTGTTAGCGCTGTTCGGTCTTGCTGATGTCAACCAGCGGCGGATCAAGGTGGCGGTACCACGTCGTGTTCGCTCTAGGCTGCCAGCCACCATCGAAGTGATATACGTGAAAGAAACTACCCGCGTAACTACCTACTTTGGTTTGGCGGCGCAGCCGGTGGCTGACGCGATAATTGATTGCCGAGGACGTATCGAAAACGAGCGATTGCTAGCAGCGACGAAGCAAGCCCGCGCAGAAGGATTGTTGACTGCGACTGAGTTGCAGCGTGTGCGTAAAGGGCTGCGCGAATGACATACTCCGACATTCCGGCGAATGTGCGATCGCTGGAGCAGCGTATTCGCAACCTAGCGGGCGATGACGGCTTGGCCTTGAGAAGGCGCGTTGAAATGGCGTTGGTCGTGGTCGGTTGCAGTCACTGTTGCTGAGCACTGGGATTCCCTGTATGCAGAAGCGGTTGAAGGTCTTGGCTTGTTGGCTACGGTCGAAGAAGCAGTTGACTGGGTTAACGAATTTATCCAGCACATCGCAGCCGCATCGGATCGATAGTCCCCATGCCGGATGCGGACGAAGCGGTCGCGAACCTCACGACACTGTCTGACATGCATGTCTCGTCTACGGTCCCACAACGGCGCATTTGGCGGTTAAAGCATTCAAAACTGTCAGACCCGCCTGCGAGACTGAACGTGTTGCTGATCAAGAGCGCGAGTGTTCAATCTCGTGCGCGGCTAGGTCGCCGCTGAGAGCGCGAATCCCGCCCGGCCCAACTCTCGCAACAGCTGCCTTCGCAGCACCCAGATTTTGTACTACCCTCACGAAACGAATGTATTACCCTCACGAAACGAAGGAGCCCGCTATGAGCCAAAAGATTCTCTACATCGACATGGATGGCGTCATCTGCGATTTCTATTCCGCGTTCGACAAACTCGCGCCCGAAGTGCGCACCGAATACGCCGGCCGCGAAGACCAGATCCCCGGACTGTTCGCGCTCATGGACCCCATGCCTAGCGCGGTCGAAGCCGTCACCACGCTCACGTCGCTGTTTGACGTGTATGTGTTGTCCACCGTGCCGTGGGCGAACGTGACCGGCGCGAGCCAAAAGATCGAATGGATCCAACGCTATTTCGGCCACGAGAAAGGCAGCCCGCTGTGGAAGCGCGTCATCCTCTCGCATCACAAACACCTCAATCGGGGCGATTACTTGATCGATGATCGTTCGCGCAACGGTGCCGCCGAGTTCCCCGACACTAATCCCGGCGGCGAATGGGTCCACTTCGGCAGCGAGCAGTTCCCCGACTGGCCCACCGTCGTCGACTACCTCACGCCCCGCGCTGCGTAAACCCGCTTACGAAACAACGCGCACCAAACGCGTACTCGGTCAGCAAGCGGCGCACCCGCACGTCAAACGACTTAGCTATCTGAGCCACACTCAAGACCTAGAAATCCACTGAAGTTCGTGTGGGTCCCATTCCGCAGGCTCCGGATCGTTGGTGAGAGCAGGGTCGATGAATCGGGCGACGAGAAGCCGCAGTTTCGGCTGTATATGTTTGCGCCAGGGGGACGCCCTTAGCGGTTGCAGGGTAAGTGCGTTTCCAATCAGCGGGAATATCGAAGTGGTGGAACGGTTCCATGCCACTGATGGCCAACTTGGTGGTGATCGCGGCCCGCAACTCGCCGAGGATGATGGTTTGATATTGGGCGAGGACTACGAGATCGACTAGGTCCTTAACGCGGCTGCTGCGTTTATTACCTGCGTAGTTCGTGCTCATAGTGGCGCACACCTTGTCAGCAATCTGGTCAGTCACAGGGAACAACCGATAGGAGTGAGCAATAAGCGGCCTGGCCAGCAGCAGCCGGTTGGCCGGTTCGACAATCTCCGGCGTGCCGGTCGGCTCTGGACCGACGACAACATCGACGGTTACCGTGTCAACCTGGGAGTCGTTGTCTACGTCAAAACAGCCGTAAATGAGGCGACGAGTCTCTGTTCCAATTTGGTTGTCACCCAATCCTGTCGGAATCGAACGGATCAGCCTAAACGTCAGGTGATCGCCGAGATCCACGGCAACTAGTGCTGACAATGCCTGCTCAGCGCCATGTAGATCGGCGGCATGTGGGGCGGCGAGATCGACGTCTTTTGTGGTGCGTGTTCGAGGAACTCGAGCGAGCATGCTCAGCCCGCCCTTGAGTAGCCATTCGGATTCTTCGCCGTTAGCGAAGACGCGGGACAAGAATCTGTCATAACGAGCTTGTCGGATCTGCGCATCCACGGTGGTTGCGCTGATACCGGCTCCCGCCTGCCGTGCGCGCTTCTTTGCGGCATCTTTGATGGCCAACTCCAGTGCGCGCCAATCGCCATAGCTAGTTTCGTCAGACACGGTCGCCTCCCTCGGTCTGGGTAATCAAAGCATCAAGTTCGGTAGCGATCCGGTGGGCGTCGCCCTCGTAGCGTTTCCCGAGTTTGGCAAGACCAGAGCGGAGGTGTTCAACTCGTGTGATCTTGCCTTGGCGAACCGCATCGCGCAGAGCGTCAGTGACCAGTGAAGTGTCCGTGCCGAGTTCGATGAGGTCGAGGATCGTGCGCTCGACGGTCAAAGCGGGAAGGCCATCGACAGAAACAACATCGTCGGGCTCCAAGATTCGGATGCGTAGCCGAACATCGGCCAGTCGAGTGCCCTTGCGCGAAGGTACGACGAAGTCGAGACCGTCGAGGAAGAAATCCCCAATCTCGTGCACTACTGCGGCCGTCACTCCAGCGGCCACGAGCGGAGGAACACCAGGCTTGGTGCGTGTTGCCGTGGCCCCGCCCAGCGCTAGCCACGTCGCGTAGATGTTCTCGTGCTTTTGAGGGGGAGCGCCGGCCATCCGGTAGACGCCATGCGCGACCCGTTCGATCACGCGAGAGGACGTGAGCCGCACCAGTTGCTTGCGCGAAACCCCCGCTGCGACTGCTTGAGCCGTGGTGAACAGGCCCCACCGCCGTTCCGCAATGGAGCCAAGCCTCGCAACAGTCGAATCAGCCACGACAACGATTGTACCCAATTTAGGGAACTAATATTGTTGTAAAATCCATGTGCGCTCGTTCTTCCTTGTTCGGCGAGGATGCAAGGGCCGATGAGCGACCCCGTGCATCGCGTGGATGAACAAGGTATTCGATTGTGAGTTTTGAACACGGGACGTGGTTCAACAGGTGCTGTCGATGCCATCCGTGGGGCATAGTGGCTATGGAACTCTCGAATTCCACGTGGGCCAATGCAACAACCAAGAATGCATTTGCCTTGAGGTCCGGCTTCGAGCATCAAATGCAAGGGGAGGTCAAACGTGTTAGCTAGTGGTGACGTTAATCCGTGCTTTGACGTTCCGTTGCTGTGTCGTTTGTTGGATCAACTCGTGGATGCTCGGGGTGCGGTTCGAAGGATCGACGTATCTGAGACGCGTGCGCATCTATTACTTGTCCCGCACGATTCGTTGATCGGGTCGACCGTTGTGATTTCGATAAGCGGGGATGTTGCCAAGATTTTCTGCGGTGTAGGCGCTCAGTTGACGATCGGTGCCGACGAGGATGATGCGGACGCGGAGTTGGTTTCAGTCGTTGCTGGGATACTCAACGGGGGTGCTTGCGAATACGCGGCTACCGATGAAACCGGTGAGCTTCGCCTGATGTTGACTGTTGAGTACGAGCGGGGCAATTACACATTTCCGGTCACCGATGAGATTTTGTTGCGCCGTATTCCGGCGTGGGACGAAGTTGGCGCTTGACGTGCCAGCGCAGATCGACGTAGGTAGCCCTTCTAAGTTCGCGCTAGGCGGAATGGCATTGGGCATGGTCGCCATTTATCTCGTCGGAGTGCTCGCTTTCAATGCCCTGACGGGTCATGTGCCGCGGGCCTATGAGGATCAGGTTCTTCCAGTAGACAGCACTGTCGACATTGCCGGCACCCAGTTCACCGTCGATGAGGTCGCGGCCCGCTTTCGCCCGTCGATGTCGATCGCGAGCGAAAACAAGACCCCTCCGATCCTCGACGTGAAATACGAGGTGATCGACAACACGGACGCTAACGCCTGGTCGCTCGTCTACTTCTTCGTGTGGGAAGACGAAACCCATCCGAACGCGCTCTACGACCGCTCGTATTGGATCTATCGCGCGGCCCGATACGGGTATCCGGTTCGAGACATCGAATACGTCCAAATCGACGTTGACAAGACGACCGGCGAGATCAACAGGATCCGGTTCGAATCCAGCCCCGACGACGACTACAACCCCACCTTCGCCCAGCATTACACCGATCAGTATGTGCAGAACGCCGACGGCAGTTACCGGATGTTCAAAGACGGTTCGGGTGACGTCAAGCCCTTCTCGCTTCCTTCTGTTCAGGTGCCGTTCGACGGCGAAAAGGTGAGTCTCGCGGCGGCGACCTGGAACCACCTCTATCGCCTCGCGCGCGACTCTGATCACCTCGTGGACGGTTCCCAAAGTGCACGACTGAGTTATCTCACCGCTGAGGAATACCAGAACGTGAAGTACGTCAGAAAAGGAACAGGCGACTTCAGAACCAGCGAACCTCAAGCACCCCACGACGCCTTCAGAGTCGCGGCCCGTGTCTATGTGATCGGCTGTGTTGTGGTGCTGCTTGTGCTCATTCGCCGGAGAATTCTGCTGTCGCGCGAGTGACGGTAGTCCCTATTTGCGCCAACCCGAGGCACGATGGGAAGCAACACCACACGCTAGGGAGTCACGCATGAAGATCACTCAAGTTTCCGACTCGGTTCACGTTGTGAAGGGAACGAACGTCAACTGGGCGGTGGTGAGTGACGGCACTCGCGTCACCCTCATCGATGCGGGCTATCCTTCCGATTCGGCCGA
>SSHC01000032.1 GCA_008017265.1 Aeromicrobium sp.
GCTCGAAACGTTCGACCCGTGCCACCAGTGATCTCGCGTTGAGAGTCCTTGCCTAACAGCCACGAATGGAACGCCAACATCGTTGCCCGATCAGAAACATCACGACGATGCTGAGTCGTTGACGCACCACATGCACGACACCGCCACCGAGTCCGCCCAGCACTCGTTTTCCCGTTCTTCACCAACTTCGAAGCACATACACCACAACACGGCCAATTACGAGGAAGAGAGCCCATACACGCTTTCAAAGCATGTATGGGCCTACTTCAGGCTGGAAACACAACAAAAAAGAGAAATCTCATACACACATTTCTGCCGCTAGGCCGAAAACGACTCTGTTCTAACTCTGTTCCGGCCATTTCAGTCATGCTGGAGGCATGTGGGCAATGGGCGTCGACACGTGGGTTTCGCTAGCAGTTCTCATGACAGCGCTAGCGGGTTGCTATCCGGCCATGCGTCGAGACATGGGGTTACTGCGCGGCGAAGTCAAGAGCGATTTCAATACCTTGCGCACGGAAATGAAAGAACAAACCTCGGCAATCAACACCCGCATCGACCGTATCGATGACCGCATCACCACACTCGACGACCGGATCTATGGTCTTGCCATCGGGCTCAAACCCATCATCGACGAACGCGAAACTGCCTAAGCTCGCGAACGACAACGTTCCTGGCCTTTCGCCACCGCAGCCTGGTTAGCGGGCGTCGTCGGCGGCGCGGGCGCGTAGGGCGCGGGCGAGGTCGTCGCGGCCTTCTTGCACATAACGCTTCGCTGCTTGTGGGGCTTCGGTTGAGGCCAGCCAGGCGTCCACTCGCGCCCAAGTCTCGCCAGACAGGTTCACGAGCGGGAACAAGTGGATCAACGCGATATGGCCGATCCAGACGCCCATTTGGTCCACGACGGTTTCAGCCATCTGAAGATATTTCTCGACATACGGTGCGAGTACTTCGGTTTGGCCATCGATCTGGAACCCGGCAGCGACTTGGCGGCGAGTTTCGTTCGGGGTGGCTGCTTCCTCAACCACTTGGCGCCATGCGTCCGCTTTGGCTTCAACCGTGGGGCGTGCGGCGAGTGCTCCGGCGGCGTTCTCGCGGCCCTGGTTGGTGTCATCGCGAGCCAACTCGGCCGCGATCTCAGCCGCATCGGCCGCACCGAGCGCCGCAAGCGAGCCAATCAATGTCCACCGCAGATCTGCGTCGAGCACCAACCCGGGCACCGAGCCGCCTAACACGTCACGCAACGGTGCAGCGTCTTGCGCCGAAGCAGCGAGCGCGCGAGCAAAAGCAAGCTGATGATCCGAGCCCGGTTCCGCTTTCACCAACAACTCATGAACGCCTCGCGCCAAACGAGCACGAACCTCATCGCGGTTCGACTCGGCTGCAAACAACATGCCCGCCGAATTTGCTTGACGCAGCAACGCCGAAACAGCAGTCAAATCGGTTTCAGCACCAACCGCACCCAACACCAAATCAACAAACACCGACGGCGAAAGCTCCGCATCGCGTGTCATGTCCCAGGCCGAACCCCAACACAAAGCACGCGCCAGCGAATCCTCCAAACGTGCCGAACCCGTCAACAGCGTATTGAGCGAATGGGCGTCGAGACGGATCTTCGCGTAGGTCAAATCGCCGTCATTGAGCAACACCAAATCGCCGCGCTGCTTGCCAACTAGTTCAGGGATCTCGGTGCGCGCCCCGGCAATGTCTGTTTCGATTCGATCAACCAACACAAGTGCGCCGTCAACGTTCGAATACAAGCCAACGCCGATACGGTGGCGACGTAAAGTCGGATACTCCCGGATCGCACTCTGCTCGATCGCAAACGAAGTGAAACGCCCCTCGGCATCAACCGCGTAGTCTGCGCGCAAAGTATTGACGCCTGAAGTCTGCAACCATTCGGCCGCCCAATCACTCAACTCGCGGCCCGAAGCGGCCTCCAATTCCTTCAACAAATCAGTGAGTTCCGTGTTGCCCCAAGCGTGTTTCGTGAAATAGGAACGCAAGCCGGCAAAGAAATCATCTTCGCCCACCCACGCCACCAACTGCCGCAACGCAGACGCGCCCTTCGCGTAAGTAATGCCATCGAAGTTCGCTTCCACCGCATGCAAGTCGTAATTGTCGGCCGCGATGGGGTGAGTAGTGGGCAACTGGTCTTGGCGGTAGGCCCAGTTTTTACGGTTGTTCGTGAAACCAGTCCACGCGTCAGTAAAGCGCGTGGCTTTCACCGAAGAATGGTGGGCCGCAAACTCGGCAAATGACTCGTTGAGCCACAAGTCATCCCACCAGCGCATCGTCACCAAATCGCCGAACCACATGTGAGCCATCTCGTGCAAGATCGTGTTCGCCCGCTGTTCATAGGCAGCGACCGTCTGGCGGCTGCGGAAAATCATTTCGTCACGGAACGTGACACAGCCCGCGTTCTCCATCGCGCCCATGTTGTATTCGGGCACAAACAATTGATCGTATTTGCCAAAGGGGTACGCCATCTCGAAGGCGCCCTCGAAGAAACCAAAGCCCTGTTTGGTGATCTCGAAGATGTCGTTAGCGTCAAGGAACTCGACCAAAGACTGGCGACAGAAAACACCAAGTGGAATGTCTTCGAAATCACCCGAGTAAACATCGCGTACTTCGTGATATTCGCCAGCAACCAGCGCTGTGATGTAGGTGCTCATGGTGTGAGTCGGCGCGAAATGCCAGGTTGCGCGATCGGCATCAAGCGGGACCGGTTCGGGCGTGGGGGAGTTCGACACCACTGCCCAATGCGCCGGCGCCGTCACATTAAACGTGAACGTCGCCTTCAGATCAGGCTGCTCAAAGGTCGCGAAAACTCGCCGGGCATCTGGCACCTCAAACTGGGTATAGAGGTAGACGCGATCGTCCACAGGATCGACGAAACGGTGTAGGCCTTCGCCGGAGTTCGAGTAGGCGCACGTGCCTGTCACCACGAGTTCATTGCTGTTGCCCAGATTTTCCACCGCGATACGACTGTCTTGGTAATTCGCAACATCGACAGATTCGCCGTTGAGCACGATCGATTCGATTTCGGCATCCACAAGATCAACGAACGTCGACGATCCGGGGACGGCATCGAATTCGATCCGAGTGGTCGAACCGAATCGTTCGGCACCCATCGTTAGGTCAAGGTTGACCTCGTAATGGTGAGTCGTGATGATGGAGGCACGTTCGGTGGCTTCTACGCGTGTGAGATTTGTACCGGGCATGTGTCCTACTCTGTCACTAGTGGCCAACAAAGGTGTTACTGACATTCAGATCAACCGCGCAGGTGAGGAAGGAGCCCCAGTGAAGATCGATTTCGCCAAATCCGCACGCTCTTCCCTGGGCGTCGAATGGGAACTCGCGCTCGTCGATCAAGACTCCGGTGATTTACGGCAAGTGGCACAAACCGTGCTGGATGCGGTGGCTCCTGAAGGCGGCGGCGAACATCCCCATATTCGCCAAGAACTCCTGCTCAACACGGTCGAAGTGGTGACCGGTGTGTGTAACACCGTCGCTGAAGCGATGGCCGACCTCGAACACGGCATCAAACTCGTGCGAGAAGTGACCGACCCACTGCGCGTGGAACTCATGTGCGCAGGCACGCATCCCTTCGCGCGGTGGACCCAACAAAAGGTCACCGACAAAGAACGCTACGCAACCCTCATCGACCGCACCCAATGGTGGGGCCGGCAAATGTTGATCTACGGCGTACACGTGCATGTGGGGATCGAAGACCGTGACAAAGTGCTGCCAATCAGTCGGGCGCTACTCACCCACTACGGACACTTTCAAGCGCTCAGCGCGTCCTCTCCGTTCTGGGGCGGATCTGAAACCGGCTACGCCTCGAACCGGGCGCTCATGTTCCAACAACTGCCCACCGCTGGCTTGCCGTTTGATTTCGAGACGTGGGAAGACTTCGAGCACTATGCCGCCGACATGATCAAAACTGGCGTGATCGATTCCTTTGACGAAATCCGCTGGGATATTCGCCCCTCGCCGAAGTTCGGCACCCTCGAACTGCGCATTTGCGACGGTTTGCCGTCGATCCGCGAAGTGGCAGCAATCGCCGCCCTGAGTCAGTGCCTAGTGGAGCACTATTCGCGTGAAATTGATGCCGGACGCCCCACCCCGCGCATGCCCGCATGGTTTGCGCAAGAAAACAAATGGCGCGCCGCACGCTACGGCATGGACGCGATCTTGATCCTCGATGAGGCCGGCAACGAAGACCTCGTTACTACGGATTTGCAGCGGCTGCTCGTGAAGCTGGAGCCAGTCGCGGAAGACTTGGGTTGCGCCGAGGAACTCTCGTGGATCAACGACATCGTCGTGGCCGGCGCTTCGTATCAGCGGCAACGAGCAGTGGCGCATGCCGCCGGGGGAGCGCTCGATGCGGTGGTCGGTTCCTTAGTGAAGGAAATGCGCGCGGGCCGTCCGTTGTTGAATGAAGTATGACCTCTACTGAAACTGTTGATTTCTGGTTCGACCCCTTGTGCCCGTGGGCGTGGATGACCTCACGATGGATGCTCGAAGTCGAACAGGTGCGCGATGTGCATACCGTTTTCCACGTGATGAGCCTGGCTGTACTCAACGAAGGCAAAGACGTGCCCGAGGCCTACCGCGAAATGATCGCGGCAGCGTGGGGCCCCGTGCGGCTCGCCATCGCGGTGGAGGAGCGTCACGGCAGCGAGATGCTGCGCGACTATTACACCGGCATCGGAACCCGTCGCCATGTGGAGGGCAGAGATTTCGATTCAGAACTGCTTGTTGAAGTTCTCGCCGCGATTGGTGCTGACGCTAACTTGGTTTCCGCCGCAACAGACGATTCTCTCGACGACCTCGTACGCACATCGCACAACGACGGCATCACACGCGTCGGCGAAGAAGTAGGAACGCCCGTCATCAGCATCGGCGGCACGGCATTCTTCGGGCCGGTGCTCTCGCCCGCACCGAAAGGCGAAGCCGCCGGACGAGTGTTCGACGGAGCACGCATGCTCGCCGAATATGACGGGTTCTTCGAACTCAAACGCTCCCGCACGCGCGAGCCGATCTTCGACTGAGTCGCCATTTCGTTAGAATCGGGCGTTATGTCCCGCAGCGAAGAAACGACAAAGCCCGACGGCTTCACGCGCAATTCGGGATACGGAATTGCGCAAGCAGTCGTTCAACTCGTTGTATTTGCGGGTGTCCTCAATCAACGCGATGCCAGAGGTATTGATGCGTTGACCGCAATCGTGACCGTCGTTTGCCTGATCGGCTTGAGTGCGGCACTCCTGGTGGGCCCACTCGCGCCACCGCGATCTCGCGGACTACCGGGACATTCGGATGAGAGACGAGATTTCGTCAACATACGGCGAAACACGCGCATGCTCGCCCTGCCGCTCGAACTTGTTGCCGGACTACTCTTCTGGTTCGGTTACCCGAAACTGGGACTGGTTCTCGTCGCAGTGGCACTCGTACTGGTGCTCACAGAAATCGTTATGTGGCTCTACCGCGGTTTGTCGATGCGGCGCGCAATCGTGCGGTACCGCCCCACCGTTGCGCTTGCGTACGCGGGGCGTAGTGGTGGCCCGTGGCAATTACGCATGTGGGAGCCATTCATTGTCGAATCGGGCGAACGATGCATCGTCTTCAACCGCCACGAAAAATACAGCGACATGATTTGGGAAGGCGCGAATCTCACGTCGCCGATGATCGACCTCGGCCCAATGAGTTTCCGTAACCTCTGGTTTGTCGCGGTCCCGTCGATTAAGGCAATGTTCTATGTGCAGAACGCCCAATCGAATCGCGGCTACATGCTGCTCAAATCCAAGACGCACGTGTGGCTCAACCACGGCGATTCGGATAAGCCCGCCAACTTCAATCCCCGCCACGCCAACTACGACATTCTCGTGGTGACCGGCGAAGGCGCCAAAGTACGGTACGCGAAAGCGGGCATCGAGATTCCCGACTCCAAATTCGCAGTCGTTGGCCGACCGCAAATTCGCGGAGTCGACCAAAACCGACGCGACCTTGCGACAGTGTCGGATCCGACCGTGCTGTACGCGCCAACCTGGGCTGGAATTAACCAAGACGTGAACTTCTCGTCACTGAAAGTCGGACCGCAACTCGTGACCGCGCTGCTGAAGCGTGGGGTGACCGTCATTTTCCGGCCACACCCGCTGAGCCGACGAGGAAAGAACCACGGGCGACTCATCGCTCGGATCGAAGAAGTACTGGCCGAGGACGCAGCAAGGTCTGGGCGCAAACACGTGTGGGGTGCGAAAGCCAGCAACGAATGGACCGTCGTCGACTGCGCCAATCACGCGGACGCTCTCATTTCTGACGTGTCCAGCGTAGTGAGCGACTTCCTGCCGTCGGGCAAGCCCTATGCCATGACCATGATGCAAACCAACGAGGAAAGTGAGTTCACGAGTGAGAACTCACTCGCGAAGGGCGCCTACCTTCTGCACAGCGACCTTGACAACCTCTCGACGGTACTCGACGCGATTCTCGGCCCCGACCCCAAGGAAGTCGAGCGGCTTGCCTTGCGCACAGATGTGCTCTCCGACCGCACGGGCGAACAAGCCGCTGCCGAGTTTGCACAACTGGTCCGCGACCTCGTTTCGGGCAAACGAACCAAGGGCTGACAAGATAGAGGCATGCGTGTTCACATTGGTGCCGATCATGCCGGCTACGAACTCAAAACCCACCTACTCACATGGCTGGCCGCTAACGGCCACGAACCAGTCGATCACGGCGCATTCGAATACGACGCCGAAGATGACTACCCGCCATTTTGCGTCGATGCTGCCCAAGCTGTCCTCGACGATCCGGGCTCGCTTGGCATCGTCATCGGTGGTTCAGGCAACGGCGAACAGATCGCGGCCAACAAGGTCAAGGGCATTCGTGCCGCCTTGGCATGGAGCGTTGAGACCGCCAAACTCGCGCGCCAACACAACAATGCGCAAGTGATGGCCATCGGCGGACGGATGCACTCGCTCGACGAATGCGAAGCCATCGTCGCAGCCTTCCTCGCCGAACCGTGGAGCGAAGCAGAACGCCATCAGCGTCGGATCGACCTACTTGCGGGTTACGAAGAGACCGGCACTTTTGCCTGAAGGACACATTCTTCACCGGCTCGCGAGCGAAATCAACGCGACCGTTGGGGGAGTGGCAGTCAGTTCGTCCAGCCCCCAAGGGCGATTTACTGCCGCTAGCGGTCTGAACAATTTGACCGTTGGGCATGCTTGGGCACGCGGCAAACATTTGTTCGTTCCGTTCAACGAAATCGACCACCAAGTCCACGTGCACTTGGGGCTGTACGGAGCGTTCACCCTGACCGCTGCGAACGACGTCCCCGTGACCGGGCAAGTGCGGTGGAGAGTGGAAAGCCCGGGACACACGATCGACTTGCGTGGCCCGAGCCGGTGCGAACTCATCGAACCGAGTGCTATCGATGCGATCGTGGCGCGTTTGGGACCAGATGCGCTTGATCCCGACGCCCAACCCGAACTCGCCTGGCAGCGCATCAACAGGTCTTCGCAACCCATCGCTCATTTGCTGATGGAACAGCACATTATTTCTGGCGTCGGAAACGTTTACCGCGCCGAGGTGCTTTTTCGTCAGAAGATCGATCCGTTCCTGCCGGGATCCGCACTCAGCAAGAGCGACTTCGAGGCGGTCTGGGCGGACTTAGTCGAGTTGATGGCGTACGGAAAGCTGCATGGACGCATCGACACGGTCCGCCCCGAACATGAGCCAGAAGCGATGGGCAGGGAACCTCGAGACGACGATCACGGGGGCGAGGTGTACGTCTATCGCCGGCAACACCAACCGTGTTTGGTCTGTGAAAATCCCGTGAAAAATAAAGTTTTGGCAGCAAGAAACCTATTCTGGTGCCAAGAATGTCAGACTGCCGACTAGAGTCAGTCCTGTGGTAATTGGTAAAGGCGCGAAATACGATCCCCTTGGGAGTTTCGTATCTGAGCGCGTGGGGCGTTGGAGGTCAGGCTCCGACGACGGTCAAACCGGCGTTCTCGTTGCGCTCGTGATCCTGACCGGAATCGTTTTTGCCAGCAGTATTCTCGGCTACAAAATTATCTCCACGAGCGCTTCTATCATCCCAGTTGTTATCGGCGGTTTGATGCTGCGTTCGGGGCCGTTTAGGGTTCTCGTCGCTGTCGTTTTGGCCGCCGGGCTCGGCAGCGTACTTTTCGACTACGTCGTATCAAAAGAACTGGCCGAGGCCGTATCGTCCTATGTGATTTTGTTGCTCGCCACGGGGATTCTTGTTTTTTCGGTTCAACAAAACCGGTCGGGATTGCCAGCAACACTCGGCGATGCCATGCTCATGGACTTGCGCGACAGGTTGGAGCGCCAAGCAAAAGTTCCGCCGTTGCCGAAAGGCTGGCACAGCGAATCGGTGCTCTATACGGCCGATGGTGCGCAGTTTGCCGGTGACTTTTTCGCCGTCGAACTCGCAAACAATTCCAGGCGCCTTGAAGTGATCTTGGTAGACGTGTGTGGCAAGGGAGTCCAAGCGGGCACACAGTCCCTTCAACTGGCCGGAGCCATGGGCGGGCTCATTGGCGCGCTCCCACCGCAAGGCTTGTTCGTGGCCGCCAATGATTACCTCTTGCGACAAAACTGGAACGACGGCTTTGCCACGGCTGTTCACGTCATGGTTGATCTTGAAACCGGACGCTATGAAATCTTGAGTGCGGGACACCCGCCTGCGCTGCATTTTTCGGACTACGACGAAGACTGGAAAGTTGATCCAGCGCGCGGACTCGCACTGGGCATCATGGATCGTCCAGAGTTCACAGTCTCGCGCGGAGTTATCGCGCCAGGCGACGCCATCATGGTGTACACGGACGGTCTCGTGGAATCCAAAACCATGGACGTCGGCCGAGGAATCGAATGGTTGCGCGAAATCGCCGGGGATGCAATGGGGGCGGGCGCCTACGGTCTAACGAAACGCATCGTTAAACTCGCCGACCCACAGGGCGACGACTGCGCAATCTTTTATCTCCACCGCGTTCCCTAACGACTCGCATTGTCACGCGACACGCCACCGCGGCAGTTCGCTGTTACCGGTAATTTTTTTTAGTCTAGTTTGCCAATCTCGTCGACAAGACGCGCAATTGTTTTCGCTCGATCAGAGTCCGCCACCTGTGCCACACGAAAGACAAAGGGCTCGCGTTCCCCCGTGTGCAGCCACGACCACATACTTTTTGCTTCGGGAGATGCTTCGATGGCGGATTCCAATTCAGGATCCTCCTTACCGTTTATGGCATCGACCATACGATCCCACGAACCATCGTGACGCGCTGAAGCGATGAGTTTCCTGCTAGGTTCTTGAAGTTCGCCACGTACCTCGAGCGCGAAAAGCAGGATGACTTCGTCTCGCCTAAGAGTCGATTCGGATCCTCTTCGGTACGCAAACATCAAAATGGGTTCTTTAAGAAAAGAGCGAACGTTTTCAGGTGGGACCCGACCTATCTCGCAACCCCAAGCCATGCATTCTCCTGTGGCCAACATCGAACTGATACGGGTTCGAGAGAGCTTACGGAGTTCTTGTTTTGATTGGTCAGAGTGCATCTTTCTGAACGTGGGGAATAGCGTGCCGTCGCCAGAATAGGCCTCAAAAATCATGGTTTCTTTCCGGACGTGGTTCTTCTTAAGCCACGCACGCAACTGCCGGCGGTTTTTGAACGAATGAGTTGGCTCAGAGCCCGAAGAAAGAACGATTTCAGATGGGACGAGTCGCACCGCAACATCGAAACGGGACGTGGAGCGGACGACGGGACTCGAACCCGCAACATTCTGCTTGGAAGGCAGAGACTCTAGCCAATTGAGCTACGTCCGCATGCGCCGAAGCGCAGATTCATCATGCCATACGTCACGTGTCGCGTGTGCGTGTGGTCTCGATCAAGAGATCGGCGTGTTTCGCGGGCGTATCGCGTTCGATGTACGAATCTTCTTGCGCGGCCCATATGTACCACCACTGTTCATAGTTCTCGCCGCCACGGGACAGTGCCCGGGTCTGGCGTAGAGCGGCGGGTGCTTCAAGCCAGATCAGGTAGCTGAGGAAGGGGCGAATTTGGTGAGCGCCCGTGCCAACGCCTTCGAGTACAAGCAAGTGTGAAGTTGGAAGCGGTAGGCGTTCCCCGGGCTTGCCCGCCGCCCAGTCCCATGTGGTCACGAAGGCGGCGTCTCCGTGGGCTAACGCCGCGAGCGCGTCCGCCATCTGGTCGATACCGGCATCGAGGCCCTCCCAGCCTTGATAAACCGATTCGAGGCTCACAAGCGGACATTCGAGTGCGAATGCCAGTTGGCGCCCAAGAGTTGTTTTGCCCGTACCGCTGCGACCGTCAATGCCGATGATCGTGGTTGAGCCGCATGAAGGCTGGAGCGTGAGGAAGTGCGCAATGCTGGCGGGGGAGAGAACGTCCGGGTTCATGGCTTCCAAAGGCGACCGGTGGCCCAGCGCAGAGTGCTAACTGGGCCGTGGTCGGGATGGAGGGATTCGAACCCCCGACCCCCCGCTCCCAAAGCGGGTGCGCTACCAAACTGCGCTACATCCCGGAGCCGAAACCTCGGCCCTGAAAGTGTACGACCCACATGAATTGAGTTGCACGTCGCCCCGTAGACTGAACGACGGCTCAGCGTTCTGTGTGTGGGCCAAAAAACCCGAAATCTCACAGGAGACCTCACGTGAAGAGCAGTACCGAAGCCTTGAGCCCCACCCGCGTCAAGTTGACGATCGTGGTTCCGTTCGACGAGTTCAAGCCAAGCCTCGACAAGGCATACAAGACGATCGGTTCGCAGATCCAGGTGCCTGGTTTTCGCAAGGGCAAAGTGCCGGCCGCTGTTGTTGATCAACGAGTCGGCCGTGGCGCAGTCCTCGACGAAGCGCTCAATTCTGTATTGCCTACTTGGTACCAAGCTGCCCTGCAAGAGACCAGCACGGTTCCGTTGGGTCAGCCAGAAATGGACTTGACGAAGTTCGTTGACGGCGAAGACATCGAGCTCGTTGCCGAGGTTGACGTACGCCCCACTCTTGAACTCCCTGACCTCAGCGCCATTTCCGTAACCGTTGCAGACGCTGCCGTGACCGACGCCGACGTCGAAGAACAACTCGAAGCGCTCCGCGAGAACTTCGCGACTTACAGCGAAGTTGACCGCGCCGCCGCTGAAGGCGACTCGGTCACCATCGATCTTGCAGCTGCTGAAAAAGACGGAACCGTCATCGACGAAGCGCAAGCTTCCGGCTTGCCGTACGTCATTGGTCAAGCCACCATGATCGAAGGCCTCGATGAAGCGCTCATCGGACTCGACAAGGGCGCCTCGCAGACGTTCGGCACGACCCTCGTCGGCGGCGAACTCGCTGGCAAGGAAGTAGACGTCACCGTCACTCTTACCGAAGTTCGCGAACAGGAACTTCCTGAACTCGATGATGAACTCGCTCAAATGGCTTCCCAGTTCGACACTATCGAACAGTTGCGTGCCGATCTTGTTGAACGCCTTACGCGCGGCAAGCGGATGGCTCAAGCCGCCGAAGCACGCGACCTCATCCTCGAAGAGATCGTCGGCAAGATCGAAGCGCCATTGCCAGACGGATTCCTTGAGAACGAAGTGGGCGCACGTCGTCAACAGATGGACATGCAGCTCGCACAAGCCGGCCTCACGATCGACAACTACCTCGCTGACGAAGAAAAGACGCTTGAAGAGTTTGAGACTGAACTCGACAAGAACGTTCGCGACTCCATCGTTGCTCAGTTCGTTCTCGATCAGCTCGTTGAAGATGGCGACTACGGCATCGACAACGATGAATTGAGCCAACACATCATGCGTCGCGCTCAAGAATCGGGCGACGACCCCAACGCTTACGTGCAGCATCTGATGGAGCACAACCACATTCCCGAGATGATCTCCGAAGTACTTCGCGGCAAGGCCCTCGCAGCGCTCGTCGAGGGGGCGAACGTTGTCGACGCCTCCGGAAACACGATCGATTTGAGCAACCTCAAGGCCGACGGCTCGCTCGCTAGCGACGATCCAGAAGTCGAAGAAGACAGCGAAGTTGAAGCCGGCGAAAGCACGGACGAAGACTGAGCACGAATTTCACTTGTAAGTCCGGCCCGTGGAGCGAACCTCCCGGGCCGAACTTATTTGAGACACTAGAACTGTGATTCCCGATTCGGCTCGCACCACAGACGCCGCCGCACTCGCCCTCGAGTACGGCGAATCGGTTGTGCTCGAATCAATCCGACGCACGCACGCGCGCGTGGCCTATCGGGCATTCGGCGCAACGCGACTCGTCGGCAGTAGGGGGCCACAAAAGATCCACGACGCAATCAGTAACACCGTTTACGGCGCGATCTCAGGCGGGCTGAAAGCGGGGAGTCTGGTGGCCCGCGAGTTGGCAACGCGCGGAGTTGGTGCGCCGATCGATACCAGCACGACTGGGCGACGGATACGGGCCGCAGTCAATGGTCTGGTAGGCGAACAACTGCGATTAGCGAGTGATCCGCAAGCAATCGTCATGACGATCCGCAAAAACGGCAACGACATTCCGGCTTCAGCCTGGTGGCTGAGCCAAGCGTTCCCGACCGCGAGCGATCATCTCGTCGTGTTTGTGCATGGTCTGTGTGAATCTGACGACACGTGGGCAGCAGATTCGGACTCAATCGCGAACGTGGTCGACGCTCAAACCCAGGCCACGTCGTTGCTCATCCGTTACAACACTGGTCTGAAGCCGACAGAGAATGGCACGCACTTGTCTGTCGGCTTCAGACCAGTGTTGTAACGGATGAGCAACGACGTGGCCTGGGTTTGAGCGTCGACCACGTTCGCGATTGAGTCCGAATCTGCTGCCCACGTGTCGTCAGATTCACAC
>SSHC01000072.1 GCA_008017265.1 Aeromicrobium sp.
CCCCTGCGCAACCAAGGGGAGTGATTCTTCGCAGCTAACAGCCGCAGCCGTACCGGCCACACCACCCATAGCCATGGCTTGGCCGGCGTCGTCGGTCCATTCACCGGGAGCGAACCCGCCGAGCCCACCGCCGATCATGGCCGGAGTGAGATCGGGTGCCGGTGTTGTGAATTCGTAGCCCGCACCGAGTGCATCGCCGATCGCAGAGCCGAGGAGCGCGCCGACTGCGCGATCGCGTTGTGCAGTGGTCAATCGGTATGAATTGTTCATAATGACCGCCTTTCTCGCCCCGAGAGGCCTTCAAACCTAGCTCCTTTCTAACAGTCAGCACTGACAAAATGGCCGGTACCATTCAAGGCATGAGCGAAGACAGCAGCAGGTCGATACACATCGAACGCACAGGTACGCAATCGTTCAAGGTCACGAACGTGCGCGGAACAACTATTCAGATCGGCGAAGGTCAGAATGATGACTTCACGCCGGTGGAACTGTTGCTGGCAGCGATTGGTGGTTGCAATGCGGTGACGGTAGACGCGCTCACGAAGAGGTCTGAGCCAGAACAGTTTGACGTGGAGGTGGTTGCCGAGAAAACCAAATCGGCCGACGGCGGCACTCAACTCGAAGACATTCAGGTGACATTTGCGGTGCGGTTCCCCGATGATGAGTCCGGCCGCAAAATGACCGAGCGGCTGCCGGGCGCGATCGAGAAGTCGCACACGATTTATTGCACGGTAGGCCGCACGGTCGAAGCTGGGACCCCGATTGCGATCGACCGGGTGCAGTGACAGGACTACAACTTCAAGTCGGGGTTTGAACCCACGACGCCCTTGGGTTCGACCCAGAAATCTAGCGCGAGTTGCTCGTCGGTGCCGCCGTTGAGATAGATCGAAAAGTCGGTGACCCCTGCTGCTTCGAGGACGTCATCATCGATGAAGAAGTCACCGGTGACTTCGCGGGAATCTTGCGTCACGATCCAGTAGGCGGCATCGGCCATGATGTCCACGTTGCGCGAGTGAGTTTCCTGTCCCGAACCAATCACGTTGCGCACTGCAGCGGTGTCTATCGCGGTGCGTGGCCATAGCGAGTTCGCTGCGATCCCATCTGCCCGTAACTCTTCGGCCAGCCCTAGGGTCACCAGACTCATCCCGTATTTTGCAATCGCATAGGCGGTAAACGTTCCGAACCACTTCGGGTCGGTCAGGATCGGAGGCGAAAGGGTGAGGATGTGAGGGTTGGTGGAGCGGCGCAAATGCTCGATACATAGTTTCGAAAGCAAGAACGAACCCCGTGCGTTGATCTGTGTCATCAGGTCGTATTTCTTCATGGAGATGTCTTCGGTGCGGGACAAGTCGATAGCGCTTGCGTTGTTCACCACGATGTCGATGCCGCCAAACTGTTCAGCAGTTTGCGCCACCGCTTCGGCCGCGAACTCGTCGTCGCGAACGTCGCCCACCAGGGGTAACGCGTTTCCGCCGGCGGCTTCGATCGCAGCGGCTGCTGTGTAAATCGTGCCGGGGAGTTTCGGGTGGGGCTCTGTCGTTTTCGCGAGGAGTGCGATGTTTGCGCCGTCACCCGCGGCCTTGACAGCAATGGCTTCACCAATTCCCCGACTGCCGCCGGACATGATCATCGTTTTGCTAGCGAGGGACATGGCATCTCCTGAGTTGTCTTTCTCCCGATCCTGTCAATCAGGACACGGCACGTCAATGGAAAACCGTATCTATGCAACTCGGTGCATAGGTGAGTATCATGACACAATGACTGTCACGATTCCCGAGTGGTTCACCTGGGCGCTCGATCAAGCCCCTTCGTACTTTGAAATTGACGTCGATGGCACTTCGATTCACTACCGCGCGTGGGGCGAGAAAGGCAACCCGATGATCGTCCTCGTTCACGGGGGAGGCGCCCATTCGGGCTGGTGGGATCACGTTGGCCCGCACCTTGCTGAGCACCACCGCGTCGTCGCGCTTGACCTTGCCGGGCACGGAGACAGCGGACACCAAAACGAATACTCGCTGGAGAACTGGGCCGACCACGTGATGGCCGTCGCCGGGGCCGAATCGAACGAAAAACCGATCATCGTAGGACATTCGATGGGTGGGTTCGTCGCCCTGACAGCGGCCCGTGAACACGGTGACAAACTGCATGGCGTTGCGGTCATCGATTCCCCGGTGAAGGAAATGTCTGTCGAAACTCGCGAGTGGTACCGTCAGCAACTCCAAGAAAGACCTGACCGCAGTTATGCCTCAAAAGACGACATCGTGTCGCGGTTCCGCACGATTCCCGAAGAGCCCGGCCAACTGCCGTACGTGCATCGCCATATCGCTGAACAGTCCGTGAAGGAACGTGCCGATGGTTGGGTCTGGAAGTTCGATTTGAACGTCTTCCTCGACAGCAGTATGAACCCAGATCAAGTCGCCCAAGCAGGTTGCGAAGTGGCCTTGATTCGCGGCGAAAACGGTTTGGCTACGATCGACATTACGAGCGACGTACTTGAACGCTTAGGCGGCCGGGCACCGGTCACCGTAATTTTGGAAGCAGCACATCACATCATGCTCGATCAGCCAGTCGCGTTGATCGCAGTACTACAAACCCTGGCCGGCCAATGGAGGACCCGATGAGTGAATTGTTAATTGAACGTGGCGAAGGAACTCTCCGAATCACGATCAACGTCCCTGAGCGGTTGAACTCCATCACCACCGACATGGTCAATCAGATCAGCGATGAACTTGATAACGCCGATGGTGTCCGCGTTGCAGTCATCACGGGCGTCGGTCGTGCTTTTTGTTCGGGCGCAGTCATGGCGCCGGGAGCTGCAAATGCCGAAATCCTTCAGGCCGCCGATCGACTCATCCACACCATGACGCAGGCACCCTTCCCGATCGTGGCAGCAGTCAACGGCCTCGCTGCTGGGATCGGCAGTTCGATCGCACTGGCGTGTGACGTCCAAGTCACGAAAGATTCCGACTACTTCCTGCAGGCGTTCATCAACGTCGGCCTCATGCCCGACGGTGCGGCCAACGAACTGTTGGCGGCATCAATTGGCCGCACTCGCGCACTCAAGCTCTTGCTGTTGGGTGAAAAGCTCCCGAATATCGAAGGAGAACGCCTCGGCCTCATCACCTATGCGGTACCCGAGGAAGAATGGCAACCACTCGTCGACAAGACCGTGGAAACCTTCGCGACCGGCCCGACGCGCGCCTACGCAGCCACCAAGCAAGCGGTAAATTCGGCGAGCCTGTCACAACTCAGCGAAACGCTCAAGCGCGAAACCATCGGACAAACCGAACTTGGCACTTCGGCAGATTTCGAAGAAGGTGTCGCTGCGTTTGTCGGAAAACGCAAAGCGAACTTCACCGGCAAATGACGCCCTAGTTCACGCGAGCAAGTTGGGGCGTTTCGGCCCAGTACCCATGCCGGCGACCGCCGCGAGAGAGAGTACCGACCGCGGGCTGTAAGCGCAGGTCCACAAGCCATTGTGGGAGGCAGCAAAGTGCTCCTCGCGCCACGGCTCTTCGAAGCGAGGGCGTTCTGCGCGCAGATCATGCACGAGCAAGATCGCCATGAGAGCTTGCGACGTTTCGGGTTCAAGAACTTCTATGCCGAAACGTTGCGCACCCGTGCAGGCGGCAGTGAGGGCCTTGTTCGCGAGCAGCGATTGAGTAAACGTCAGTGGCGCGACGCGAGCCGAGACGCGGTGTCCGGCTTCGATTGCTTGGGTGGCACGCCACCGCTGAACTTGTTTCGCTAGGGCGTAGTAGGGGCCTTGTTGTGGGATCTGCGCATCACAAATCCCAAACGTATAGTCCTGAGGGTAGTTCGGCGTCAAGAGATGTCCACCACTGAGCAGACCGACCGATTTGCGCCACCAGGTTCTCGAGTGAGCGAAATGCTCAGTCGAAAGATCGATCTCTCGCGAACCAACGGCATACGCACCGGCCGGACTAAACAAATAAGCCAGACCGAGGTCAGGTCGCTTTCGCATGAGGTAGGCGTTGAGCGCATCGCCCGCGAGTGACAGCAGAAGGTACCGGGCGCTCTCGGTGTAGTAGTAGTGGCCCATTGTCAATCGCTCGGGCATGGCATCGAGCCACAATGCGACTTCGGGAAACTCATACACTAAGTCGGCGCCGAAGTGACTCGCATCGTCGGGGGCACCGGGCCTGATCGGGAATCGAACGCGTCCGGCACTGCCTTCGGCCATGGACGCGAGTTGACGGGAGCTCTCTGGTGACGGGAGATCGATGGCGACCACGTCAGCACCCCAAGCCAACAGGCAACGCAACGGTCCAGTTTGGGCTTGGGCGCCGAGCAGTGCAATGGAATCGCCATCGAGCTTGAGCCATTCGGGATTGTCGAGAACTTCTGACACAACGTCACGAACAGCGGGCGTGATGACCCCCGAAGTAATCCATTCGTCGATCTGCGTCATGAGGGTGCTGCCGCGAAGGGACTGGCCGCGGTAAGGTACCGCGATACCTGCCATTGGGGTGTCTTTTCCGCGGATCTCTTTGGTCTTGAACTCGAACGCGCCAGACAAATTTGCGGTGACGTCGTGAAGTACACGTCGACCGAAAAACATTTCTTCGTGTGCCGCAGTCAAACCCGCACGGGCGATGCTCCGTGCTGTTTCGGACGAGTCGAGGCCGGCTTCGACGAGAAACCTCAGATGGTCGGTGAAGTTGCTGCGCCAATCGGGGTCGTGCAGGATTTCGTTGGCGCGAACGGAATCCACTGGGCGAACGGCTTTAGACACAATGCTGCGGGAGACGGCAGTTGTGTTGTTGGTGTTAAATCGCACGCCGGTGGGCATGTGTGCAAGATTACAACCAAGCGCGGACAAAGTCCCGTGCAGAGTGCATTCCCATTCTGCTAAGCGTTTGCTTAGTGGTGCGCTAGTCTCATACGTATGCGAGCTATTCACATCACCAGCACCGGCGGCCCAGAGGCTGTTGAACTTGTCGAAATCCCAGTTCCACATGCAAACGGCGGCGTTCTCGTCAAGGTCGAGGCCGCCGGCGTGGCCTTTCCCGAACTGCTGCAGTCGCGCGGTCGATACCAAATTCAGCCGCCTCTGCCCTTCGTGCCAGGCGCTGAGTTCGCGGGGGTAGTCGCCGAAGCGCCCGCTGATTCTGGGTTTAAACCCGGCGACAGGGTAGCGGCTATTGCCATGGGTGGTGGGTTTGCCGAATATGCAGTTGCGCCCGTCAATCAAACGTTCCCGCTGCCAGATTCGGTTTCGTTCGAGGCCGGCGCATCCTTCATGTTCAACTACGGGACCTCCTACTTTGCGCTCGTCACTCGGGGACGCCTCGCCGCTGGTGAGACCGTGCTCGTCCACGGCGCTTCGGGAGGAATCGGGACGTCAGCAATCCACATCGCCAAGGCCTTCGGCGCCGGCCGCGTGATCGCCGTGACGTCAACTGAAGAAAAGGGCGCGGTCGCATTAGCGGCAGGTGCTGACGAGTTCGTCTTGGCAGAAGGATTTAAAGACGCCGTACTTGAGCAAGGCGGCGTCGACATCGTGGTCGACCCTGTCGGGGGAGACCGGTTCACCGATTCGCTTCGCTGCCTCAAGCCCGAAGGCAGACTCCTCGTCATCGGGTTCACGAGTGGAGACATTCCCGACGTCAAAGTCAACCGACTTTTGCTCAACAACATCTCTGTCGTCGGTGTCGGATGGGGCGCCTACGAAATGGGACACCCCGGCACTATGCGCGAGCAATACCAAGCGATGCTCCCGCACTTTGCCGACGGTTCGCTTGCGCCGGTCGCCGGCCCGAGTTTTGATCTTGCCGATGCGGCAGCAGCGATGGGAGCACTCGACCGCCGTGAAGTCACCGGAAAAATCACGCTACGGGTCTGACAGGCTAGCTTCATGGGTTCCATCCACCTGATCCGTCACGGGCAAGCATCGTTCGGTGCCGAAAACTATGACCAATTGTCCACGCTCGGGTATTCGCAAGCGGTCGCTCTCGGTAACGCGTGGGAAGCAGGGGCTTGGGAGCCCACGTATTCCCTTGCCGGCTCTCTGCAACGCCACGCCCAAACTGCCATCTCCGCGTTAGACATCGTTGAAGGTGACGGGTACGACGTCGATGGTGGATGGGACGAGTACGACCACATCGGTATCGCCTCGGCAGTCAATCCCGACAGTTCGGCCCTTGACGCGCGTGGGTTTCAAGCGGTCCTGAATAAAGCCCTAACAGCGTGGCGACGAGGCGAAGGCGACTTCGACGAGTCTTTTGACGACTTCCGAAGTCGAGTGCTGGGGGCATTCGACGCAGCCCTCGCCCAAGCAGGCAAAGGGCAACGCGTTGCCGTGTTCACCTCCGGTGGACCCATCGCGCTTGTACTGTCACATGTACTCTCCGGATCAGACGAACTGTTCCAGTCGATCAACGACGTCATCATCAATGCCAGCTTGACGACCATCATCAACGGCAGTACTGGACCACGACTCCTGAGCTTCAACGAACACACCCACTTGCCACCCGATTTAGTCACCTTCAGATAACGGAGAACTCCATGCGAAAGAACATCCTTATTTCCGGCGCGAGCGCTGGGCTCGGCGAAGGCATGGCGCGAATCTTTGCCGCCAATGGCCACAACCTCGCTTTGACTGCGCGTCGACTCGACCGACTCGAAGCATTGAAGAGTGAACTCGAGACTGCCAATCCGTCCATAACCGTGACGGTCCATGCGATGGACGTCAACGATTCCGAAAGCGTGTTCGCGGGCTTCGAAGAAGCCATCGTCGCGCATGGCCAACTTGATCGAGTCATCGTGAATGCGGGGCTTGGTAAGGGCGCGCGCATCGGAACCGGAGGGTACAAAGCGAACGCCGAAACAGTCGTCACCAACGTGCTTGGCGCCTTGGCCCAAAGCGAAGCGGCGATGGCGCATTTTTACGAACGAAAAGCAGGCCACTTGGTGATGATTTCTTCCATGTCGGCAATGCGCGGAATGCCTTCCACGATGGCTACCTACGCGGCCACGAAGCGCATGGTGGCGCACCTTGCTGAGGGTATCCGGATGGATCTGGTCGGCCGTAAAGGTCTCGACATCAAGGTCACGACGATTTATCCCGGTTACATCGAATCGGAGATGAACGATAAGGCCGAGCAGCAGTCGCCCCTCATCGTGCCGACGGAAGTGGGCTGTCAAGCCATGGTCAAGGCGATTCTCAAGGAGCCAGACGAAGCTTCTGTGCCTCAATGGCCATGGGTGCCTATCGGCGAAATCATGAAGATCGCACCACGATCAATCGTGCGCAAAATGGTGTGATTCAGTCAGCAAGCAGGCGGCGTGCCAGTGCATTGACTTGATCGAACTCGATCAGGAACCCGTCGTGTCCGTACATAGACGTGATCATGTCGAGTTGTTCACAACCAGGGATTTCATCGGCCATGATTTGTTGGTCACCCGGACGATATAGCCTGTCAGAATCAATGGCTGCAATGATCGTTCTGGCGCTAATGCGCTGCAGCGCGGCCTCGAGTCCGCCACGATCTCGGCCGAGGTCGTGGCTGTTCATGGCGTTGTTCAACACGATGTAACTCTTGGCACTGAAACGGTTAACGAGTTTCGTGCCGTGGTGTTGCAGGTACGACTCGACTGCCCAGCGGCCATCGTCTTGTACGGTGCGACCAAACCGCGCGGCCAATTCCGGTTCACTGCGGTAGGTCACGTGGGCGACTCGACGTGCAAGATCGAGCCCATCGACGGGACCGCCGACGCGAACCATGTCGTTTTGAATTGTTGTCCAAGCAATTTGCTCGGCCGTGGCATAGGGGCCAACAGCAATACTCAGGA
This sequence comes from Aeromicrobium sp., assembly GCA_008017265.1. GTDB lineage: Bacteria > Actinomycetota > Actinomycetes > Propionibacteriales > Nocardioidaceae > Aeromicrobium. Next base: position 7,816 of record SSHC01000072.1, read on the forward strand.
GGCGTCCGACGCGTTCGGGATAACTAACCGCCCATTCGAGTGCGCGCATGCCACCGGCCGAGCCGCCAATGGCGGCCGTCCATGTGTTGACGCCAAGGTGATCGGCAAGCCGCGCCTCGGCGGCTACCTGATCGCGAATGGTGAGGGCGGGAAAAGGTTCAAGATCTTCGGGCCCGGTCGAGCCGGCGCAGCCGCCGAGGATGTTGGCGGCGACGACAAAGTGGGTGTTGGTGTCGATGCCAAGTCCGGGGCCGACAACCTTGCTCCACCAGCCTTCGCCACCGGCGATCGTGGAGTCTCCGGTGAGGGCGTGTTCGACCAAAATGGC
>SSHC01000116.1 GCA_008017265.1 Aeromicrobium sp.
GTTGGCAGGACGTGCACCCGCGCCGACCCATCGGCCTCAAGTCGAAACGAACTCGCTCGCTGCGTCGTCACGATCGCCCCTTCGACGGTGCCCTGCCCGACATCCTGCAAAACGAAATCCGGCGCCAGCGAAGAACGCCGGTAGTCCAGCCACTTGCGCGCAAACGCTCGTCCATCGGCGCATTCGTAGATCACCAGCCGCTGACTGAGCGAAGGCGCGTACTGCACCCAGTGCCGCTCGCGGTAACGCCATTCGCCACTGTCGAGATCCGTTGCCTCGCCGACATAGGTTTCCCAGTAACGCGCCACCGCACTGCTCGGCGACGACCACCCAACGGCCAGGACAAGCCATACGTAGCGCAGGATCGGAGAAATGGCATGCGGGAAGCGAAGCTCGATCATTGCCAGAGCGTGACAGGCGTTCCGACAGGGTCATGTGTAGAACAGGTCAAGCAGGGGTGAAGGCGAGACGGTAGGTAAGCCTCTACCACCTGCCAGTCTGGAAGCCGACAAGTGGCGAGGAGTCTGCCTTGGTAGATCGGCTTTTGCAGCGGGGCTCCAAACTTTCTTCCGGTGGATGGCGACCAGATCAATGGCATCGGCGAGTGTCGGCGAAGTCGATCAGTCCATCCCATTCCACAAGCTCAAGCGGCACACCGTTGCGCAACCAGTCGTACATCTCGCGGTTGCCACCAACCAGAGAGTACGAGCCGAAGCTCGCCACCCTGGCGGTCACCTCATCGACCTCGGCGGCCGTAAGCGCTGGATTCAGGCGAGCCACCGCATTGCGCAATCGCCGAGCAGGCAGGTCCAGCCCAGGCCGGCAAGCCAGTCGAGGCAGACCGCTTCGAGGTGGTTCTCGTTCATCTCGCCCCTTGAACGGCGGCAAGGAAGGCCCAACTAAACAACGAGATAGATTCGCTTGCCGAGAGCCACGGGCCGCCCGTCGGGAGTTCATTGCGGGTCCAGCTGGTGATCGGTACCATTCGCGCCAGCTCATCAACCATGTGTTGAAGGAGTTACGAGGCCGTCCTTTGGGGCGGCTTCAGCTTTTCTGGCTCCAGAAATCGCGCCATTTCTTCCGTAGCTTTTCGCGACGATAAGCGAACTCCACGTAGTAGGCGGTCCAGGGCAAGACGAAATCGCCTCGATCCGCCACGACGACCACGTAGCTGAAGTCGTCGGGTGCCAGGTGAAAGCGCGTTTCGGTGCCACGCATTTCCGTCCACCACAGCACCCTGCACGCGGTCTTCCCTGGGGCTGCCCCATCGTGCTCATCCATGATCGGCCGCGGCCAAGCGATCCGTTCGCAACGCCTCATGTCGGGTGTGCGATCAGCTTCGGTAGCCCCCTCCGAAATCATGTGCCAGAACGTAGCGCTCTTGCCATCGTACTCAGGATGTCGCTTCAGCCTTACGTCCTTGCCGCGCCAACCGGGCTTGGACGCAACGAAATCCGTCAGGAATCGCTGGTGAAGCGCTTCGACGTAACGAGTCCAGTCCCCACCGTAGTCTTCGAGAAGAAGTAGACCCGGCAACCAATCGACGCTCATGCCGCCGGCCCCGCTACGTTGCGGCCACGCCAGAGGAACAGATTGAATTTCGGCTCCCGAAGCAAGGTCGAGCGCGTGAGCTCGTAACCCGTGCGCTCTCGTATGCGCGCGATCAAAGCTTCCTTGCCTGCATTTCCACCAAGTCCTCGATTGACGTAACCCACAGCCCCGAGCAAGAGGTCGGCCATCTGGAGGCATTCCACCGCGTCCGATTCCACCACCTGCAAGCGTTCGACGATCTTGCGGTCGAAGTCGTACAGGTTGTTGCAGAGCACATCGTGGAGCTTGGCGACCTTTTGCGCACTCCGCGTGTCCTTCTTGTCCAGGTAGATGCGGAAGCGGGCGTCTGGCCTGATGATCGGCTCCAGCAAGCCGAACATCATCTTGTAGTACCAGTCGTCGTGACTCTGGCCGAAGGCGGTGTGCACGAGGCCGTTCTTGTCCGCGACCCATGCCCGGAAATGCAGATCGTCATCGTCGAAGAAGTAATCAAGATAGTCCCGATAGAAGGCCCGTTTCGCCGGCGACACCTTGTTCCATTTCACTTCAAACCCCGCCGACAGCCTGTGCGCGGCCTTGACTTCGCGTAGCCGCACTGCGATCTCTCGCGCCTTCTCGACCGGACACCAGACGGCGCCTAGCACCATGACTCTCTGACCGTCGCCTGGAAGGTGGCAACTTTCGTCGCAGTAGATGTTGAAGATCTCGCTCATGGCTCGATGACCACATCGTCGATGAGCCCCTCGAACCCGGCTTCCATGGCTCGCCAAAGCGCGGTCAGCTCACGCAGATCCTCGACGGTGAAGGTTCGGCCGTGGTGCGACCGGGCACGCAACTGACCAAGACGCGCGATCGTTCGGCGCAGTTCGTCGATATCCGTGTAGGCCACAGCGAACACGGACTCGAAGTGCTCGTCATGGCACATGATCAGTTCGTAGTGTTTGTAGTCGGCGTGATCGAGCACCGACTCATCGCCTTCCAGAGACTTGCCCAACAGCTTCTTGCAGTCGCAAAGGGGAAGTCGGGCCTCGGCCCAATCCTCGCCGTACGCATCCTCCATGCACTGGGCGATCAGCACGCGCAGCAGCTTTTCGTAACGGTGGACCAGCCCCTGAGCCTTCTTCACCGGAGCAGGCAGCGCGTTCTCCCTGATCAGCCGCTTGACCCGGCGTCGCTTCTCCTGAAGCGTCAACGTGCGGAAGCGGGGGAACCGAAGAAGGCCCGCGATATCCAGGAACTCACGGGCCTGTCGGGCCGAGTCAAGCCCGATCAGCGGATCCGACAGCACCGATTCGATGGCCTGCCATTGGCCTCGGCCAACGACGTTGATCTCATCGAACATGCTCGAGAGGGCCGAATGCGCATTCAACGCGTCCAACCGAAGGTCGTCCCACCACGACAAACGATGCGCGTCGGCAAGCCGTGCAGCGAGGGACAAGTCGGCGATTCTGTACTGCTCCAGCCCATCGGGTAGGACGAGCGACCCGGCGACGCGGGCGGACTCTACAGCGCTCGCCAGCGAGCCCAACGCCTGGTGCGCGTCCAGATCGAGTTGGGAGAGATCCACGAGCCGCCGATAGGAATCGATCGATCGCTCACCCTCGATACGCTGCCGTTCGATGGCGCTCTCGAATGCAGCACGCCCTCCCAAAGAGAGAGAAAGATCGTCCATGTCGGGAAGCGCGTGCAGAAGGAGAAGTCGTTCGCGTTGCGCGCGCTCTTCCTCCATCACGCGCTCAATGGCAGAGAACCCGCCGACGGTCCGAGCGATGTCTCGCGCATCGAAGAACACGGGAAGCTTCATGCGCCGCTACCTTTGCGCAATGCCTCAGATGACGGCTGACTCGCCACCGATGCATCCGCTTCTGCCAACACGGCTTTGCAGCTTGGGATCTCACCATGGGCGAGCTTGGAAGCTGCAATCGCGACACGCCTTGCACGCTGCTCCAGGAACCTCTCGAAGTCTGGTTTCAGCTTCGCCAGCAACGCAGGGCCAGCCAACGGTTGCTTGGCCTCGTCCGCGTAGTGCGCGGCCGCGAGTCGGCCGTAGTCGAGCAGGTGTGTCTCTAGGCGCTGGCTGACGTCGGCCTCTTCAGCCCACTCCACACGATCCTTCAGATACTCAAGCGGGTCCTTGCGGCCGATGGCGCGATTGGTCTTCCAGGTGATCAGGGCGCAGTTCAGAGCCAGGTAGCTGTTGATCTCGGCTTCCTGCAGCAGCGCATCCGGAAAGACGTGGTGGTATTCGCGCGCCTTTAGCGTCTCATAGGACGCCCGCCGACCGTCGGCGAAATCCCAACCACCGAAATACAAGGTGGTCGCGAGTACCGCACGAGCCATGCGATCAGCCCCCTTTGGCCAGCCGACGCGCACCAGTTGTTCATGGTCCGGCAGCGGGTAGTCCTGACGGTTCATCACCGGCACTTCGGTGTAGTCGGCCGGCGAGAGCGTGCTGCGCTTCAACAGAGTCAGTAGCGCCTTGAAGTCCTGAAAGGCGCGTGTGTTGGCCGCGCCCTCGTAGCGGTTGGTGAAGAATGCCGACCACATGTAGGCGCGGAGCAGGCGCTCCCCCCGACCGGCCGCGTCGCCCTCGGTAGGCACCGAGTCGAGGCAGGCGGCCAAGACGGGAAAGACGAGATTGGTCGGCAGCCGTGCGGCGTCAAAGATGTGCTCACGGGTGAGAAAGTCAGCCGCCCTGACGATGGCCTTTTGCAGTCGTGGCCAGTCCTTCACCAGCAGCGGCTTGTCGAGTGAGGCAACGCCCGTCTGATTGGGTACGAGTCCCTGCAGCAGCGCGGCCGTCTGCAGCAGCGGCCAGGAAAGATCGCCGTAGTAGGTCGCCTGTGGATGCGCTTCTTCGAGCTGCTCTTGCAGGCCATGCAGTGACGCGCCGGCCTCCTCCTCCACCTTCGCCACGGTAAGGTCGAACATGGACAACGGCTTGCTGTTGGTGTTCATGTTGACGAACACCTTCAGCGCAACGTCGGCCTCCGTGGTGGCCGGCAAGGCCAGATAGGGCAAGTTGAAGTGCGCGACACGCTCGCGCAGTGTGTTCAGCACGCCGCGCAGTTCCCCACGCAGCGCGGTCAGCTTCTTGTAGCGCGGCATCGCATCCGGGGCGTCATCCGGCGGTTCCATGTGCGCGGTCGCGTTCGCAATCCACTCGCCGATCTGGCCGTCCATGTCGCCAGGACGCAGCAGGTCAACGGGCACCAGTCCGCGGTCGAGGCACCCCTTTGGCGAATCCGCCCAGACGGGCCGTAAAGTGTCCTTGTGTTGCCAGCGCCCTTGGAACTCGATGCAGATGTCGTCGGCGTCTCGGTCGTCGTCGTCGCGCTGATCGAACTGCGGAAGATAGACGAAGTACTTTTCGCCTTCGTAGTTGTTGTACATCGCACGCCAAAAGGCGGTGAGGCGCTGCTGACCGTCGAGCAGGTGCTCGGTCACCCGTGCGCCAGCCTCGGGCGCGGTCGCCACATAGCGGGAGACAAACTTCTCTTTGTCGCCGACTTCCAGCAGCAAGGTGACGCCCACGGGAAGGTTCTGGATGATCGTGTTGAGGAAGCCGACCACACGGCCGCGATCCCAGGCCTCGAATCGCTGAAACCGGGGCAGTTTCAGCTGGCCAGTGCGGATGCGCTCATACCACTCGCTCAATTTACGATCTCGTGCATTGCTTGACTGCTGGAGAATAGTCACGTAATTGAGTCCTCAATGGAGGCATGCGAAGCAGCTGCCCGCTCTATCCCGCACCGCCTTTCAGATACGCGCCAGCACGTTGACTGAACGCGAACGCGGCAGTCGCGGTGCCATTTGCAAACTAGCCACTGGTCACTGCCGAGATACTACCGCCAACCGGAGTGCGCTCAACTATTCACCCTTCGGGGCAGCTGAAGCGAGCGTTGATGGTCGGCCCGGCAAGAGTGCCCAGCCCGGCGCCGACAAAGCCGTGGCCGAATCTGCCGCCTTGCAACATCGGGACCGTGCCGCCAACAAGATGCGTTGACCGCCACTGGTTGCACAAGACCGAGGCCTGCGCTGTTCCAACTGCCCGTACTCAGCGATCACAATCGATCACGCGAGTGCACAGCACCACGCTTGGACTCGCCTTCGACCTAGCGCGTCACCTCGCTCCGCGTCGCGCCATGCACGCTCAGTCCGGCCCAGAAATAGGGTTTGGCGGCGGCGCTCGGCAGGCGGTCGTCCAGTCCCAGTGTGGCGAGCGCATCATGCCACCACGAGGCTTCCGCTTCCCGCGCCCGTTGCAGCCAGTCACGCTGACTTCTCGCCAGTGCGCTGTCGAGCTCTTCCCCGGCGGCAATCCTTGGCTGCAGCGCACGCATCAACCAGCCGGTGCTGGCGTCATCCACGCCCCAGAGTGTGCCGTACACGCTTCGTGCACCCACCGATTGCAATGCCTGCACCAATCCCTGCAGTCCCTCGCCACCGAATGCCTGGCCCAACGCGCTATCACAGGCTGAAAGGGCGACCAGCGAGCCCGGCAATGTCCAGTTCGACATCACTTCTGCCGCCGTCACTTTGCCATCGTCGTCGACCTCGCCACTGCCCGGCGACAACAGCAGGGCGGAACGCAGCGGGTTCTCGCGATCCAGCACGCCATGCACGGCGATGTGCAGCCATTGTGCTGTGCGGGCCCGTTCGCGCAGCCAGGCTTCGCTGGCCTGCGCGCCCAATGCGATGTCGGTATCGGGACCAAATACCTCACGCAGTGCCAGCACTTCATCGCGCGCCGCCGCCAATGCGAGTTCAGAGGACTGACGTTGCACCGTGTCGTCCGAGAGAAGCGGCTCGGCGACGGCATCACCCGCGCCCACAGCGCGGCGTCCGGTACTCGGTCGTTGCGACAACAGGTTGAATGCGTCGACGGACGCGGCGATGGCGACACTGGCGCGTTCGACAAGGTAGGTCGGCTGCGCTGCATCGTCGACGACCAGCGCAGCCCATGGCAGGTCATGCAGATCGGCGTCCGGCACGATGACCCAGCGTGGCTTCGACAGAACTTCTGCGGGCAGCGTGCCAAACAATGAGCGATAGAGAGCATGTCCTTGGACCTGCGCGGCATGCGCAGCCGCTTGCGCATTCGGTGCCGCAAGCAAAGTACGCCAGCGCTGCACGCGCTCGCGCCATTGCTCGGCGCCCACCGGCAGCTCGAACACCTGCGGCAGCACGCGATCTGGCAGGTACACCAGCAGCGCCGTGCGATCCGGCATGACCACCATTGAGAAGAGCACCTGATCACGTTCCAATGCCGTCGCGCGCGGCACTTCCGTTGGCCACGGCAGGGCCGTTGCGCTTGGCCCATCTCCCAGCAGCGCGCGTGCGGCTTGCCAGCGATACTGCGCTTCCAGAATGGCCAGGTCCCGCACAGACTGACTGCCCAGTGCCATGGCCATCGGCTCCTTGAACAGGGCCTGGAAGCGACTCGCCCAACGGGCGCGAAGATCTTCGCGTGAGGCGGCCTTTTCCCGAGCCGTGCCCAACAGTGCGATGGCACGGTGATAGGCCGCCAGCGCCGCCGCAGTCTGACCTTGATCCCGCTGCAATCGAGCCTCGGTGAGCGCGAGCTCGACGCCATCCAGGCGCGAAACCTCGGTCCCCTCAAGTTGCGTGCGCAGCGTTTGCAAGTGCGCCTGCGCCTGGCTCCAATTGCCCTGCAAGCGTTCGGCATCCACCAACAGCAAAGTCCAATCCGGGCGCGCCGGTTTGTCGCTCAACGGCAGCGCCGCGTTGATGTCTGCCTGCGCCGTAGCGCCATCGCCCGCGTCCAGAAACCATCCTGCGCGGAATCGCAGCAGGTCTTGCCGCAGTGAGCTCGCTCGCACGAAATGGTCGTCGGGCAATTCGGCCCATGTCGCTTCAATTTCGCGGCTCGCCGCAATGGCCTCGTCCAAGCGCCCTTGTGCCTGCCAGACCTGCGCAAGCTGCAGGCGAGTGCTGAGGGTCTCGTAGCTGACCGGGTCCAAGGCCTTCGAGTCGCGCCACGCCTGGGTGAACAACTGCTCCGCCTCGGTCAGTTGCAATTGCCGCCAGAGCACGTCGGCAAGCGCCGTGCGCGCTTGGGCATGGGCATTGGAAGCCGGTGCGACACGCGCCATGACGGTCAAGGCTTCCCGCGCGTAGCGTTCCGCCAGAATCAGATCGCGAGGCGTCTGACTAAGGGCGATGAAGTGCGCGTTGAAGGCGGCGCGGCCATGCGCTGCACTATTGGGATCGAGCATGCGAAGGCGCTGCAATCCGCCTTCCAGAGTCGCCATTCCGCCCGATCGCCCCAAGCGTTCGTCGATCACGCCACGCAGCACCTGCGCATTCGCGGTATCCAGGCCGTCCGGCGCGATCCGCGCGGCAAGCGCCTCGGCTTTCGCCAGCCACGCTTCGGCTTGCGCATGATCGTGCTGGCGAAACGCGTTCAATGCCAAGGCTAGCGCGGCGCGCATGCCCCACAGGTTGTCGGTCTGGCCCTCGAACAAAGCCGTGGCAGTCGACTCGGTGGCGGGCAGATCACGCAATTGGGCGTAGGCGAGAATCGTCAGATTCACCAGTGCTGGATCATTGGCGGCGGTAGCCGACGATGCTTGCACCTTCCGGGTCCATTCCAGCAACGCGTGTGGCGTCAGCGCACTGTACACGGCATACAAGGCGGCGACGCGCTCGGCCTCGCTCGCGACGGCGAACACATCGGGCAGCAGTGTCTGGATTTCCGTCACCTTGCCATGTCGCGCCAACTCCCGCAGCAGCGCGATACCCCATGGCGCGGATGGCGTCGAGAGTTGGTATGTCTGCTGCCAGCGTTCCCGGAGTTGGGATTCCCGATGCGCGGCATTGGCGAGGTCGAATGTTGCCGCGTCTGGCAGTGCATCGACCTCCACGACGTCCACAGCCCACTCGCCCGCAGGCAAGCTGACCGATTGCCATTGCCCCTCGCGTTGGCGTTGCAGGGCCACAGGCGCTGACTGCGCGTCGGTCCACTCGA
>SSHC01000095.1 GCA_008017265.1 Aeromicrobium sp.
CCTCGGCCGCGAAGTCCCTCAACCGCACAACAGGCTTGAAACCGCGCTATCTCGAACAGTTGTATGCCTTCGGCAATGTGAATCGTTCGCCCGACAGGGTCGTTTCGATCGTGTATTGGGCGCTCGTCCGGGCCAGTGAAGATACGCGCGAAAGTCTGGGGGAGAACGTCGAATGGTTCGTGGCTGACGAAATTCCGCAACTGGCTTTCGACCACAACGAGATCGTGAACTATGCGCTCACTCGCCTGCGCACCAAAATCACGTGGTCGCCTATCGCCCACGGCTTCCTCGACCCAGAGTTCACACTCGCCCAGTTGCGTTCCGTGCACGAGTCGGTGCTTGGTCGTCAACTCGATCCGGCCAACTTCCGGCGCCAACTACTCTCCACCGGATTCATCGAGCCAACAGGTACGAGCGTTCAAGGCACCAGCCACCGTCCACCAGCTTTATACAGATTCATTCCACGAGAAAAAAGGAACGAGCCATGACTCTCTCGATCAACGACTTGATCGCGGCGCAACCAACTGAAGTGTGCGACGCGGACCTGACACAGCCCATCTTTGAGTTCGATGGAGTTGCGACGTATGGGCCAGGCGCCTCGAAAGACGACGTCATTCCTGACCCGGTCATTCGCCGCGGGCAGTTGCCAGTCGAATACCAAAAAATGACGCCCGAAGAACTTGACGGACGAATCGTGGCGGCGCGCGAGAAACTCGGCGAAGATGTCGTCCTGCTCGGGCACTACTACCAGCGCGACGAGATCGTGAAGTATGCCGACTTCCTTGGCGACTCCTACCAACTCGCGAACGCGGCTCTAACCAAACCGAAGGCATCTACGATCGTTTTCTGTGGTGTTCACTTCATGGCCGAAACGGCAGATATTTTGTCGTCTGATGAGCAAGCCGTGATCCTGCCGAACCTTGCCGCTGGCTGTTCGATGGCGGATATGGCGGACGAAGAATCCGTTGACGCTGCGTGGGAAGAACTGCTGGAAATCTACGGCAGCGAACCAGACGAGAACGGTAAACAACCCGTTGTTCCCGTCACTTACATGAACTCCTCGGCGGCGCTCAAGGCGTTTTGTGGTCGCAACGGCGGGATCGTGTGCACGTCCTCGAACGCGAGCGCAGTACTTGAGTGGGCTTTCGAACGCGGACAGCGCGTGCTGTTCTTCCCAGACCAACACCTGGGCCGCAACACCGGCAAAGCGATGGGCATCCCGGTAGAACAGATGCCGATGTGGAACCCGTACAAGGCCAAGGGCGGCAACGATGACGAAACGCTCGCCGCAGCAAAGATTCTGCTCTGGCACGGATTCTGCTCGGTGCACAAGCGCTTCACCGTCGCGCAAATCGACAAAGCTCGCGCCGACTACCCCGGCTGCAAAGTGATCGTGCATCCCGAAAGCCCCATGCCGGTCGTTGATGCAGCCGATGCATCGGGATCGACCTCAGGCATTTACGCCTTCGTTGAAAAGCAAGAACCCGGAACCGTGATCGCCATCGGCACCGAAATCAACATGGTGAACAGAATCGCGGCCGAACACCCCGACAAGACGATCTTCTGTCTCGATCCGGTCGTGTGCCCCTGCTCGACGATGTATCGAATCCACCCCGGCTACCTAGCCTGGGTGCTCGACGGCCTCGTCGAAGGCGAAGTGCGCAACCAGATCGTGGTCGACGAAGACATCGCCCGCGATGCGAAAGTGGCACTCGAACGCATGCTCGCCGCAGTGCCTTCCTAAGCCCTCCTGAGAACTTACCCAGCACACAGAACCCAGCACATAGAGGATTGACCATGACGCGTCTACTCATCATCGGCAGCGGAGTCGCTGGCCTGACCGCTGCCCTCGAGGCCAACGAACGCCCCGAGGTCTCAGTCACCGTTGTCACGAAATCGGCGATCGACAAGAGCAACACCGCGTGGGCTCAAGGTGGCGTCGCAGTTGTCACCGATCCCGCCGACTCGGTTCAATCGCACATCGACGACACGCTCATCGCAGGCGCTGGACTGTCATCGCTTGAAAGCGTCACGGTTTTGTGTGCTGAAGGTCCTGCCGCGATCTTCGACATGGTCGACGACGGAGTCGAGTTCGACCGCATCGACGGCGAGTTCGCCAAGGGTCTCGAAGCCGCCCACAGCTTTTCGCGAATTCTGCACGGAGGAGGCGACGCGACCGGCGCCGCCATCGCGAACGGACTCATCGGTGCTGTCCGTGAAGCCGGAATCGAGGTTCTCGAAAACACCTTCGTAGCGGACCTCGTTCTCGCTGACGGCGTCGTGACAGGAGCCCGCCTGCTCGACGGTTCCGTGCTCGACGCCGACGCAGTGATCTTGGCGACTGGTGGTGCCGGCCAGGTTTTCCCGTACACGACCAACCCGAGCGTGGCTACCGGTGACGGAATCGCGCTGGCTCTGCGGGCGGGAGCAGTGGGTGCCGACCTCGAGTTTTACCAATTCCACCCAACCTCGATGGCGTTCGGCCACAACCCACTCATCTCCGAAGCCGTACGCGGCGAAGGGGGTCACCTCGTCGACGAAAACGGACACCGCTTCATGAAAGATGTACACGAGTTAGCCGAACTCGCCCCGCGAGACATCGTTGCGCGTGGCATCGCCGATCAGATGCGTAAACAAGCAGGAGCACCAGTTCGTCTCGACGTGCGTCACTTGGGAGCCGAGTTCTTGGCAAAAAGATTCCCGACAATCGACCGAACCGTGAAAGCTCACGGGATGGACTGGGCGCACGAGCCTGTGCCAGTTTCGCCCGCAGCACACTACTTCATGGGCGGAATCAGAGTTGATATCGACGGACGCACCTCAGTGCCGGGACTATATGCCGTTGGCGAAGTCGCGTGCAACGGGCTTCACGGTGCAAACCGACTCGCTTCCAATTCGTTGCTTGAAGGTGCCGTGTATGGGCACAGAGTTGTTGCTGCAGCCGTCAGCGATGTTCAGACGGGTGCCGTGCGAGCTGGAAACCCTGTAGATGAGCATTGGGCGGCCCCGACCGCCATCGCAGCCGAAGCAGGAACTGAACAGTTTGTCAGGGCAGATCTGCAGCAACTCATGTGGGAATCGGTCGGTCTCAGCCGCAACGAAACCGATTTGGAAGCGGCCGCCAAAACTCTCGCGACGTGGCACGTTCCAGACGTTTCGGATATCAAATCAGCCGAGGACGCCAATCTCCTGACTGTTGCGCGCGCAATGGTGCAATCTGCGCTTTGGCGGCGTGAATCCCGAGGTGCGCACTGGCGCAGCGACGCCCAACCGTCAGACGATGTCTCGCCCACCCACTCAACCGTGGTGGTCGCATGATTGACCGTCGCGAGCTCGATCGCATCATCGAGACCGCGTTCGCCGAAGACTTGCCGCACGGCGACATCACATCGAACGTTTTTGTCCCCGAATCTGCGACCGCTGTTGCCGAACTGAACGCTCGTGAACCGGGCGTATTTGCAGGAGCAGAAGTCTTCGAAGCCGTCATGACCACGTTTGACCCAAGCCTCACCGTCACATTCGAGATCGCGGACGGTGAATCGTTTGAGGCCGAAGCCGTGTTAGCCCGGGTTTCTGGGTCGGCGCGTTCCATCCTTGGCGCCGAACGCATTGCGCTTAACCTCGTGCAGCGTATGAGCGCCATCGCAACCCTCACGCGTGCCTATGTCGATGCGGCCGGCTCCGGTGTGCGTGTCGCCGATACGCGCAAGACAACCCCGGGGCTGCGCGCGCTGGAACGCCACGCAGTGCTGTGCGGCGGCGGCCACAACCACCGCTATTCGCTCTCGGATGCGGTTATGGCCAAAGACAACCACCTCGCGCTCATCGATGACGTTACGGCCGCCATCAAGAACGCGCGCGCACAACTGCCGCACACGACCCACATTGAAGTTGAAGTGGACCGTCTCGATCAGATCGAACCCGTGCTCGCCGGAGGCGTCGACACGATCATGCTCGACAACTTCACTCTCGACGAACTGCGTGAAGGCGTCGCGATCGTGAACCATCGAGCGGTGGTGGAAGCGTCCGGGGGAGTGAACCTCGACACCATTGCAGGTATCGCAGCGACGGGCGTCGACGTGATCAGCGTGGGCGCACTCACCCACAGCGTCCACAACCTAGACCTGGGCCTCGACGTCACAGTTCGGAGCACTCCGTGATCTATCTCGACCACGCAGCTACCGCACCTGTCAGACGAGAAGTGCTTGAAGCGATGTGGCCGTACTGGACCCAGTACTTTGCAAACCCAGCTAGCCATCACGAACCGGGCATTTCGGCTGCAGCGGGTCTCGACGCCGCACGCAAGCAGGTTGCCTACAAGTTGGGTGCAAAGCCGAGCGAGATCGTGTTCACATCGGGTGGAACCGAAGGTGCAAACACGGCCGTAAAAGGAATCGCGCGGGCAAATCCGCGCGGAAAGCACCTGATCGTGAGCGCGATCGAACATCCCGCGGTGCTTGAATCGGCTCGTGCTCTCGTGGGTGAAGGTTTCGAACTCACGATTCTGACGCCAGAACCCGACGGGCGAATTACGCCAGCGAACCTCAGGCAACACATTCATCCCGACACGACACTGGTCAGTGTGCAACTTGCGAACAATGAGATCGGCACGATTCAACCGATTGCTGAACTCGCAACCGTCGCACGCGAGTTTGATGTGCCGATGCACACCGATGCGGTGCAAGCGGCAGTCTGGCTGGATATCGACGTCACCAAATTGGGTGTCCAGGCGTTGTCGCTTGCCGGACACAAACTGGGCACCCCGCGCGGCATCGGGGTCTTGTGGCTCAAGCGCGGGCTCGACGTGGAACCGCTCTTGCACGGTGGAAATCAGCAACCTGGCCGACGATCGGGAACCGAAGATGTTGCCGGTGCCGTGGGCATCGCTACCGCGCTGCGCCTTGTCGAGCACGATCTCGCCAGCGTAAACACGCTCCGCGACCACCTCATCGCGGGCATTCTCAACGCTGTTCCGGGCGCACGACTGACGGGATCAGCCGCACACAGACTCCCCGGGCACGCCTCGTTCGTTTTTACCGAAACAGATGGGCGGAGTGGCGAATCCATCCTCGTAGACCTTGAGCAACGCGGCATCGTCTGTTCAAGTGGGTCTGCCTGTGCTGCGGGCGATGACGAGCCGAGTCCTGTTCTCTTAGCTTTAGGAATCGAACCGCACATTGCTCAAACCTCGGTGCGGATGACGTTCGGGACAGACTTCACTATCGCCGAGGCCGACACCGTTATCGCTGAGATGGCGCGAATCTTCCACTAAGGAATGGCGTGGGTCGCGGAATGTGAGATGCCACATAGCGTGCGTGACCCAAACAGTCATCAGGTAACCTTGCACGACTGCAACATTCCGTTGCTTCCCCGTACCTTGAGGACTCACCCTTATGCGTTTACGCGTCGTGACAGCAGTGCTTGCTGTGCTCGCACTTGGCGCCTGCGCAGCCCCAGGGGAACAGCACCTCGTTGACAAAGAAAAGCCCACGAGTGCGCCCACGACGGCGACTCCACCAGTCGACGAGCGTGCACCACTGCGGCCGGCAATGCAGCGATCTGCCGTGGGCGCTGAAGCGCAAGTGCGGTACGCACTCGAAGTGATCGAATATGCGCGCGCAACTGGCGAGACCGACGATCTGCTCGAGTTGTCGCGCGAAGGCTGTATTCCGTGTGCCGACGCCTACGACCTGATCAGAGCTGACGACGTGACATCCATTGTGACCGAGACAGTTGTTTCGGATTCGACCACACTGGAGGGCGAATTCGCGCAAACCGACACGGTGGTTGCCACAGGTTCCACGGACCGGCAGCGGTCTTGGCGCCTGCTGTGGGACGGCGAAGGCTGGGAATACCGTTCACTCACTGGAATCCTCCCGACCGAGTAGGACAACCCGTCGCAGTCACAATTGTGGCCCGAGCACTACCCTTGAATCATCATGTCTCAGTTCGTTCAACCGCCCCGCGTTTATCTGGATCACGCGGCGACCACCTCGATGTACCCCGAGGTGCGCGAGGTCATGATGCGCGAACTCGAACGGGTCGGAAACGCCTCGTCGCTTCACACCTCAGGTCGTTCCGCACGCCGCGTGGTGGAGGAATCGCGCGAACTCATCGCCGAACGACTCGGCGCGCGGCCGAGCGAAGTGGTTTTCTGCTCCGGTGGCACCGAAGCGAACAATCTCGCCATTAAAGGCTTGTATTGGGCGCGTAAGACTGCCGATCCGGCCCGCAACACCGTTGTATTCAGTTCGATCGAACATCACGCGCTACTCGACCCCGTGTCGTGGCTCGAAAAGCATGAAGGCGCCCACGTGTTGACCACGCCAGTCGATGACATGGGGCGTATCGATGTAGCGCATCTGGCGCGCGATATCGAAGAGTATCGGGACCAGATCGGTGTCCTGACAACTATGTGGGCAAACAACGAAATGGGTACAGTTCAACCCATTCGCAAGGTCATCGAACTGGCCGCGCCGCACGGGATCCTCGTGCACTCCGATGCGGTTCAGGCTGCTGGATATGTGCCGATCAACTTCGCTGAAATCGGTCTCGACGCGATGACAGTGACTGCACACAAACTGGGAGGGCCAGTCGGTGTTGGCGCACTTGTCATGAAACGCGAAATCGAAGCCACCCCGCTACTCCACGGTGGAGGCCAAGAACGTGACGTGCGGTCCGGGACCATCGGCGTTGCTCTCATTGCCGCTTTCGCCAAAGCGCTCGATATTACGATCGAAAACCAAGCCAAGTCTGTGGCCCGTCTTGAAGATCTGCGGGCAAAACTCGCGGCAGGTATTCGTGCCGCAGTACCTGAAGCGATTGTCAATGGCGATCCGAACGCTGGCCCCGAACACCGACTACCGAACATCGTGCACGCCACGTTCCCTGGCTGCGAAGGCGACGCCATGCTGATGCTGCTGGACGCAAACGGCGTCGAAGTTTCGACAGGGTCAGCATGCGCCGCAGGTGTCCCGCAACCAAGCCACGTTTTGCTTGCAATGGGCTTCGATGAGGAATCAGCACGCGGTTCCTTGCGTTTCAGTTTGGGACACGACTCGACCGAAGCAGACATCGAGCGAGTCGTCGCCGTTTTGCCGACCGTATTTGAGCGCGCCCGCGCCGCATCACTAGTGAGGAGATCCTGACATGCGAGTTATTGCAGCCATGTCCGGAGGAGTGGACTCGGCCGTCGCCGCTGCTCGAGCGGTAGACGCTGGCCACGACGTCACGGGGGTTCACCTCGCGCTCAGTCGCAACCCGCGTTCGTATCGGACGGGAGCCCGCGGTTGCTGCTCGATCGAAGACTCGAACGACGCCCGCCGTGCCGCCGACGCTCTCGGGATCCCGTTTTACGTCTGGGACATGAGTGAAGAGTTTGCAGACGAAGTGGTTGATGACTTCATCGCCGAATACGAAGCGGGGCGTACGCCTAACCCGTGTCTGCGTTGCAACGAAAAGATCAAGTTCGCTGCGGTACTTGACCGTGCCTTGGCACTCGGTTTTGACGCTGTCGTGACCGGCCACTATGCGCGTCTCGACGAGTCTCCCGATGGTCTCATCGAAATGCATCGCGCCGTCGATCACGGAAAAGACCAATCGTATGTTTTGGGCGTTCTCACGCAAGAGCAATTGCGCCATTCACTTTTCCCACTCGGCGGACACACGAAAGATGTGGTTCGAGTAGAAGCGGAACGTCGCGGACTTCAAGTCGCTAACAAGCCTGATAGCCACGACATTTGTTTCGTCGCTGATGGCGATAACGCTGGCTGGCTCGCCGAGAAACTCGGGCCCAAGCCAGGCGAGATTGTCGATGAGTCGGGCGCAAAACTTGGTGACCACGACGGAGCCTATGCGTTTACGATCGGCCAACGCCGTGGCCTTCGCCTCGGTGTTCCAGCGGCAGACGGTAAGCCTCGGTTCGTGCTCGATATCGAACCCGTCAGCGGCACCGTCACCGTTGGCCCGAAAGCGCATCTTGCGGTTGACGGTCTCACGTGCATCAAACCGCTCTGGTGTTCGACCCCGCCCACCGAAGCGTTCGATTGCACGGTCCAGTTGCGGGCCCATGGCGACGAGCACCGTGCTCGGGTCAGCGTGAACGATCAAGGTTTCGCTGTGGAGCTCATCGATCCCGCCTTTGGTATCGCGCCAGGCCAAGCATGCGTCATTTATCAAGGCACGAAAGTGCTCGGTTCAGGCACGATCGCAGCGACCCAACGGGTAAACGAACTGATGGAGAATACTGATCGGTCGAGCTAGACCGAGGCGTGTTGTGCACCTGGATCGCTCAGCTCGAGCGCCAAGACAAAGTCGTTCTCAACCTGATTACCCACGGTAAACAAGCGGTTGCCGATGTGCGTGAATCCATGCCGCTGATAAAAGCGATTCGCGCGGTCGTTGTAGCGACTAACGCCTAGCTTTAGTTGGCTCGCGCCGCGGGCTTTCGCGGTCTCGATTGCGTCGTTGATCAGCAAGTCTGCGAGCCCGCGACCATGAAAAGACTCATCCACATAACACTTGCTGACGAACTGGACGGCACCCTCGTCAATGAGTAGGAGGTAACCGCAAATTTCTCCATCGATCACACCCACTGTGACGCGATGGTCAGGCTGAGCCACGAAAAGTGTGAACGATTGCGCATCAAGATTCGCGGACATGAATGTCTCGATATCGGCATTCGTCATGTGTGGGGGACACGCTAATGGAAACGTCCGACGAGCCAAGTCGACAAGATCGTCGATATCGCTGAGGTTTGCGGTGCGAATTTCCACGTGCCCATTGTGTGCCATGAGTGATCATGACCAATATGGGGCATGCGCGCAACCGGTATTGGATCCATGCCCGGCACAGATGTGGATGCCGTGTGTCGTTGGATTGTCGATACGTTTGCGTCTGATTTGCTCTTCATTCCTGAGTTACCAGCTCGAGGCGCACACGCGGCCATGATCGGCCGCACACTTGGCCAACTCGAGTTGCCTGTCGATTTGCACGTTGGTCGCTGGCGGGCCGGTGCCGCCCAAGGGCTTGATCAGGGCCGCGCGCGCTCGATGTTCAGGCAAGATCTCGACGCCATTGAAGAAGCACTGCACGGTGAGCACACACGACTCAAGCAGCAATTCGTTGGTCCGTTCACCTTGGCTGCGTCTGTTGAGACACGCACAGGGCAGAGCCTGCTGTCCGATCACGGGGCGGTTCGCGATGTTGCGTCAGCGTTAGCGCAAGTCGTCGCAGAACATGTGCGTGAACTTGCACGTAGATTTGGCCACCCGCCAGTGATCCAAATTGACGAACCCTCGGCACCGGCCGTTTTCGGCGGCAGAATCAAGACTGCGAGTGGCTACGGTCGCCACCGTTCGGTTGATGCCGAAACGGTGCGTGAACTGTGGGGCGGGATCGTCAAAGCGGTCCGCGATGCCGGTGGCGAGGCGGTGCTGCACTGTTGTGCCGACTCAGTGCCGGTCACCCTCGCACAGCAATCGGGATTCGGTGCGATTGCGTTCGATCTGTCGCTCGCGAAACCTCACGACGAGTGGGCGAGCGCTTTCGAATCTGGCCTTGCTCCGTGGGTCGGTTCACTCGACGCGCGAGCCATCGAAGAGTTCCTCGGTCGGTTGGGCTTCTCGCTAGAGGCATTGCACGAAGATCTCGTGCTCACACCGCCATGCGGACTGGCATATGAGTCGGACGCCCAGGCTCGCGAAACGTTGAGTGCCGTCATAGGCGTGCGTGGTTCCCTTTCGCGGTGATCCGTGTATTCAGCGTGCCCGGAAGCGACTAGGCTCTCAACATGGTGTCTGGAACTGATTCGCTGCCGACAACCTTCGAAGAGGCTCGTCATGAAGTTGAGCAACTGACTGAAGACATTGAGGCAGCACGCGCGAGTTATTACGGCCAAGACACCTCTTTAGTCGATGACGCCACCTTCGATTCGTGGATGCTCAGACTCGAGGCCATCGAAACCCAGTTTCCTCAATTGCGCGGCCAAGATTCGCCCACCCAAAAAGTTGGCGCACAAGCGGTTCGAGGGCTCGCGGAAATCACGCACGCCGAACGTATGCTGAGTTTGGATAACGTTTTCTCGCCCGCTGAACTCAATGAATGGTTGACCAAGACCGAAAACGCGATTGGGCGACGTGTTTCTTGGCTGACCGAACTCAAAATCGACGGGGTCGCGATTTCGCTCCACTATGAACACGGTGAACTCGTCTGGGCGGCGACGCGAGGAGATTCGCGAGTTGGCGAAGACGTCACCGAAAATGCCCTCAAGATCGAACACATTCCACAAAAATTGGCGGGCGACAACCACCCTGAACTCGTCGAAATTCGTGGCGAAGTGTTCATCCCGGTCGCCAATTTTGAAAACCTCAACGCTGCGCAAGCCTCTCTTCGTGAACGCGCCATCGCTGAGGCCGTAGAACGCGGTCAAGAAGAGGACAAAGCTAAGGCCAGTGCTCAACGCAGGTTTCCCGCGTTCGCGAACCCACGAAACGCCGCGAGCGGTGGACTTCGCCAACAAGTGTCAAAAAAGTCCGGACTCGAACGAGAGGCTGGCGAATTGCGACTCGAGTCGCTGTCGATGCTTGTACACGGCATTGGGGCTTGGGCACAACCGAGCGTGTCGAGCCAAAGCGCTGTCTATGAATTGCTCGCGTCCTGGGGTCTGCCAACGAGTGATCACGTGAAAGTTTTCACCAAGGGCAGCGATGCGATCGCACGCCTAGATGAGATTGGCGAACAACGCCCCCACTACGACTATGAAATCGATGGAGTTGTCATCAAAGTCGATAACTTCGTCGAGCAGCGAGAGTTAGGCGAAACGAGTCGTGCCCCCAAATGGGCAATCGCCTACAAGTTCCCTCCGCAAGAGGTACAAACGAAGCTCATCGACATTGTCGTTTCGGTGGGGCGAACAGGTCGTGCCACCCCGTACGCAGTGATGGAGCCCGTGCTCGTGGCTGGCAGCGTTGTACGGCAGGCGACCCTGCACAACCAGGAAGTCGTCGCGAAAAAAGGCGTTTTGATTGGTGACACGGTCGTCTTGCGCAAAGCCGGAGATGTCATTCCCGAAGTCCTCGGTCCGGTTGCTGCGCTTCGCCCAGACGATGCCTACGAGTTTCAGATGCCGACCGCTTGCCCCGACTGCGGGGCGACGCTCAGACCCATGAAGGCGGGCGACATCGATCTACGTTGCCCCAACGCGCAAGACTACCCCGCCCAAGTCCCCGGACGAGTCGAACATATCGGCTCACGAGGTGCTCTC
>SSHC01000037.1 GCA_008017265.1 Aeromicrobium sp.
CCTCATAGCCGTCGGCACCAATCAGGGGCACGTTTTCGGTGCAGCAAGGCGGCACCTTGCGTTCCATCAACACGCCCATCACATCCACGGCCGCATCGACCGCGTCTTTAGCCATCACTCGGTAGGTGGTGTATTTGCCGCCAGCGATCACCACGAGTCCCTTGACCGCCGTCGACACCGCATGCTCGCGCGAGAGTTTGCTCGTTGCTTCGTCTTCACCCGCGAGCAGCGGCCGTAAGCCCGCATAGACGCCTTGAATGTCGTCGCGCGTGATCGGCTCGTTCAACACAGAATTAACGTGACCGAGCAGATAGTCGATATCCGAGCTGCTCGCGGCAGGGTGGTCCTTGCTGAGGTTCCAGTCAGTGTCGGTCGTGCCAATGATCCAATAGCGGCTCCACGGGATCACGAACAGTACCGACTTTTCGGTCTTCAAAATCAGGCCCGAATCGCCCCGGATGCGATCTTTCGGCACCACGATGTGAATGCCTTTGCTAGCTCTTACGTGAAACTGTCCGCGTTCGTCGGCAAAGCTCTGAGTTTCATCGGTCCACACGCCAGTGGCGTTAATGACAACTTTCGCCCGGATTTCAAAGCTCTTGCCAGATTCAAGGTCGGTGACCACAGCGCCAACCACGCGGTCGGTTTCACGAATCAGGTCCGTCACACGCACTCGGCTGGCGACGTGTGCTCCATAACTGGCGGCCGTACGGGCCAGGAACATGGTGTGACGGGCGTCGTCGACTTGCCCGTCGTAGTAGCGAATCGCACCGACCAACGCATCCTTTTTGAGCGAGGGCATGTGCTTGCGCGCGCCGTGACGCGTCAGGTGCCGGTGCCCCGGCAGGCCCCGCGAACGCCCTGACAACGCCGACATCGAGTCATACATGGCGACGCCGGTTCCGGCATACAACCGCTCCCAACCAAGGCCCTTCAAGGGATAAAGGAACGGGATTGGCTTCACCAAGTGTGGAGCGAGTTTCGTGGTGAGCAGACTGCGTTCAGCGAGCGCTTCGGCCACAAGACGGAAGTCGAGCATCTCCAGATAGCGCAGTCCCCCGTGGATGAGTTTGCTGGAACGGCTAGAGGTTCCTGAAGCGAAATCGCGAGCCTCGACGAGTCCCACGCTCAGCCCACGGGTGGCGGCGTCGAGCGCCGAGCCTGCGCCGACCACTCCTCCCCCGATCACCAACACATCAAGTTCGGTTTCGGCTAGGGCCGCGATGGCTGCCTCGCGGTTTTTCGGGGAGAGCGCAATGGGTCGCATGGGTTCAGTCTTTCAAACCGCGCAGGGGTTCAACCAGCGCATGTCGAATCGCGCGGGCGATTTTCTTGGTGGCGGCCCGCGCATGCGGGCTCACACCGGTGATGTTGATGAACGCGTGAATCAGTTCGCCTTCGCATTCCAATTGCGTGGGCACACCCGCGCGTTTGAGTTTCTTGGCGTATTCGATGCCTTCGTCGCGCAACACATCAAACCCTGCCACGGCCACGTAGGCGGGAGCCACGCCCGAGACGTCGTCGGCCAAGAGCGGGGAGGCCATCGGATCGGTGGCATCGGCAGGGTCGGCCAGATAGTGGTTGATGTACCACTCCATGTGCGCGGCAGTTAGGAAGTACCCGTCAGCGAACTCCTCGTAGGAGGCCGTCGTGCGTGACAGATCTGTGACGGGGAACAGCAACACTTGCAGGGCCGGCTGGATCTCGCGACCCTTGATAAGTTGCGAAACGACGGCTGCGATATTTCCGCCAGCACTGTCTCCACCGATGACGAGTTGGCGGTCATTAAAACCCCAATGTTCGGCGTGGTCGACGGCGAAATCCCACGCCACCAGAGCATCGTCGATAGCGGCCGGGAACGGGTGTTCTGGTGCGAGTCGGTAGTCCACGACCAACACGTCAATGCCAGCTTCAACCGCCAAGAACCGCGCGGCCGAATCATTGCTGACTCGACTGCCCAACACCCAGCCACCGCCGTGAAAATAGACCATGAGTCCGCGCGAGAACTCGGCTCGATGGCGATAACGGGTAGCTGGAATATTGCCTGCTTTCGAGGGAATCAGCAGATCTTCTTCCACCGCAAAGGGCTCAAACGAGTCGGCAAATAGCAGCGCTTCGGCGTCGATCATCTCGCGGCCTTCTGCCACAGGCACGTCGATGAAATCTTTGCCGGGCAACTTGTTCATTGCCGCCAAAGCGATCGCGATCTCAGGCGCGAGTGTGTCACCTGCCGCGTTGACGGGCGCCTTACGGGCGAGTTGTTTCAGGATCGGTTGTGGAGTTTTCCCGAAGATGCGCAGCGCCGATTGGGCCGCTGCGACGGTAGGGGGAACGTCTCGCTTGTTTGCTGCACTCATTCAATCCATCCCAAGGTTCGTTGCACGGCTTTGCTCCAATTCTTGTATCCCTCGGCGCGTTGTTCATCGCTCCACGTAGAGGCCCACCGTTTCGATTCGGCCCAGTTGGCGACGAGGTCGTCGGTGCTCTTCCAGAAGCCTACGGCTAGGCCGGCCGCATAGGCGGCACCCAAACAGGTGGTTTCGGCAACCACTGGTCGGCTGACTTCGATGTCGAGGATGTCGGCTTGGATTTGCATACACAGTTCGTTCTGGGTGATGCCGCCATCAACACGTAATACCTGCAAATCTAGGTTGGCATCGGCAATCATCGTGTCGACGACGTCTTTGCTTTGGTAACAGATCGCTTCAAGTGCTGCTCGGGCCACGTGGGCGACGGTGTTGAACCGCGAGAGTCCGACGATCACACCACGCGCATCAGGCCGCCAGTGCGGTGCGAACAGTCCTGAGAAAGCTGGCACGAAATAGACGCCGCCGTTATCGGGAACTGAGGCAGCGAGCCCTTCAGAGTCAGCCGCAGAGTTGAATACTCGAAGTTGATCACGCAACCACTGAATCGCCGATCCGGTGACAGCAATGGAACCTTCCAAGGCATAAACGGGCGGTTGCCCCTCAAATTGGTAGGCCACCGTGGTGAGTAGTCCGTTGGTGGAACGCACGATCTCGTTGCCTGTGTTGAGCACCAAGAAATTCCCAGTTCCGTAAGTGTTTTTGAGCATTCCGGGTTCAAAACAGGTTTGCCCCACAAGTGCTGCGTGCTGATCGCCGAGGTTGCCCGCCAAGATCACTTCAGTACCGAACGGGCCCGAAACGGTGGTGCGCCCGTATTCCCCCGATGATGGCGTGATGGTCGGCATCATCGCGGCCGGCACGTCAAACAACTTGAGCAAATCCGGATCCCATTGCAGGGTTTCGAGGTTCATCAACATGGTGCGAGACGCGTTGGTGACGTCCGTGACGTGCACCCCGCTTTCGGGTCCGCCGGTGAGCCACCAGATCAGCCAGGTGTCAATCGTGCCGAAGATCGCGTGTCCTGCTTCGGCGTCTGCGCGAACGCCGTCCACATTGCTAAGAATCCAGTTGAGTTTGCCGCCGGAAAAGTAGGCGGCTGGCGGCAGTCCACTGCGGTCGTGAATGAGGGTTCCGTGTCCGTCGGCGTCGAGTTTCGCGGTGTAGTCGGCGGTGCGGGTGTCTTGCCAAACGATCGCGTTGAAATAGGGCTGGCCGGTGCGGCGATCCCACACGACGGTTGTTTCGCGCTGGTTGGTGACACCGACGGCCGCGAGTTCACTCGGCTGGACGCCGGTGTTTGCGAGGCATTCTGCGATCACGGTTTGTGCGTTGGCCCAGATTTGTGTGGCATCGTGTTCGACCCATCCAGCCTGGGGCATGATCTGCTCGTGCTCCATTTGATGTCGACCGATTTCTTGACCTGAATGGTCAAAGATCATGAATCGGGTGCTGGTGGTTCCTTGATCGATTGCGCCTACGTATGTCCCCATGCGCGCCACATTACCCACGACCGGGACTGCGTGTGACGCGCGCCACCTAATCTCAACCTGGCCCGAAAGTGCACTCGTAGACAACACGAAGGACCGGGTTTGGGCTGCGCTCGGCATACTGCTAAAGTTTTTCTTCGCGCGCCATTAGCTCAATTGGCAGAGCAGCTGACTCTTAATCAGCGGGTTCGGGGTTCGAGTCCCTGATGGCGCACCAAATTGAAGGCCGGTTGATAAATTGACCGGCCTTCACTTATTCCACCAAGCAATTCAACTCATAAATCCAAGAGCTCAGCTAGTTTGCGGGCCGTGTTTACGTTGCGCACGGTCATGTGCGCATACAGTTTCCGGCCGATCACTTTGGCGAGCGCCCCGCGTGCCTGATTCGCACGCGAGATGCTTTGAATCACCGCACCGTCCACATAGATCATGTTTTCGATGGCGGGGTCGTGGCCCAACATCTCCAGCACGTCAGGGGTGTTGACGTCATCGAAAAGGTAGGCGACGTTCGACTGGTAGCCCGTCTTGTCGGGGTTGGGTGAATCGTTGGTCCAATGTTCAGGAATCGCAGCCGTGATGGCGCGAACCTTCGCGCTCGGCAGCACCAGCGTTGGCACCTCGAAACCAAAGTGTGCTGTGAGTGCTGATTGCACCTCGCCCGCAGCAACCAACCCCGTATGGGTGCCGACCGCATTGCCCGAGTTGATGTAGACCGTAACGTCGGTAAAGCCGATGCTTTCGAGCACGGCCTGCAACTCTTTCTTGGGCACTTTCTTGTTGCCGCCCACGTTCACACCGCGTAACAACACCAGATAGCGATCACTCATGCGTCGTCCTCCGTTGTTTCGGTTTGGCCACTTGGCGGGCTTTGGAACACGTCCGGGATGCCATCGGCGTTCTCGTCGCGCGACTCGATCACCGCAATACGGCCGTAGTGTCGGTTCCTGGCGCGCAGCACAAACGAGGCCAACACTGCGGCCAATACTGAGCCGGTGAGCACGCCGATCGTGACGAAATCGCCCAGACCAGACTCCACGCTGAACGCCAGTTTTCCGATCAACAGTGAGACGGTGAAACCCACGCCAGCCAACAAGCCCACGCCCAGCACGTCGATCCACGAGATGCTCGGGTCGAGTTCGGCGCGAGTGAACTTCGCGAGCAGCCAGGAACCGAGCAGGATCCCGATGGGTTTGCCGAGCACGAGTCCTGCGATGATGCCGAGCGTTACCGGATCGGCGAACGCAGTTTTCAGTACGCCTTCGCCGGTCACCGATACACCTGCAGCGAAGAACGCGAAAACCGGAACCGCAAAGCCCGCCGAGATCGGTCGGATGTGGTGTTCGAATCGTTCGGCAGGTCCGCGCCCGTCTGGCGAGCCAGGGAACGAAAACACCGGAACCATGAAACCGAGCAGCACACCAGCAACGGTCGCGTGGACGCCTGACGAGTGCATCAGGGCCCACGTGGCGGCGGCCAGCGGAGTTAGCAACCAGCCAGAGTGCCAACCGCGTTTCGTGACCCACCAGAAGATCGCCAGCAGCACCGCGACCCCGAGCAGGTACACCCACTCGACACCCGATGAATAGAACAGTGCGATCACCATGATGCCTAGCAAGTCGTCAACGACAGCGAGCGTCAACAGGAAGGTGCGCAGCGCCAAGGGCAGATGCGAGCCCATCAGTGCCAAGACTGCCACCGCGAAGGCGATGTCGGTGGCCGATGGGATGGCCCAACCGTGTAGGCGTTCGCCACCGGCTGTGAACGTCACGCCCACATAGAACAACGCCGGCACCGCCATGCCACACACTGCCGCCACGATCGGCAAGGCGGCTCGGCGCGGATCGCGCAGATCGCCCTCAACGAATTCGCGTTTAAGTTCGAGTCCCACCACGAAGAAGAAGATGGCTAATAACCCGTCGGCAGCCCAGGTGGCCAAGGTCAGGTTCAGGTGCAGCGCGCTGGGCCCAAAGCGCACTTCGGCCAGATCGAAATAGGAGGCCGCCAACGGGGAGTTGGCCCAGATCAACGCCAGCAGTGAGCTGCTGAGCAACAGCATCCCGCCGACGGATTCTTTGCGCAGGATGGTGGCGATACGCGAGGTTTCGAGCCAACTGCCTCGAGAAAAGAGAATGTTACTCACGAAGGGCCTTTCAGGGGTAGCGAATAGATCGCCGACCAGACTTCCCGGCACACCACGAGCAGTCTAACCCCAAAACGCTCGTTCGCTTCTGAACTCGATCCGGTCAATCGCCAATCAAGGTTTCGTTTCGCGGTACTGATGGTGACCATTTCGTCACGATGCCGAGCCCGACGAGAATCAAGCACAAACCAAAATAGCTGGCCAACGGTAAAGACTCGTGAAGGAATAGCGCAGCGATGCCCGCACTCAGCGGAACTTCTAGCAACAAGACGAGCGACACGATGACCGGAGACATCACACCCAGTAAATGGTTGAACACAGAGTGCCCTAGGAGTTGTGCTCCGATCGTGACCAGCACGATGAGCAGCCAGACCTTCGACGTCCACCCCGTCAGCGGCACCTGGAAGATCAGCATCACCACCACGAGCGCCAGCGCGCAAACGCTGTAACAAATGAGTGTGTAAGACGTCGTTGAGAATGCCTCACGAGCGTGCGCTCCGGCCACCACGTAGGCCGCGGCGAACGCTCCTCCAAGTAGCGCGAACAGATCGCCGATGAGCGCTTGTGGCGAAAGTCCGAAATCAACGCCGGTAATGAACAGCACGCCCGATACAGCCACAAGGGCTCCGATCACCACGGCACGATTGAACCGTTTTCCGGTGAACGCCTGGAATACCAATACCCACAGCACTTGCATGGCGACGAGCGCCACGGCCGCCGCCACCGACGTCAGCGTCAAGGACGTCACCCAAAAGCCAAAATGGGCTGCCAGCATCACACCAGCGAACGTTGCCATGAGCCAAATCTGCCGTGGAGCCGACCTGAGTTCCGCTCGATGGCACCCGAGCGCAACCGGTGCGATCGCTATTGCGGCGAGCGCATTGCGCCAAAACGCGATAGCCAATGCAGGTGCCGCGGTTGCAGACATCACGGGACCCGAAATTGAAACTCCGATCAGGCCGACCGCCACGAGAAAAAGACGCACGCACTCATTCTCTCCCTTTCACCGGCACGATAGACATGCACGTGTGATCCCCGTTACGTTGACTTACGTTTTTCGACGCGGTGCGGCCAATAGCGCAGCCGCTGGCCATAATGAGAAGCAAACCCTGTTGTCTTCAAGGAAGAGACCACTGTGCGAAATCCTCGAGCATTCTTGCGCCCCCTCGCTGTTGGCGCCCCTACTCCGAACGCTGATATTGAGTCCCGCCCAAGCCGGATGATTCATTTCTTTGATCCGAGCAATCCGAAGATGGCTGCAAAGGTTCCACAAATTGCTGCCCAGACGGACATCATCTTGGGCAACCTCGAAGACGCCGTCAAAACCGAAATGAAGGAAGCTGCGCGACTCGGTTTCGTCGAGATCGCCAAGAACACTGATTTTGGCACCACCCAGTTGTGGACGCGCGTTAATAGCCTCGATTCGCCGTGGGTTCTCGACGACATGATCACCCTCATCACTGAGGTCGGTCACAAGATCGACGTCATCATGATTCCGAAGGTGGAAGGCCCGCAAGACATCCACTATGTGGATCGTCTGATGGCACAACTTGAAGCGCGCGCGGGCCTGACTCGCCCAATAAAGATTCACGCGATTCTCGAGACCGCTGAAGGCGTGGCCAACGTTGAAGCGATCGCGGCTGCCAGTCCTCGTATGCAGGGCATCAGCCTCGGCCCCGCCGATCTGGCGGCTAGCCGCCGCATGAAGACCGCCCGCGTTGGCGGTGGCCACCCCGACTACTTGGTGCGTCAAGACCCGACTGGCGAAGACCTCACTGTTGGTCGCGAAACGTTCCAGCAGGATTTGTGGCACTACACGATTGCCCGCATGGTCGATGCCTGCGCGATGAACGACATCCTTCCCTTCTATGGCCCGTTCGGCGATATTAAGGATGTTGTGGCGTGTGAAGATCAATTCCGTAACGCCTACTTGCTCGGTTGTGTGGGCGCATGGAGTCTGCACCCGGTGCAAATCGAAATCGCCAAGCGCGTGTTCTCCCCCAGCCCCGAAGCCATCGCACACGCGAAGCGCGTCGTGGAAGCAATGGGTGACGGCACGGGCGCGGTCATGATCGACGGCAAGATGGAAGACGATGCTTCGTGCAAGCAGAACCTGGTCATGCTCGATCTGGCTCGGATGCTCGCCGAACGTGATCCTGAACTAGCCGCCAGCTACGACCTCTAAGGAACTCTGATGACTGACATTCGTCCCCGCCGTTCTGTTTTGTACATGCCGGGCGCCAACGAGCGCGCTCTGGAAAAGGCCAAGAGCATCGACGCCGATGCGCTGATCCTTGACCTTGAGGATTCGGTAGCACCCGATTCAAAGATTGCAGGTCGCGAGAACGTGTGCGCTGCGGTTCGCTCCGGCGAATACGGCCACCGCGAGTTGGCGATCCGTGTGAACTCGATCGGCACCGAATGGCACGACGACGACATCGCGGCCACTTCGGCTGCCGGCCCGGATGCCATCTTGGTGCCGAAGGTCGAATCGGCCGCTCAGGTGCTCGAACTCGTGGCGAAGATGGAAGCCGCTGGCGCACCTGAGTCCACCCAATTATGGGCCATGATCGAGACACCGAAGGCGCTGCTGCATGCTGAAGAAATCGCGGCGGCTCACGAGCGTTTGACCGTGATCGTGATGGGCACGAACGATGTCGTGAACGAGACCTACGGTTTGCACGTTCCGGGCCGTAACCCCGTCGTGTTGACGTCTTTGTCGTGGACGCTGTTGGCGGTTCGCGCTGCAGGCAAGGTCATCATCGACGGCGTCTACAACAACGTGAAGGACCCAGAAGGCTTCGACGCTGAAGCACGCCAAGGCCGCGAGATGGGCTTCGATGGCAAGACTCTGATCCACCCCAACCAAGTTGAGCCTGCCAACGTCGCATTCAGCCCGTCTGAGGCAGACATTGAGCGCGCCCGCGACATGATCTCCACCTTCGAAGAAGCAAAAGCCGAAGGCAAGGGTGTCGTGACGTTCAACGGCAAGATGGTCGAAGAGTTGCACATCCGCGACGCCAAGCGGATCTTGGCATTCGCTGACGCGCTCGCCAATCGTTAGGCAATCAACAAAAGCACGTGCCCGCCTCCGGTAACGGGGCGGGCACGTGCTTTATGTCTAGGTAAAGAACGCTTATTTCAATAGTCGCCGCAGCACCACAATTCCTGCTACCGCCGCAGCCGCGATCGCTGCCGGAGGCATGATGTTCTCGAAACGCGGGTTTCCGTGCTCGTCGATGTAGTGTGCCAAGATTTTCTTCTTTTGCCGATCGGCAATGTTCTTGGGGTTTGCCCGGTCGACGAGTTGATCGATCGTGTCGCTCAAGCGATGACGAATCTGTTCTATCTCGTCAAAAATTTCATCGGGGGTTGCCGACACTGGTTCAGTCACGGGATGCCCTTCGCAATTAGTTGGTTGTGCTTGTCAGGATAGTGCCCATGAGTACACGCTTGCAGCCCAGTGACAAAGCTCCCGAATTCAGTTTGACAAATGATGAGGGCAAAACGGTGAGTTTGGCCGATTTTCGCGGTCGGCGAGTGATCGTCTACTTTTACCCCGCCGCGATGACGCCTGGCTGCGCGAAACAGGCGTGCGATTTCTCTGATTCTCTCGACCGACTTCATGCTGAAGGGTTCGAGGTCATCGGAATCTCTCCCGACAAGCCCGAGAAGTTGGCGAAATTCCGCGAGCGGGATTCGCTCACAATCACTCTCTTGTCGGACCCCGACAAGGCAACTCTCAACGAGTGGGGTGCGTTCGGTGAAAAGAAGTTGTACGGCAAGGTCGTCGAAGGCGTCATTCGATCCACGTTCGTAGTTGATGCCGACGGGTTCATCGAGGTGGCACAGTACAACGTGCGCGCTACGGGGCATGTCGCGAAACTACGCCGCGATCTTGGCCTTGATGTCGCGACCTGATGCACGGGCTCCGCTAGGTCTCGCCTAGGCTTAGCGCTAGCGCGGGTGTGGTGGAATTGGTAGACACGCAGGATTTAGGTTCCTGTGTCTTCGGACGTGCAGGTTCAAGTCCTGTCACCCGCACACATTTTTTTCCTGAAATTGCAGGGGTATTCTTCGGCGATTCGGGCTTCGTATTCCCAATATTCCCAAATTTGCTATTGAACGATCTCTAACCCGGTGACTTTCGCTGCACTTTCGAGCGAACCCAGATCGGTCACGTTAGTGAAACCGGCATCTTCCATCATCGCGACTGCTTGACTTGACCGATTCCCTGAGCGGCAATAAACGACATACTCGGCATCGGGATCAAGTTCGGTCAAGGCTGCTTCCAGATCGCCTGCGTTGAAGTCGATGAGCTCTGCGCCTTCAAGATGGCCTTGGGCGAATTCCTCGGGGCTGCGGACGTCGATGATGACCGTCGAGTCTGAAATCGTGACGGTGTCTGTCGATGACGAGCATCCGGTAACGAACAGTGTTGCCGCCATAGCAATCGCCACACCGATTACGAGTTTTGTGATCCGTGCCATCTGAATGCGCCTTTCCTTGGTCAGTATCAATTCGAATATACCCCTAGGGGCATTTTCGCCACGCGCCGCGCACCCGCAGCGTCGCGATTGACGCAGAAAAAGCCGGTATTTCAGTCGATTCTCGACACGCAACCGGAAGTTACAGGTTTTTCCGTGAACTGCCACACTTTCGACGTGATGTAGTTCATACTGACTAGATGCTGGAGAAATGACCGGCAGCGATAATCCCGAACCGGAAATGTGAGTACGTATGAATCTTCGTGCAGGAAAGCGGGCCCTAGTAGCCCTAGCGAGCAGCCTGACTTTGACCGTGGGAACGCTTGGCATCATGTCGGCGCCCGCTCAAGCGGCCGAAGGTGACACCACCTCGCGTGGCGTCACCATTCCGGCTTTCTACAACCCGCCAGCGAATCTCCCCGCGAAGAACGGCTCGGTCATTCGAACCGAGTCAATCAAGCCTTTCTTTGCACTCCCGGGCGTCAGTGCGCTGCCTAACAAGGCTCAGCGCATCATGTTCAATACCACAGACGCCGCCAACAAGCCTGCTGCGGTCACGGGCGTATACATCGAGCCGACCAAGAAGTGGTCCGGCAAGGGCAGCCGGCCACTCGTCGTCGTCGCACCCGGAACGATGGGCCAAGGCGACCAGTGCGCCACGAGCCTCAACGTTGAAAATCCACTCATCATGGACCTCAGCGGTGGCACACTCAGCGTTGGCTACGAACTCATCACGGTATACGCGATGCTCAACGAGGGCTTCGGAGTCATGCTGACCGACTACATCGGACTCGGCGCCACCGATCGCCCCCACACGTACATGAACCGCCTGGACCAAGGTCACACGGTGAACGACGCGGCCCGCGCAGCGCTCTCCCTGTCGGGCACCTCACTCAAGGGTGACTCCAAGGTCGGGTTCCACGGATACAGCCAGGGTGGTGGCGCAACTGCTGCTGCCGCTGAGCTTCAGCCCACCTATGCACCAGAGTTGAACCTCGTTGGCGCCTACGCGGGTGCACCTCCGGCGGACCTCCTCAAGACCGTTCCCGGTATTGACGGCAGCCTGCTCGCGGTCGCTTTGGGCTGGGCGATCAACGGCATGATGCACTACAACCCAGAACTCACGCCCAAGGTCAACCAGTACCTGAACGACAAGGGCAAGAAGGTGCTCAACGATGCATTAACAAGCTGCGTACCAGACGGCTCGATGACCAACCCGTTCACGAAGACCACGCAACTCACCAAGGCCGGTATTTCCCTTGAACAGGTAATCAATCAAGAACCCGCCATCAAGGCGGTTGTCGATGCGCAACGCATCGGCAAGATCAAGCCCAAGGTTCCCGTTCGCGTGGCAACCGGCACCGCGGATGACACGGTTCCGCACAAGCAATCGCGCCAGTTGGCGGTCGACTGGTGCAAGGCAAAAGCGAATGTCACCTACCCTCCGGTGATTCTGCCGAACCTCGGAAACAAGACGGTACTCAACCACATTCCACCAATGCTGGTTGATCTGCCCGCCGCAACAAGCTGGATGAAAGACCGGTTCGCAGGAAAGAAGGC
>SSHC01000029.1 GCA_008017265.1 Aeromicrobium sp.
CACGCTCGTCCTTGTCTTTGAATTGAACCTCGGACTAACCGGCGCAGCGGTTGGCCTCGTGTTTGCCCAATGGTGCGCTGCAGTGTGGTTACTGCTGGTTCTGAGATCGCGTGTTCATGCGGCTGGCGCATCCATTCGACCGAAAGTCCCCGAGATCATCGAGTCGGCTCGCACCGGTGCTGCGCTCGTGATTCGCAGCGTCTCGTTGCGTGCCGTCCTCGTGATTGCGACATGGCTGGCCGCCACCATGGGCGATGCAGAACTAGCCGCACAGCAAGTCCTGATGACCCTCGTCATGCTTACGGCATTTGCGCTCGATTCTGTCGCCATCGCCGGTCAAACAATGGTGGGTTACGCGCTCGGAGCCGGCGACCGTCACGATGCACGCATAATCACTCAACGCGTGATCGGTTGGGGCGCACTACTAGGAGCAATTTTCGGGATCATGCTCGCTGTCGGGGCCACAGTGATACCTGGCCTCTTTACACCAGACCCTGTCGTGCAGTCGACGGCTTTTTCGGCAGTACTAGTCCTCGCGCTCTTCATGCCTATCGCTGGGATTGTCTACGCTCTTGACGGCATACTCATCGGCGCGGGTGATGGTCGATTTCTCGCCAAAGCGGGGGTCCTCGTTCTCGCGACCTATCTTCCACTTGCACTGGCGATTGCTCACACCGACGCCGGTTTCACGATGCTGTGGCTTTCCTATGGCGCCGTTTTAGTTGCCCGCTGCTCGACATTGTGGTGGCGTCAGCGATCCGACTCATGGCTCATCACCGGAAGCACGGTCACGTAGCGCACTGGGTCAGGCGCGCCAATAACCAGTCGCGTCGAGCAAATCCCGTGGGACCCCTCGTTCACTCGTCACAAATTGACGAATCGCACGCACGGCTCCGGCTTCGCCGGCAATCCATGTGAACACGTCACCCATCGGCCAAGGCACGTCTCGTGATGCAGCCACCCAAGCTTCACGACCGTGTACCCACTTGACAGCAACGCCATCGGGAATCGGCATGTCAAGGATGCTCGCTTCACTCGGCACGTCAACGATGATCGTCGTGGGGACTTCACGGTCCGATGGCCACTGGGCAAGTAACCGCGCGATCGCGGGCAGGGCCGTTTCGTCTGCGAACATCATTGCCGCGTTGATGTTCGTCGGCCACAACGATGAACGCGTTGGACCCACGATCCAGGTCAGCGAACCGGTCTGCACGTGTTCAACCCAACCAGAGGCGAACCCGTGCCCATGGCGCACAAACTCGAGTGCGAGCGAATCGCCCGTAAACTCTCGCGGTGTGTAATCTTTGGCGATCGGTCGTCCACCGGCTGCTCCCCATTCGAGCCGGTCTGGCCCCTGCACCGGTAGGGGCGGTCGCTCATCGTTCGCGAACGGGACGAGCACTTTTACCGAGTCGTCAAAACCTTCACTTTGATACGGTGCCGCGGTTCCGCCTTCAACCGCGAACTCACGCAGTTCGTCACCGGTCAATATGATCCGGCGGAGTGTAGGCGTTACGTCAATAACCTCAGCAACGGTGAGCTCCCGAATCACTGCAGGCCAATGCAAAACTTCCCGACGAGTACGCGCCATCCCTACTTGTCCGAACTCTTCTTGTCCCAACCCACCTGGGTCCAGTCGATGTCTTCGAACTGCGTCGGACCGAAATTCACGACTCCCTCACGAACCACCAGAACGTTGGGAACTACGGCAAGCGGGATGATCGACGCTTGATTGTTGGCGACGATTCCTACTTGGTGAATTGCGTCCATTCGCTTCTCTTCGTCAAGGGTGCGGATGGCCGAATCGAACGCCTGCGAAGTCGCCTTTGATGCCTTCCCTGTGAAGTTGTCTGGACTATCGAGCGGAGTAAACCACGAACGGCTCGGCGTCAGATTAAATGCCGAGCCCGTTCGCACAAACGTGACTAGATCGAAGTCGAGCGGAATGACACGGCTCGAGTGGAACGTGTCAGCTGGCACCTCTTGAACGTTCACTGCGATGCCGATCTGCTTCAGTTGGCTCCCGATGAGTTTCGCTCGCGCCTGCGATGAAGCGTGGCCTTTCGGGATAGGCAACGTGAGCGTCAGCTGCTGACCCTTTTTCGTAGTCTGCTTGTCACCGACGTTCCAGCCCGCCTCTTTCAATAATGACTTCGCCTTCTCCACGTCCTGCTTGGTCCCCAGTGGTTGGTGACCGTGCTGCCCTGGCATGAGCACGACGGTATCCATCTCGCGGCCGACATGACCAACCGTCTCTCTTAGACCTTCAGCGAACGCCGTCCTGCTGATGGCGAGCGAGACTGCTTGGCGCACCTTGGCATCCGCGAGTGCTCCCCTGCCACCATTAAGCGTGACCTGTATCCACGATGTACTTGCCGAGACCCGCACAACACCACCGGCGGGACCGCTCTTGGCATCGGCCTGTTCCAGGTGCGCTACATCGAGCTCGCCGAGTTCAAAAGCTTGCTTCAATACCGACGATTCAGCAAAACGCCATTCGATCGTCTTGAGGGCTGGCTTCTTACCCCACCAGAGTGGGTTTCTATCTAGTCGAAGCGTGTTCGTGGTCGGATCGACCTTGGTCACAACGAATGGACCGTTCGACGGCACAGCGCGCGTGGTGTAGGCCGTGTTGAATACTTCGGGCTTTGCGGTCACGGCTTCCGGCAAAGTTGGATAGATGGCGGCGGGCCAATCAGCATTCAACCGTTTGAAAACCACGTGATAGGTGAACTTCGACTTGGCGACGACTTTATCGATGTCGTTGATCGCGGGGTGTCCAGACGCGTGATATCGCTTGTCTTTCATAGCCTTGACGAATGAGACCATGTCGGCCGACGTAATCGAGGCGCCGCCTTGCCACACGGCTTGCGGCTCAAGCACAACTTCAATCGTGAGCGGCTTCGCATCAACAACTGAAACGCTCTTGGCGTAATCCTGGTTAACTTCCCACCGGCCATCGGCGAGAACGCGAACAGCGGAACCCATGCTCGGTTCAAGCAACTTCGGCGCCTCAGCCAAGATGCCGTCAACATGAACAGGATTGAGGTTCGTCGGGAAGACGACTTCACCTAAGCGTAAGACGCTCTTGCTCCCGAGTTCGCTGGGCGAAGTTTTCACATAGTCGGTAAGGGGCAACGATTCGTCATCGTCTCCACCACTCAAGAGAGAGCATGCCGAAAGCACCAGTGCGAAACTGGCGACAAATGCGAAACGCCGGGCCCTGACTAAAGGGCCCGGCGTACTGCGTGTCATTTGGCTGCGACGACGTCCAAGGTCACATCCGCTTCAACTTCGGGATGTACCTTGACGCTGACCTTGAAGGTGCCAAGTGTCTTGATGGGGTTACCCACCTGGATACGACGCTTGTCAACCTTGGCGCCAGCTTCGGCAAGTGCCTCGGCAATATCGGTCACCGTGACGGCGCCGAAGAGGCGACCTTCTGGACCGGCGTTGACCGGAACCTTGATGGCCTTCGCTTCGAGGTTGCCCTTGATGGACTGAGCCGTTTCAAGATCGTGAACCGCGCGCGCATTGCGTGCCGCCTTGATCGAGTCGACCTGCTTTTCAGCGCCCTTGCTCCAGACAATCGCAAAGTTGCGAGGCAGGAGGAAGTTGCGGCCATAACCGTTCTTGACCTCAACGATGTCGCCAGGCGAACCGAGGTTGGGGACTTCATGCGTGAGAATGAGTTTCATTTTGAGCCCTTTCTCAGCGTCCGCTGGAGGTGTATGGGAGCAAAGCCATTTCGCGGGCATTCTTGATTGCCTTAGCGATTTGGCGCTGTTCCTGTACGGAGACACCGGTAACACGACGGGCGCGGATCTTGCCGCGGTCCGAAATGAACTTGCGCAAAAGCGCGGTGTCTTTGTAATCGATTGTGCTTACGCCGGCGGCAGCGAGCGGATTGCTCTTCTTGCTGGGCTTCCGGACTACTGGCTTAGCCATTTGGTGTTCCTCTTTGATTTCTTAAACGTATGTCAGAAGGGTGGATTGCCGTTTGACGGCGCTCCGGTGTCCCAAGCACTCGTACTCGGTTGGCCGCCAGCATTTCCTGCTGGTGCAGAGCCCCACGCATCGGTCGACGGTGCTGATCCGCCCTGTGCGCCACCGCCGCCAAAGCCGCCTGAATCCGAGCGAGCAATGCGCGTGACTTGCGCCGTTGCGTAACGCAACGACGGACCGATTTCATCAACATTCATTTCGACACTGGTTCCGCGAGAACCGTCTTGGCGTTCGTAGTTGCGAACCCGAAGCGCACCGGTCGCGATGACGCGCTGGCCTTTTTGCAAAGAACCAGCAACGTTTTCGGCTACCTGACGCCAAACCGAACAATTCAAGAACAGCGGGTCGCCGTCTTTCCATTCGTTTGTTTGACGATCAAACGTGCGGGGTGTGGACGCGATCGTAAAGTTCGCGACTGCTGCTCCCGATGCGGTGAACTTCAATTCTGGATCGTCGGTCAAGTTGCCAACGACCGTGATGATGGTTTCGCCTGCCATGTGTCTAGCCTTTCGAGCTGAAGCTGAAGTGTGTGTGGTCGAGTGTTCCTCACTGCACTGACAAATGCCAGACGGCATCCACAGGCGAGAGGTAGGACCGGGATCAGCGTGCGTCTGGGCGCGTGACCTTGGTACGAACGATGGATTCGTTCAACGTGAACTGACGATCAAGTTCCTTGACCGAAGCAGGTTCAGCGGTGATATCGAGAACGGCG
Source organism: Aeromicrobium sp. (assembly GCA_008017265.1). Classification (GTDB taxonomy): domain Bacteria; phylum Actinomycetota; class Actinomycetes; order Propionibacteriales; family Nocardioidaceae; genus Aeromicrobium. The sequence continues at coordinate 4,718 of SSHC01000029.1, forward strand.
TAGATGCCTTCGTTCTTCTTGTTGATTTCGTAGGCCAGACGGCGCTTGCCCCAAACGTCGACATTTTCAACGCTGCCGCCATCTTGGCGAATCACATTGAGGTAGGTGTCGAGGCTTGGCGCGACGGTACGTTCATCGAGATCTGGGTCGAGAATGACCATGATTTCGTATTTACGCAGTGACACTGCGGACTCCTTTGGACTAAACGGTGACGGACTTTCCGCCACAGGAGGTCGCTGCCCTTGATAGGCAACCTCACGATTCTAGCAGAAAAACAAGAATCGAGATAAGTGCTCTTGCACTATCCATCTTCGAGAGTGAATCACCTCGTCGCACAGGTTGCCACGAGCAACTGCCTCACTCAACGGAAATGGCATCCAAGATGTTCAGTTTCGCTGCTCGATGCGCAGGCAACACAGCCGCCATAACCCCCACGAGCGCGGAAATAGCCAAGAAAATGACCAACTGAGTGACGGGGATAGACAAGGCGGTGATCCCGTCGTCAACGAACGTCCGCTGCAAGACGACGCCCGAAACCGTCCCCGTTGCGATACCCAGGATGGCACCCAACACCGCCAGCGCTACGGACTCGAGTCGAACCATTCGGCGAAGTTGCCCGCGCTCCAGACCAACGGCCCTCAGCAAGCCAAGTTCTCGCGTTCGCTCAATAACGCTCAATGCCAGGGTGTTCACGATTCCCAAAATCGCGATCACGATCGCCAAACCAAGTAGCGCATAGATGAGATACAGCATGGTGTTGACTTGGGCGCGCTGCGCTTCGGCAAAACTTTCCTTGTCTTGAACCACGACGGTTGGGTTGTCTTTTGTGATCCGTTCAAGTGCGGCACGCGTCGTCTTGAACCCTGCGTTCGGCTTCTTGTTGACCGCGATGACCGTATCGGCACGTTTGATTCCTGCGTCTTCGAGCAGAGAGTACGGCGCCAACGACTGGCCCAGAGCTTCGGAATCTTCAAAAATACCCGCGACTTGGACCGGAACCGTGCCAGTGAGGAACGCGAGCTCCACCGTGTCCCCGACAGAAACGCTGAGCGCCTTTGCCTTGGTTTCATTGAACGCGATGGTCCCGGCGCGAACGGGCGCCTCACCCTTCACGTAGTTGACCTTGAAGATTTCACTCCAAGCCTGCGGATCCGTCACCGACCCGTAAATGGGTTCGTCACCAATCGTGAATCCGATCGACTGATTGGGTACGGCTTTAGCCACGCTAGGGAGTTCGACGATTTGGTCAGTCAACTTCGATGAGATGGGCATCCGCGTTGGATTAGTCACGATGAAGTCGGTCGTGAATTGCTTGTCCACGCCCTCGTCGATGGAGGCGTTAAGCGATGCCCCCATGATCGACATCGTCGTGACGAGTGCCAACCCAATCGTAAGAGCGGAAGCAGTAGCAGCGGTTCGACGCGGATTTCGAAGTGAGTTTTGTTCGGCGAGGAGCCCGACGAATCCAAAGATCCCTCGAAATCCACGGCCCAATCCGGCAAGTACCGGGATTGCCGTAACGACACTCGTAGCGATGACAGCAAGCAACAACGAGATGATGCCGGCTCCAACCATCCAGCCTGGCTTCGGGAGATCTGTCCACAAGGCCAAGCCGAAAAGACCGAAGCCGAGCAACGCAAAGACGACGCCACTGATTACTCGCCAATGGACAGTGCCCTCGCTCAGCGCCTGGTCGTCGCGCATCGCGGCAACCGGCGGAACTTTTGATGCTCGACGTGCCGGAATATAGGCAGCCAGCAAAGTGACGACGACACCCACAACAACGGCAACTATGACCGTTCGGGGCAGGAACACGAGAGCGGTTCCGCTCAAATCGATACCGAGATAACCGAGCGCCGACTTCAAGAGGGCCGCAAGGCCAAAGCCGAAACCGAGGCCGAGTATCGACCCCACAAAGCCAACGACCGCGGCCTCGATCAAGACTGCCGCCTGCACTTGCCTGCGCGAAGCACCCATCGCGCGCAAGAGCGCCAACTCACTGCTTCGTTGAGCCACCAACATGGAGAACGTGTTCACGATGAGGAACGAGCCAACAACGAGAGAGATCCCGGCGAAAACCAAAAGGAAGGTATTGAGGAACCCGAGCACTTCATCAAAAACGGACTTCGTTTCGTTGCCGAGGTCGGTGCCGCTCACGGCCTCAAGACCTTCGGGCAGCACCTCTTGAACTCGCTTGGTCAAGACTTCTTCGGAAACTGAAGGATCCCGCTCGATCGAAATGGTGTTGAACTCATCGGCACCGTCCATGAACATTGCCTGAGCGGTCTTCGTGTCGAATAACACCAGTGTTGCGCCCGCGAGGCTTCCCGAACTGAACTCGACGATGCCCGTGAGCTTGGTTTCGACGATCGGCGGATCACCGAGCGTGGCTAGTTTGATGGTGTCACCCACCCGATACCCAGCGCCCTTGGCGGCTCGCGCATCGATCGCAACTTCGCCTTCGCGTTCCGGAGCGCGACCGGAAACCCACCTAATGATTTCTTCATCCGCCGCGTTGCGAGTGTCGTCAACGTTGAAGGCGAGTGTCGGTGCACCGGTCGTGCTCAGCAGTCGGTTTTCTTTCGTAATGACGAACAGACCCAGGCCTTGAACGCCTCCGGCCGCCTTGCGAACGCCGTCTACTTGGCGTACATCATCAACGACGGACGCATCGATCCGACGCGCATCCATCGTCATGCTCGACGTCATCGCATCGCTTGACTCTTGAACCGGACGGACATTGACGCTGGCTACCGTTCCGTATGCGATCTTGTCGAAACTGCTGGCCATCGTGTCGGTGAAGACAAACGAACCCGCGACAAAACCGACACCCAAAACGATCGCAAAGGCGCTGAGAAGTAAGCGGACCTTACGTGCGAGCAGGTTCCGAAGGGTAAAGGACAACATCAGACTGGATTCTTAACTCGGCGATTGCGACGGGCCATCTTTTCAAGTACCTTCTCGGCCGTCGGCTCGAGCAGTTCGTCAATGATTTTGCCGTCGGCAAGGAAGATAACGCGATCGGTGTATGAAGCCGCGACCGGATCGTGTGTCACCATAACGATTGTTTGACCAAAGTCGTCCACGCTTCGCCGTAAGAAACTCAAGACTTCCGCACCAGAGGCCGAGTCGAGGTTGCCCGTCGGTTCGTCAGCAAAAACGATATCGGGACGACTCACGAGGGCCCGGGCGCAAGCGACGCGCTGCTGCTGGCCACCAGATAACTCGCTCGGCCGATGCTTCAGACGCGTGCTCAAGTCAACTGCATCAATCACTTTCCGATACCAGTCTTTATCGGGCTTACGGCCGGCAATCGACAACGGCAACAAGATGTTCTCTTCGGCGTTGAGTGTCGGTACGAGATTGAACGCTTGGAATACGAACCCGACACGATCACGCCTCAACTGCGTGAGCTTCTTATCGCTCAACGTCGACAATTCGACGTCTCCGATCTTGACCGAACCCGAATCAGAACTGTCGAGACCCGCCATGCAGTGCATCAATGTTGATTTCCCCGAACCCGACGTACCCATGATCGCGGTGAACTCGCCAGCCCGAATGTCGACGGAAACACCGTCGAGAGCTTTCACCATCGCTTCATTAGAGCCGTAAGTCTTGTAGAGGTCCGTTGCTGACGCCGCAATCTCAGAAGTCATGCCGCAAATCTAATGGAATACGTCAAGGTCCACATCGGGTATCTCCCTGATGTGGACCCCGACGTACGAAAAGTTAGTCCAGACCTAGCCCCGGCCCAGGCGCGGGCGCGGGCGCGGGCGGCAACGTCGGCGTCGGCATTGTCGGCACCGTTGGAGTTGGAACTGTCGGCAGCGTGACTGTTGGCTCCGGCGTTGGCGTCGGATCGGTGGGCAGCGTGACTGTCGGCTCCGGGGTGGCCTTAGTCTTTCGCGGCTTCGGGTCCTTCTTTATCTCGACACCCTTGGTGGCCTTGAGGTTCGCTGGCTTCGCGAACTTCCCACAATCATTCCGATCAAGAACCGCCTCGGAGTACCTACGGAACGTCATCGCCGGATAGGTTCCGCCATAGTAGGGCGACAAATAACCTTCAAGTTGTTCGTTTCCGACACCACGGTTGTACATGACAGCGGTCGCCAATTTGGGTGTCGTTCCAACGAACCACGACCCCGAAACTCGGGAATTTGCCTGCGTACCCGCTGTTGCCGTTCCGGTCTTGCCGGCCGTCGGGCAGAACGTACGACCACGCGTACCGGTACCCGACTTGGTGACCAACTGAAGCGATGCGATCGTGTCAGATGCGACGTCGGGATCAATAGTTTGCGTTGTCGAAACCCGGTGCTTGTACAAGCTCGCCCCCGTGGGACTCAAAACACTTTCAATCGCATACCAGTCCGCACGATTCCCTTCTGCGGCCAACGTGGCATACGACGTGGCCATATCCACCGGAGCAATCGGCGCGTAACCGAGTGACACACCCATAACAGGGTTGATCTCATCAATAGTGGATTGCGGAATACCCGCATCACGCGCTGCAGCGAGAATCTTTTGTGCTCCGACCGTCAAATCAGTTATCGACGATTCCGTCGTGGTTCCCGTTGACTCGACCGACATCATGCGTGTGAGATCGATAAAGGCAGTATTCACAGACGATTGCGTTGCTTTGGCCAACGACACCGTGCCAAAGGACTGGCCTCGATTGTCGCCAGAATTTGAAACCTTGTCCTTACCGATCTCGATCGGAGAGTTTCCATACAACCTTGTTTGGAGGCTGAACCCGTCACGCAATCCAGCCACGACGGCAAAGACTTTGAATGTTGAGCCTGGTTGAGTACCTAGCATCGCCCAGTTCAATTGACTCTTCAAGAAGTCCGGTCCGCCGTACATGGCTCGAAGCGCACCAGTGCCGACCTCGACTGAAGCGAGCGCGGTATTAACCTCCGGAATTCCACGGGGTCGCACCTCTTTAACAGCGCTCACGGCGGCCTTTTGCATGTTCTTGTCGAACGTGGTCACGACCTTGAAGCCACCGCCGACGATCTCAAATTCAGTGAAACCGTTTTTTTGCAATTGGCGCTTCGTGAGATCGAGCAAGAACCCCTTGGTTCCCGCGTACCGCTGGTCCTTCTTTTGTTTCCTGAACTTCGGCAAAGTACCACGGATCTCGGAACCTTCGCTTGCCGTGATCGCACGCGCCTCAACCATGCCGTTCACGACATAGTTGTATCGAGGAAGGATCCGGTCCCGAGCCCCATCCGTGTATGGATCAAACTTCGTCGGATTGTTGATGACCGTTGCCAAGAAGGCCGCTTGGCTTGCGTTCAGTTCAGAAGCGGGAATGCCGAAGTAGGTTTGCGCCGCCACTTCGACGCCATAAGCGCCATTACCGAAATAGATCGTATTGAGATAGCCCTCGAGGATCTGTTCCTTGGTGAGTTGATTGTGGATCTTGATCGATATCAAGACCTCTTTAATCTTGCGTGTGTAGGTGCGCTCTTGAGTCAGATAGAGAATCTTGACGTACTGCTGTGTGATGGTGGAACCGCCGCCGGTGATTTCGCCGGCTTGAGTGTTGTTGCGCGCGGCCCGAAGGATGCCACGAATATCAATACCGCGGTTGCTCCAGAAAGACCGATCCTCGGCCGCAACGACGGCGTTACGCATCACGTCAGGGATCTCGTCGATGCTTATGATGTGCCGATCTTGGTTTGAGAACGAACCGATTTGGGTCTTGCCATCCGAGTAGAAGACGTTGGTCGTCTGAGTCTGGAAGTCCTTGTTGGGGTCTGGAATATCAATCAAGAAGTACAGACCGACCACCAGCAATACGCCCGCGAGTCCGCCAGTAAAAAGGAGCGCAACGAGCCAACGCAGGGTGCGAACGGGCCACGGCCCATCTCCGCCGATTCGGCGAATAAACCCACGCTTCTGACTCTTTTTTGGTTTCTTAGCCACCTGCAGTCCCTTCGGTCTCGTGCAGTTCCAACTACCAAGTGTGCCTGATCAACCTGAAGAGACCTGAGAAAGTCCGCATCAAACGAGGATTGGGGTCCTGTTTGGCCGGGTTGTAGGGTGTCTTGGGTACGAAGCGCACCACGAGACAGTCGCCACTATCTGCCTGATTCGGCCGCGCTAAGGCGCAAATCGCGCCGGAATTGAGAAGTTCAGGAATAAATCAGTAATGGATCAAGACACACGCCCGAAAGTTCGCGTCGCAATCGTCGGTGTTGGAAACTGCGCAGCGTCACTCGTCCAAGGTGTCGAGTATTACCGCAACGCAGACCCCAACTCCACCGTTCCTGGTCTCATGCATGTCAACTTCGGCCCCTACCATGTTGGCGATGTTGAATTTGTCGCAGCGTTTGATGTCGACGCAAAAAAGGTAGGACTCGACCTCGCCGATGCGATCGGCGCAAGTGAGAACAACACGATCAAGATTACGGACGTTCCCACCACAGGTGTCACCGTGCAGCGCGGACATACTCTCGATGGTTTGGGAAAGTACTACAACTTGACGATCGACGAATCTGACGCCGAACCCGTCGATATCGTGCAGACTCTCAAGGACGTTCGAGCTGACGTCCTCGTGTCGTACTTGCCTGTCGGGTCGGAACAAGCAGACAAGTTCTACGCACAGTGCGCGATCGATGCGAAGGTTGCATTCATTAACGCCTTGCCCGTGTTTATTGCTTCCGATCCCGAGTGGGCTCAAAAGTTTGCCGACGCTGGCGTCCCGATCGTGGGCGATGACATCAAGAGCCAGGTGGGCGCAACCATTACACACCGCGTTTTGGCTCGATTGTTTGAAGAGCGTGGTGTCGTCCTCGACCGCACCTATCAACTCAACGTTGGCGGAAACATGGACTTCAAGAACATGCTCGAGCGCGAGCGATTGGAGTCGAAGAAAGTTTCCAAGACGCAGTCGGTCACCTCGAATCTCGAGGGTCCACTTGCCGACAAGGTTGACGACCGCAATGTTCATATCGGCCCGTCGGACTATGTTGCTTGGCTTGATGACCGCAAGTGGGCATACGTGCGTCTTGAAGGCCGCGCGTTCGGCGACGTCCCGTTGAATCTTGAGTACAAGCTAGAAGTGTGGGACTCTCCGAACTCGGCTGGCATCATCATCGACGCAATTCGTGCCGCGAAAATCGCCCTCGATCGTGGGCTCGGCGGTCCGATCTTGAGTGCGTCCGCGTATCTGATGAAGAGTCCGCCCCAACAAATGCCCGATGCGATTGGGCGGGCAGAGCTTGAAGCGTTCATTCGCGGCGAGGCGTAAAACCGCCGTTTCGACTTGTGTAGTTCTTTCGCAGGGCTCCACAAACTGAGCATGTGTTCGGTCGACGACGTTAGGATCCATGTTTGTGGCTGATTTGACTGCGCACGAGCAACAACGCTGCGATGACCTCATCGCGCGGCGCCCTTTGCTGCTCGAATTGGGCGAGTTATTTGCGCGCGCAGGTCACGAATTAGCCTTGGTCGGCGGTCCCGTCCGTGACGCTTTATTGGGCCGTGAAGTTTCCGACCTCGACTTTGCCACCTCGGCATTGCCTAAAGAGATCGAATCAATCGTGTCTGAATGGGCCGATGCGACTTGGGATATGGGTCGCGACTTCGGCACGATCGGTTTGCGTAAAGGCAACGAACAAATCGAGATAACCACGTATCGAGCAGACTCCTACGATGCCGATTCGCGGAAGCCGACCGTCGAGTTTGGGACCTCGCTTGATGCTGATCTTGCGCGCCGCGACTTTTCAGTCAACGCGATGGCTATCCGCCTTCCGTCACGAGAGTTTGTCGACATTTACGGCGGGCTCGATGATCTGGCTGATCGTACGCTTCGTACACCAAGTGGGCCCGACGTTTCCTTCAGTGACGATCCACTACGCATGATGCGCGCCGTACGCTTTGTGGCTCAATTGTCTTTCGAGTTGTCTTCTGACGTGTTTGAGGCGATTCGCACGATGGGCGACCGGCTCGAAATCGTTTCGGCTGAGCGCGTACGTGACGAGTTTTCGCGACTGCTCACGGCCGATAACCCGGTTGCGGGATTGCGACTCCTTGTCGATACCGGCCTCGCAGGCATCGTTATCCCTGAACTTCCAGCACTTCAACTCGAACGCGATGAACACAACCGACACAAAGACGTTTACGAGCATTCGCTCACAGTTCTTGAGCAGGCAATTGACCAGGAACACCGGCTCGACGAACAACCTGACCTGACGATTCGGCTAGCCGCGCTCTTGCATGACATTGGGAAACCGAAAACGCGACGTTTCCAAGCCGGCGGAGTGGTTACTTTCCACCATCACGATGTTGTCGGCGCGAAACTCGCACGCAAACGCCTCAGTGCCTTGCGATACCCAAATTCGGTCGTTGATGCTGTGTCAGCATTGATCGAACTTCACTTGCGGTTCCACGGATACGGCGACGGGCAATGGACTGATTCGGCCGTACGCCGCTATGTTCGTGACGCCGGGGACCAACTTGTTCGTCTCCACATCCTCACTCGTGCCGATTGCACGACCCGAAATGCACGCAAGGCATTGAAACTTCAGCGTTCCTACGATGACCTCGAATCCCGAATCGACCATCTAAGTCAGGAAGAAGAACTTCAGGCTATTCGTCCAGATCTTGACGGAAAACAGATCATGCAGATACTCCAAATTCCACCGGGCCGAGTAGTTGGCGAAGCCTATTCGTTCCTGCTTGATCTGCGTCTCGACCGAGGTCACATGTCCGAAGACGACGCTACTGCAGCGCTTCTCTCATGGTGGGCGGCCCGGAACTGACCAGATCTACGGCAGGCGATCGCTACGATGGCCACGTGCGTGTTCGTTGGATTTTCGCCTTGATCGTCAGTGCGCTGGCGATACTTGGCGTGGTCGCGCCCGCCACACACGCAGCCACATCAGACGACCTGTCTATCTCCATCCGGTCAATTTCTCCCACGATTCTGACTGGAAAATCCACCATCACACTCACCGGCACAGTCACGAATTCTGGAAAACAGGCATGGACGTCGGCAAACGCATACCTCGTGATGCCGCGTTGGCCGTACACGAGTCGCGAACAAGTTCACGACGTACTCTCAAGCGACTACGCCTATGTTGGCGAGCGAATCGTGAGCACCGGCAGATTCGCTGAACTTGGCACACTCGAACCCGGTCAAACCAAGCCGTTCTCCATCCGCGTTCCATCGGGCGACTTGGATCTTTCCGCGGCCGATGGCGTTTATCCCGTGGGAGTTCACCTTGTCGCGACGGATCCGCAAGGTGCCCGGTCAGGGCAAAGTGCGGCCCGTGATCTGACCTTGTTGCCACGGGTGAGCAACGATGCTCGACGAGTCCAAACCGGAATCATCTGGCCATTTATTGAGCCTTGGTCACCCGCAACCGTGACGCGCGACGACATCGCTGAATCTGTCATGCGTGGGCAATTGCGTCACTATCTCGATGCGGCCATCGCCACTCCGCGCGACGCTCGCACGATCCTGATCGATCCGGCTTTGCTCGACTCGGTCTCTGCTGTTGCGAATGCGGCCGATGAACTGGAATTGACTGCTGACGAAGTGGCTCTCATTGACGACTGGATCGCCGATGCTTTGGCCTTGGCTTCAGCTTCTGACACGTACATCATCGATTACGGCCGACCCGATTATTTTGGTTTCCTCGGTTCACCACAATCGAAGAAACTCAACAACAGTGTGCATTCAGCAACCCGTGACGCGAGTGAGCGATACAAACTTGTTGGCGAGTCGATCGTGTGGCCAGCCGCAGGTGATCCAACCTCGAAGTTCGTGTCCCGCCTCGCCGCTCTTAATCATGATCTGGCGGTCGTCTCTTCAGAAAGAGTCTCTTCGTGGACGCCGACTGCTGGTTCGCGCGTCGCACTCGATGCCGGATATAAACATATTGAAAGCTTTGTTCACACACCGTGGGCATTTTCACCACTGACAAGCAACGGCTCACTAGTGGTACAGAACTTCTTCAGCACGGCCACGTTGTCGAGCCTAGAAAAGTCCCAAAATTCTAGTGCTCGCAGCGACGCGCTGCTGTTGATGAATCCTCGGTGGGACCCCGTGCTCAAAGATCTCGCACCACTATTGACGGCCCTCGAAGGGCAGCGTGGTTCCTTTCTCACACCCACAACCTTGAGCTCACGTGGCACCGCGTCTGAAAAGCCGCTCACCGTCAGAAAGTCGTCAACTTCTCCGGTATTTTCTCCCGATCGTTTAGCCCAGACTCAGAAGTTGGCGAAGAAGAATACCCTCGTTCAAAAAGTGAACTTAGCGCCGACCAAGGGCTCGTCTTCAACGACAGAAACTGCCCGAGCGGTGTCACTAGGCTGGCGGCGCTCTCCCGCAGCCGCCTCAACCCACGTGGCGAGTTCCGTGTCTTTGGCTGATGCATTTCTCAACGAGATCACGCTCGAGACGCCCGGCACGATCACCCTGAGTAGCGATAAGGGTAGTTTCCCCCTGACGATCCGTAATGGCACCGATTCGCCGGTAAGAGTGTCAGTTCGACTCACAGCAGACGTTCCTGGAATCTCGTTTGCCGAGTCCCCCGCCGTGCGTATTGAACCTGGTTCGAGCCACACGATGACTGTTGACGCAAACATGCGCGAACAAGTCGCGGCCACCGCGTCGGCGCAATTGACAACTGTCGACGGAGAGTCATTTGGTACTGCTCAAGCCTTCGTTCTTCGCACAAGCAATGTCGGACAGTACGTCTGGATTGGCTTGGGTGCAGCCGTTCTTCTCGTGATTACCGCGGCCGGCCGGCGAGTTCTGCAACGACGAGGTTCTATACGAGAAGATTCCGCAGACGATGGGAACGGCATTTCACATGGTTAATCGTCGCTTGGCTCGGGCCAGTTTGATCATGGCCGCTGGCACTATCGTGTCGCGCATTACCGGATTCGCCAGAATGCTTTTGCTCGTCGCGGTCCTCGGCACAGCGTTAAACGCCGATATTTTCGAGTTGGCAAATTCGGTGCCAAATTCGCTCTATATTCTTGTCGCCGGTGGCGTCTTCAACGTGGTTTTCGTTCCTCAACTCGTTAAAGCGATGAAGGAACACGATGACGGTGGGATCGCGTTTACTCAACGGCTCATCACCCTCGGTCTTGTGGTTTTGACGGTTGGCACGATCGCGTTGATGGTGGCAATTCCACTCATCATGCGCGTTGTTTTTGCCGGCACGCTTTTCTCAGAAGGTTTCGAACGACAGCACGATTCTGCGCTTCTGTTGATGACCCTGACGATGCCTCAGGTCTTCTTTTACGGGGTTTTCGTCCTGTATGGACAACTGTTGAACTCTCGCGAACGTTTTGGACCGATGATGTGGGCACCCATCGCGAACAATCTTGTCGCGCTCGCGGTGTTGTCACTGTACGCGTTCATGTTTGGTCCTGCACAAGCTCCCGCCAACGATGGATTCTCCACGTCCGAAGCACTTGTGCTCGGTGGCGGTTCGACCCTCGGAATTGTGGTTCAAGCTCTTGTTCTGATTCCATATCTGCGCAGCATTGGGGTTCCATTGAGGCTCCGGTTCGATTTCCGCGGACACGGACTCGGGCACATTTTTACCCTCGGTGCATGGACACTTGGGCTCATCGCCGTGAATCAGGCCACCTACTTCGCCATTGCGCGGATGGGTTCGGCGGCAACTCTTCGAGGCCGCGAAGAGGGGGTCGCGGCCGCCGGAAGCACGGTGTACGCACTCGGAAATCTCATCAGCCAAGTTCCTCACGGCATCATTACGGTGTCGGTGGCGACAGCCATGCTGCCGACTCTCGCTTCGCTCGCGGCTGACAAGAAGTTCGACCAGTTCGCTAATCAACTGTCAACGACACTTAGAGTTGTCGCCCTCTTCATTGTCCCGCTCGCGACTCTTATTGCCTGTCTTGGCGCTCCGCTTGGACAATTCATCGGCGGCTTGTCTGCTTCGACTGAGAACACAGTCGCGATTGGCTCAACGATCACAGCTTTCTCTCTCGTCACGATCGGGTTCAGTTTGCATTACGTCGTGCTGCGCGGGTTCTATTCACTCGAGGACACGAAGACGCCGTTCCTGATTCAGACGGTCATCGCCCTGATCAATGTCGGGGGTGCGTTCGTGTTGACGCGAACGGTCGAACCACTTTGGGTATCCACTGCGATGGCTATTGCGCTTGGTCCGGCTTACCTCGTTGGTCTCACGATTGGCCTGTTCCTCATCTCACGACGCACCGCAACCTTGATCGATCGCAATTCACGCGTGTTCGCTGCAAAGGTCGTTCTGGCGTGTCTCTTTGGGGGCGTAGGAATGATGTCAGCTCAGGCAGGTTGGGCCGCATTGTCGTGGCCGTCAGAGTCACTTATCTCGATTTTCTTAAAATTGGTTGCACTCAGTCTGCTTGGGCTAGTCATTATTGCCGGCAGTCTCATGCTTCTTCGTGTCAAAGAAACTCAACAACTCTTTAGCCTCCTTCGACGGCGCACTACTTCGGCGTAGCATTTAGTTCAACTGCGACCCTGGAGTGACATGGTTGATGACCGCTCGCTCGCCTTTGGCGATGTCTTGGCGGGACGATATGTGCTTCAAGATCTCGTCAGCGAAGGCCTCGGCGTCAAGAACTGGCGGGCCACCGATCAGCAATTACACCGCAATGTTCGTGTTGAGTTGTTGCCAGCTGATGATCCTCGTGCCGAGAATTTCCTCGCGGCGGCTCAAGCGTCAACGATTGTCACTGACCATCGTTTTCTTCCAGTTCTTGACTTGCTTTCGAACGAGCAAGGCTTCCACGCTATTGTCCGCGAATGGGCACGCGCTACACCCTTGCACTTGCTTCTCGCGCAAGCGCCATTGCCAAATGCTCGGGCAGCCGATCTGGTTGCCGAGTTGGCCGAGGCGATGGCGCACGCGCACAGCCTCGGCGTCCATCACCGTCGCCTCACCCCGCACCAAGTCCTGTTGAAACAAAGCGGCGCAGTACGCATTGTGGGCTTGGGCGTGCAAACGGCACTCGCTCCACCAGACCAGAGTGTCACCTCGACTGAAGTTGACAAATACGTGGCGGCCGATGTTCAGGGAATTGGCCGCGTGCTTTATGCCTGCCTCGTGGGTCGCTGGCCCGGTGGCCACATCGACGGCCTACGTCCCGCGCCAACCGAGCACGGTGAATTAATGCGGCCTCGACAAGTGCGAGCCGGAATTAGTCGGCGCCTTGACGCTGTCTGTGATCGCATTCTGTCCCCCGAACGCCATCCCCATGACGCTCTTACCGATGCTGCCTCGATTGCAGCACAATTGCGCGCAATTACAGGTTTCCAAGAAGCACCCCTCCCTACCGTTGCCCGCCCCAGCGAGGATGAAGGGGAACTCCTCCGCCTTGACCCAGTCGTGATTCCGAGCGGACCCCCGCCCGGTTTAGCGCCACCACGACGTCGACCCAAGGCGCTCACGGCACGCGAACCCACGTGGGCAAGTGAGCTTCGTCGGCGGATAAAGTCCACGACGCGCGGTCACCGAGCATTGGTAACTCTTGGAATTGTGTTGGGGTTCGCCCTGGTTGCCTTGTTGACTTCGCTGATCTTGTTCGAGAACTCGAAGCAACAACAGATTGATCCGCCGAGTGAACCCGTTCGAGTTCTCGACATCGCGTCTGCGCACGATTTTGATCCACAAGGCTCCGACGGATCGGAAATGCCCGAGACAGCGGCGTTGGCCATAGATGGGGATCCACAGACCGGATGGGTGACCGATACCTACTACGGTTCTCCGCAACTGGGTGGATTGAAGGACGGCGTCGGTCTCATCCTCGATCTGGGCACCGCACACGAGATTCATGAAGTACGGATTCGTCTTCGCGGTTCGCCGACGAACGCGTCCATTCGGGTGGCATCGGCTACGGCAAACCAACTCCCGACCCGGCTCAATCAAACGACATCGCACGTTTCGATGAACGAGGCCGGTGAGGACATTGCGATGGCTTTGGGCGATCCTCAGTTTTCTCGGTTTGTGGTGGTGTGGCTGCGTTCATTACCCGAGGTCGCACCAAATACTTTCCGTGGCGAAATTGTCAATGTCGTGATCCGTGGACGCTGATATAGCGCCTAGGCTTAGCGAACTAGACTCCTAAAGTATCGATCTTCGTTTCGACAAGGAAAGCACTCCATGAGCGACATTCATGACCTGATCATCATCGGTTCCGGACCGGCTGGATATACAGCTGCGGTGTATGCGGCTCGCGCCCAGTTGAACCCGGTGCTATTTGAGGGTTCCGTAACAGCCGGCGGCGCTCTTATGAACACCACCGAAGTAGAGAATTACCCCGGATTTCCTGAAGGGATCATGGGTCCGGACTTGATGGATAAGTTTCGCGCACAGGCTGAGAAGTTTGGCGCCACGCTGATCGCTGATGATGTCGTTTCTGTCGAACTCGACGGTCCAGTTAAGAAGCTTTCACTGGCGGATGGGACCACCTACGAAGCCAGGGCCGTGATTTTGGCGATGGGTTCTGGTTACCGCAAGCTCAATGTTGAGGGCGAAGACGCGCTCTCTGGTCACGGCGTCAGTTGGTGTGCAACTTGCGACGGTTTCTTCTTCCGTGAGAAACCGATTGCTGTCGTCGGAGGTGGCGATTCTGCCGTTGAAGAAGCTATCTTCCTCACTCGGTTCGGAAAGAGTGTCACCCTGATTCACCGACGAGACGAATTGCGCGCCAGCAAGATCATGGCCGAACGCGCCTTGGCAAATGAGAAAATCAATTTCTCCTGGAATAGCGAAGTGTCCCGTGTTATTGGCGACGGCCAATTGCGTGCCGTTGAACTGCGTGACACTGTCACCGGTGAGTTACGCGAACTCGAAGTAGAAGGTCTATTTATTGCCATTGGCCACGATCCGCGCTCCGAACTTGTCAAGGGCCAAATTGATCTTGATGATGAAGGCTATGTGTTGACTGAAGGTCGGTCCACTCGGACAAATATCGAAGGCGTTTTCGCAGCCGGCGATCTTGTCGACAACACCTACCGTCAGGCAATTACGGCATCGGGTTCTGGCTGCCAAGCCGCACTTGACGCTGAACGTTGGCTCGCTCATCACGAGTGAGTCGTCACCTACCTCGATTCAAACGCAATTTTAAGGAGAACCACATTATGGCTGAAATTATTACCGTCACTGACGCTAACTTCGATGAACTGGTGCTCGGTGCCGATGGCCCTGTGCTCGTTGATTTCTGGGCGACCTGGTGCACACCGTGCCGCCAACTTGCTCCGATTCTTGAAGAACTCGCAAAAGATTATGACGGCAAGCTTACGATCGCGAAGATCGACACCGACGCCAATCCGCTGTCACCGGCAAAGTGGCGCGTTAGCGGTTTGCCAACTCTCAATATCTACAAGAACGGCGATGTAGTTCAGTCGATCGTTGGCGCTAAGCCTAAGGCTGCGTTGGTGAAGGATATCGAACCGCACATCTAACCACGAAGTAAATAAATCCCCAAGTCGACAAATCGACTTGGGGATTTATTTTTGCTATCTATTTTTCTTGGGGGTCTTTCATCAGCGCAACGATGCGCTCTAGGTCGCCAATGGTGGCAAATTCAATGGAAATCTTGCCCTTTTTCTTGCCAAAATCAACCTTGACTCTGGTGTCGAAGTGTTCCGACAGGTCATGAGCCAGTTCGGCCACCCGCGGTGACGTCGCCTTTGGAGTCGGTGTCTTCGTTGACGGTCCGCCGCTGTTGTCGGCAAATCGTACGATCTCTTCGAGTTGGCGTACCGATATGCCTTCGGCCACGACTCTGCTAGCAAGTCGTTCCTGAATTTCAGCATTTTCTACGGTCAGCAAGGCGCGCGCATGGCCTGCCGACAATACTTTGGCGGCTACCCGACGCTGCACCGACGGTGGCAGTTTGAGTAGGCGAATCGTGTTACTGATTTGCGGACGCGAACGACCAATCCGTGTTGATAGTTCTTCTTGAGTACACCCGAAGTCATCAAGAAGTTGCTGATAGGCCGCTGCTTCTTCTAGTGGATTAAGTTCTGAACGGTGCAGGTTCTCGAGGAGCGCATCTCGAAGTAGGTCTTCATCCGTGGTCTCACGGACAACCGCCGTAATGACGTCCAGTCCCGCCTTCTGGTGAGCGCGCCACCTACGTTCACCCATGATCAGTTCGTAGGTGTCAGTACCTGTAGGCCGAACAACAATCGGTTGCAACAATCCGATTTCTTTGATCGAGTGCACCAGTTCGTTCATGTCTTCTTCGTCGAAGACTGCTCGCGGTTGGCGCGGATTGGGAACAATCTGGTTGAGCTTGAGTTCGCGAAGACTAGCCCCTTCTACTTCTTTCAGGCCGGCCGAACTCGCCGCTTGCTTCGAGGTGGGAATGAGAGCCTCGAGCCCTCGGCCCAATCCTGGTCGTGCACTCATATCTGCTCTCCTGCTTCCGTGATTTCGCGTGCTGCCTCAAAATAACTCAATGCACCTGTTGAGTTGGGATCGTACGTAATGATGCTTTGCTGATAACCCGGAGCCTCACTAATGCGCACCGAGCGTGGAATAGCGGTATTCAATACACGTTCACCGAAATGAGCTCGTACTTCAGATGCAACGCTCGACGAGAGATTCGTGCGGGCGTCGTGCATCGTGAGCAAGATTGTGGAAACATCCAGTTCCTCGTTGAGATGCTCTTGTACGAGTTCAATATTGCGAAGTAGTTGACTGAGTCCCTCGAGTGCGTAGTACTCGCATTGAATCGGTATCAAGACCTCGCGAGCTGCGACCATAGCGTTGACGGTCAATAGTCCCAATGATGGCGGGCAGTCCACAAAAACATAGTCGATTCCTGCGCCCGCTTCGGATTCAAGATACGAGTCAATGGCACTGCGGAGTTTTCGTTCACGATTCACTGCCATAACGAGTTCGATTTCAGCACCCGCAAGGTCGATCGTTGCTGGCACGACAGCGAGATTCGGTATATCAGGGCTTGACTGGACGACACTCTCGATCGAAGCGCCATCTAACAGGACCTCATAGATACCAGGCGTACCTGATGCGTGGGGAATACCTGCTGCGGTTGAGGCGTTTCCTTGCGGATCAAGATCGACAAGCAAGATCTTTAGTCCCCTACTCGCCATGGCTGCCGCCAAATTTACTGAAGTGGTTGTCTTGCCCACTCCACCCTTTTGATTCGCAACGACGAAAACGCGTGTTTTCGCGGGCTTCTTGAAAGTCCTCACGTTCTCCACGCGTCGCACCATATCGACGTGATCGAGCGCTTGCGCTGACAGCGGCGTCGGCGCCGACGGGTCTGGTTCGCCTTGTGCGTAGTCGGCAGCGGTCGGCGTATTCATATCAAGATTCTCCCCTTGTTTCACGTGAAACATACCTGAGTGCCACATCGTGATCTACAAAAAGCTCACAACATCTGGCGGCGCCAGGGTGAATTACCCCAGCAATGCATGTTGAGCGCCGAGACCCAACACATCAAAACTACTTACTAATCTCCACCAACGTCACTGATTGCGAAGGATCGGTGCTAGACGAATACGTCACAATGTCAATTGCTGAAGCTCCCAGCCGCTTCAATAGCGACCGCGATTCCTCTACCTCTGCGGCAGCTGACTGACCTTTGAGTGGCAAGAACAGTCCACGAGGAGCTACCAACGGCATGCACCACTTGCTCAACTTCGGTAAAGCGGCGACTGCTCTTGCGGTGACAACATCGAATGTCTCGTCCACCTCTTCAGCGCGTGCCCTCAATACTCGTGCATTCTGAATGTCGAGCGCATCGATTACCTCTTGAAGGAATGTCGCCCGCCGCAGTAGTGGTTCGACCAAGGTCACCGTGAGATCGGGGCGTGTGATTGCCCACACGAGTCCTGGAAGACCAGCACCCGTACCAATGTCCGCAACCGTTGATCCAAGCGGAACTCTGGAGAGCATCAGGGCCGAGTTGAGAAGGTGTCGTTCCCAAAGCCGATCGACTTCTCGCGGGCCAATAAGCCCCCGTTCAACTCCTTGGGTTTCAAGAATCCCGGCATAGCGTTCGACTAGGCCGATACGATCGCCAAACACCTCAGTGAGTGTTTCACGTGAAACACTCACTCGGAATCGTCGGCCGATCCCTGCGAAATCACTACGTGACGATTCACACCTTCGCCTTTCGAACCGCTGACGAGGCCCGACTCGGCTACAACATCATGAACGACCTTGCGCTCGAACGCGTTCATCGGAGCGAGCTCAACAGGGACCCCATTGGATTGAACGGATTCGATAGCCCCGCGAGCTGCGTCAGTAGCGGCAGTACGACGACCAATTCGGTATCCATCGATGTCGAGCATCAAACGACTCCGTTGGCCTGTTTCGCGGTACACCGCAAGACGGGTCAGTTCTTGAAGCGCATCAAGCGCTTCTCCGTCTTTTCCAACGAGATGGCTGTTGTTTCCGCCGACAATCGCGACAGAAGCGCGATCACCATCAACGTCCATATCAATATCGCCATCAAGGTCGGCGATATTGAGGAGTTCTTCAAGGAAATCTGCGGCGATATCGCCTTCATTTTCGAGATTCTGATCAGTCACAGTGACTCCCTACTTTTCGGGGGAGGAGTTGTTAGATCCACCCTGGTTCTTGCGTCGTTGTTCGCGACTTTGAGACTTTGGTTGTTTGCGAGTCGGCGGCTTTGGCTCACTGTTGCCCCCAATTAAGGTCGACGGATCGACTTCGGGTTGCTTACCCTTTTTCCGATCACGCTCCTGCTTGGCGGCGAACGCAGGTGTTCCTGGAGCTGGGTTCGCCCGGATAACCCAGAATTGCTGCCCCATGGTCCAAAGGTTCGAGACCGTCCAGTAGACCAGAACACCAAGGGGGAATGCCACGCCAGAAACGGCGAAAACAATTGGAAGGATATACAGCAGCATTTTCTGCTGTTGAGCGAAAGGGCCGTTCAGAGCTTCAGGCGGCATGTTCTTGGCCATGAGTTGCTTCTGAGTGAAGAACTGGGTGGCACTCATGATAATGACCATGACCATGGCGATGATCTTGGTTTCGAGATGATCACTACTCATGAACGTGTCGGCGATCTTGCCACCCATCCATGCTGCGTTCTGCAACGATTCCGCGTCTTCTGGGGTGAGGAATCCCTTGGCGCCAGCTGCACCCTCTCGCGCAGCGCGTTCAATCACGCGGAACAACGCAAAGAAGATCGGCATCTGGATAAGGATCGGAAGACATGATGAAAATGGATTTGTTCCTGATTCTTGGAACAACTTCATTTGTTCTTGAGCAAAACGCTCACGATCATGGCCGTATTTCTTGCGCAATTCAGTCAACTGCGGCTGAATCAACTGCATGTTGCGGCTGGCATTGATTTGCTTCACGAAAAGCGGAATCAAGAGCGCACGAATTGTGATGGTCAGACCAACGATGGACAGTGCCCAGGTCCAGCCTGAATCCGGGTCCATTACTTGGGAGAACAATCGATGCCAAAGCAGGATGATTCCCGAAACGCCGTAATACAACGGTGTCATGATCATTGACCCGATCGAACCAAAGAAGTCAAACATGACTCTCCTTAAAGATCCGCGCGTTCTGCGCGATGAGGTGCTGCCGGAACAGGATCAATACCGCCATCCGACCAAGGATGGCAACGACCTAGTCGCTTCACGGCAAGCCAGGATCCTTTAATAGATCCATGTACTTGAATCGACTCTAAAGCGTAAGTCGAACAACTCGGATAGAACTTGCACACTTGTCCATACAGAGGACTAATGAACATTCGATACAGTTTGAGAAACCCGATAAGTACATACTTCATCTCAGATTCCTCGAACGCTGAGTTTGTGTTGAGCGCTAGCTAATGCGCCATGAACTTGGCTTTGAAGGCCTAGATAATCGCTTTGCGATGCGCTCGGAAATGCACGAACCACAATGAGATATCCATTGCTGAAGTGCTGAATTTCGTCCTTCATTGAGTGACGCAGTTGCCGCTTAACTCGATTTCGAACAACGGCATTTCCTACGGCCTTTGACACGACAAAACCGACGGAGGAAGCGTCCGTCGGTATGTGCGTTGCGTTGAGGTGAACGACGAGATCCGTCCGCGCAGCTTTCACGCCGCCACGAATTGCCTGCCGAAAAGAATCACCGTCACGCATACGATGCGTGGCCGGCAACACGTCAATCAGGCCGAAATGTTGGCGCGGCCCTTACGACGACGGTTAGCCAGGATGCTTCGGCCAGCGCGAGTGCGCATGCGAAGACGGAAGCCGTGCTTCTTGGCACGACGACGATTGTTTGGTTGGTACGTACGCTTACTCACTGGGAGATCCTTCGTGACTATGTGGCCGAACCCGGCCGCCGTTCAGAAATGGAAGTTATTCCACACAAAACGGCCTTCGATAATTGATGAGACTAAACAACGCTACGCGGTTGTCGTGAACCTCGTCAAACTGACCCAACAAGTTTCGCATACCTCACGATGAGGTGAAGATTCGGACAACTCGCCGTGTAAAATCAAAATGGTTGTGAAATCGCTTGTGAGGAAGCATTCGTACTGCTAGCGTCACAAGATATCCACAGGCTTGTGCCGTAAATCTCGGGATTAGCACACAACTTATTCACAGCATGTGGACAACCATGTGAGTACTTTCGATTGATCGGCATGATTATCCGTGATATCTGACGAAACACGCAGTGGGAACTGTTGTGAGAGGAGACTGACCCTTGCAGGATTCAGGTTTCAATGACGGTAGTGACCTCGACTCACTGTGGGAAACGGCGACAAGTGCACTTTCGAAAGGCGCGAAGGTTTGGGTATACAACGCCAAACCACTCTCGTTTCAAAACGACATGTTGATTATTGCGGTGCCCGATGAACTCACGCGTACGCAAATGGAATCACGTGTGCGTCCTGCTATCGAGCAGGCGTTCTCGAGCCTCACCGAATCAGATGTACGCCTCATCGTCACGATCGATACATCACTAACAACAACCGAAAAACAATTAGAGACAAATCCCCATGTCGACAAATTGATAAACGAAGAGGTTGAAGATTCTTTCGTAGATTTGTCGGACGACGATTTCGACGATGATGATCTCACCCCTAGTTGGGTGAGCCGATCAACCGCAATCGGCCCAGCTGTATCGCAAGCGAATCTCGCCGATACACGACTCAACCCCCGATACAAATTTGAGAACTTTGTTATCGGTTCGTCGAACCGGTTCGCTCATGCCGCTGCGGTGGCAGCGGCCGAATCGCCAGGTAAGGCCTACAACCCGCTCGTTATTCACGGCGACTCCGGTTTAGGCAAGACCCACTTACTGCACGCGATCGGTCACTATGTACTCGCGCTCTATCCCTCTTCACGAGTCAGATACGTCAGTTCTGAGGAATTTGTCAACGATGTGATTAACGCGATCGGTCAAAACAAGACACCTGCGCTACGACGCAAGTATCGAGAAATTGACGTCCTACTCGTCGATGACATCCAGTTCATCGAGAACAAGGATGCAACGCAAGAAGAGTTCTTCCACACGTTCAACGCCCTACATAACGAAAACAAACAAATCGTTATGACTTCAGACCGTCCACCCACACAATTGAAGACTCTCGAAGATCGACTTCGAAATCGGTTCTCGTGGGGCCTTCAGACAGAAATGTTGGCGCCCGACCTTGAGACCCGTATCGCCATCTTGAAAAAGAAGGCCGGAAACGAGGACTTGGATGTCCCTGCAGATGTGCTGGAATTTATTGCCAGCAAGGTGCAACGAAATATCCGAGAGTTGGAAGGCGCACTTATCCGCGCTACTGCCTATGCAAATCTGAACGGTTCACCTGTTGATCTTCGATTGGCACAAATTGCCTTGAAGGATTTGGTGACTGAAGGTGATGATCCCGAAATCACTAGCGGCATGATCATTTCGCAGACCGCGGCCTACTCCGAGTACACGATCGAAGAGCTCATTGGATCAAGCCGGGCAAGAAACTTGGCTCAAGCTCGACAGATCGCGATGTACCTATGTCGTGAACTCACCGAAATGTCCTTGCCTCAAATCGCCGAAGAATTCGGTGGACTACACCACACGACAGTCATGCACGCTGAACGCAAGATTCGAAAGCTCATGTCCGAAAACCGTGCGGTGTATAACCAGGTCACTGATTTGACGGCAAGTATTCGCCAACAAGCTCGCACAAAATGATGTGCACTTATGCACGTCTGCGGTTAAACCTGTGAATGAACATGAACTAGCCGTGGACAAATGACAAGAAAGTGTGAACCAACTGTGAACGGATTTCATCAATCCACAACAACGTGTGTGAATGGCTCCTGGTCACTCACATTTCATGCACAAGCACGCTGGCTGGAATCACAGTGAAATCGTGAGTTCTCCACAGAATCCACAGCCCCTACTACGACGACTAAATAAATAACAACATCTCAACCAAAGAAGAAGTTACTGCGCGACCTTGTGTGCATAAGCACGTTCATGCAATAACCTTCAAGACAGTGACTAGTGAAGGAAAGGTCAAAACTCGTGAAATTTCGCATTGACCGCGACGTACTTGCTGATGCCGTTTCGTGGACTGCCCGCAGTTTGCCCAATCGGCCCAGCGTCCCAGTACTTGCCGGCCTGTTGCTGTCTACCCAAAACAACGAGTTGACGCTTTCGGGTTTCGACTACGAAACCTCGACTCGTGCCACGCTGCCTGCCGATGTGACTGAAGATGGTCAAGCGTTGGTATCAGGTCGATTGCTAGCCGAGATCGTCAAGGCCCTTCCACCGAAGTCGGTAGATGTTGAGCTCGATGGCGCGAAAGTCCGAGTTTCTTGTGGCAGTGCTCGATTCAATTTGCAAACAATGCCTGTTGACGAATATCCACGCCTCCCCGATATGCCTGCTTCCACCGGCACCGTCGACGCACATGAGTTCGCGACCGCCGTTGCCCAAGCGAGTGCGGCGGCCGGGCGCGACGATATGTTGCCATTACTGACGGGCGTTCGGCTCGAACTTGAAGGTTCCACCGTCTCGCTACTTGCGACTGATCGATTCCGTGCCAGCCTGCGTGACTTGACGTGGTTCCCAGAGTCTTCTGATATTTCTGCCCACGCACTCGTCCCAGCGAAAGTTCTTTCCGACACGGCTCGATCGCTCACGGCAGGTAAAGACATCACGATCGCGATCGCTGCGGGTGACAGCGGCGATGGGCTGATCGGGTTCGAAGGGACCGTTGCGGGTGGTACGCGGCGCACGACGACGCGTTTGTTAGAGGGAGAATTCCCACGGGTACGTCAGCTTTTTGCGGCGCAACCCGAAACCACAGCCCATGTCACTACAGGTGCATTTAGCGACGCCGTCAAGCGCGTTGCTCTCGTGGCCGAACGAAATACCCCTATTCGTCTGACCTTTAGCGAAGGTTCGGTGACGCTCGAAGCCGGAAGTGGCGATGACGCGCAGGCATCAGAAACTCTTGAGGCCACCATTGAAGGGCCGGACATCACCATCGGATTCAACCCGAGCTACCTCCTCGAAGGTCTCTCGGTCATGACCGAACCCGTGGTGCAATTCTCGTTCACCCAACAAACCAAAGCCGCGTCGATGGCGGGAGTCAAAGAAATCGGTGCTGACCCAGATGGTGCGTTCCGCTACTTGATCATGCCTGTGCGTTTGCAGAACTAAACACATGCATGTTTCCGAATTGACCCTTGTCGATTTTCGATCTCACCGAAACGTTGCGATCGAGCTGACACAAGGGTCAACGGTTTTTATTGGCTCAAACGGTCAAGGAAAAACCAACCTTGTCGAAGCGATTGACTATCTGGCCCGGATGGATTCGCACCGCGTTTCGGCCGATGCACCACTCGTGCGCGTGGGTGCCGACTGCGCAATCGTTCGCACCGTCGTCAAGAGAGACGACCGCGAACTTCAGATCGAAATTGAGATTAATCCACACAAAGCGAATCGCGTACGAGTTAATCAGAACGTCTTAACAAGAAATCGAGATCTTGTCGGCATTGTGAAAACGGTTGTGTTTTCACCAGAAGACCTTGTGCTCGTCAAGGGTGACCCGAGCGATCGGCGCCGGTTCTTAGACCAACTCGTCGTCATGCAGATACCGAGATTGACGCAAACGCGCGCCGATGTAGATCGCATCTTGAAACAGCGAAATGCGTTACTGAAGTCGGCTCGAGGCCGGTCAGGGTTTGACACAAACACGCTCGATATTTGGGATGAACATTTGGCCCGTGCAGGATCACAACTGATATCGGCGCGACTCGATCTGTTGGACGAGTTCGCGCCCTTCCTCAGCGAGTCGTACGCGAATGTTGCCGCACTTGCAGCGAATCATCGCCGCGATGTCACAGCTGTCTACAAGTCGAGCGTCGAAGGCATCGGCGAAAGCCGCGATGCAGACGAGATCTTTCAACTATTGAGAAACGCCTTAAAGTCACATCGATCTGCCGAACTAGATCGGGGCGTCACTCTCGTTGGGCCACACCGCGACGACATGGTGCTCAGCATCGGAGACATGCCGGCAAAAGGGTATGCCAGTCATGGTGAAATGTGGTCGCTAGCTTTGGCTTTGCGATTGGCATCGCATGCACTTCTGCGTCGCGATGGTGACGATCCGATTCTGATCCTCGACGATGTTTTCGCTGAACTCGACTCGGGTCGAAGATCACAACTAGCGGAACTTGTTGCCGATACCGAGCAGGTATTGATTACTGCTGCCGTTGCTGAAGACGTGCCCGACGTCTTGTCAGGAACTCGGTTTGTCGTCAACGATGGTCTAGTGAGTGCCGATGAGTGAGCAAAGCAACGAGGACGCCTTGCGCCTTGCGCGCGAACTCGCGGACGCCTATCGAGGACAAGCACGAAAAGTCACGCCGAAGAAGAAGCAGGCTCCCCCTCCCCGCATTGAATCACGCCGTGATCTTCGCGAAGACGCTGTTCCAATCAATGGTGTTCTCAACGACTTGATTTCAGAGCAAGGTTGGGGGAAAGCGTTAGCCGGAACTCGGGTGTTTTCAGACTGGCCTCTCATCGTGGGAGACCAGGTCGCGCAGCACACGAAGGTCGAGCATTTTGCTGACGGAGTTGTCTACGTACTGGCAGATTCGACTGCATGGGCGAAAGAATTGACACTACTGGCACCACGGATTGTTGCCCGATTGAACGAGCATTTGGGTGATGGTGAAGTCCAGCGAATCGACGTCAAAGGACCACAAGCGCCGTCATGGAAGAGCGGACCGAGGTCGGTAAAGGGCCGTGGGCCACGAGACACCTACGGTTGATCGGCAGCCAGTCTTGCCGAAAGAACCATGGTGGCCCCCACCAAACTGATACACGTCAGAATTACGAGGGCGCCGGCAGGGCTGGGTAGACCGAGATCGATGAAAACAATCAAGATGAACGCGGTGGTTCCACCAAGAATGCTCGCTGCGATGAACTCTCGCGTGCGCGAAGAGACAGGCTTGTGAGTCAACGACACGAGTGTGGCCCAAACTCCGGTCACGGCTAGCGCCGAAATGACATCGGCGGGTCGATGCCATCCAGCGATGATGGTCGAAACACCGGCCAAGGAGACGACTACGGTCTTGAGAAATACGAGAAACCCTCTCGTACGTTGGGGCGCGATCATGATTGCGGCGACGGCAAAGGAAGCGGCCATGGTGGTATGTCCACTCGGCAAACTGTTATGAGATCCCCACCCAAAATCTGGGCGCGAAACCACGAGTGCTTTCAGGAACTGAGTCGCGACATTTGCGCCGAGGACAAGAATTACGGCCGTCCCAACTGATATCCAGGAGCGGCGAATCAACTGCAAACTCCAGAAATACGCGAGTAAGAGACCGGCGATACCAATCGCGAGGTATCCCAGAGAACTCAATACCGAAAGCGAAGCATCAAGGTTTTCTTGGACAGCGAGCATTCCCAACTGATCAATGCGTTGGCCGCGCGGGTCTTGAATTGCGAACCGAACGATGAGATACAGCGAACCGAGCGAGAACGCAAATCCCAGAGTCCTGACCACAATCGAAAAGAAGAGCGATTTGGTATAACTCACGGAGTAACTTTGCACCAACTATCGATACGAAATGTGTCGACTCCCCCGAACTTCCAAACTGACACAGAGTCGAATTAGTTTGTGAATTCCTGTCTATCCCTACGGTCGTCGGTCTTTTCGGGGCGCAAAAGGCGCAAATTTTTCGTCTCATGAGCCACAGAGATTCAAAATGGCAACCAGATAACTGTCAACAACGCACCATTGGCGTGAATTAGGCCCGTACAATGAACAAGTGACTGTTGAGCCAGAGAACCCCACTTCATACGACGCAAGCAATATTCAGGTCCTTGAGGGCCTGGAAGCTGTCCGTAAGCGTCCGGGCATGTATATCGGATCAACCGGTGAGCGCGGTCTCCACCACTGTGTGTATGAAGTTGTGGATAACTCGGTCGATGAAGCCCTCGCGGGATACGCGAGTGAAATTGTCGTCGTATTGCAAGACGACGGTGGTGTGCGCGTGGTCGACGATGGTCGCGGAATTCCAGTCGACGAACACCCGGTCGAAAAGATCCCTGCCGTTACGCTCGTCCTCACCTCCTTGCATGCCGGCGGCAAATTCGGCGGCGGCGGATACAAGGTTTCTGGCGGTTTGCACGGTGTCGGTGTTTCGGTAGTCAACGCACTGTCCACGAAGCTCTTCGTGGAAGTCAAGCGGGATGGATTCATCTGGACTCAATCGTTTACCTACGGTGAACCAGATGGGCCGCTGGCCAAAGGTGACGCGACCGAAGAAACTGGCACCACCGTCACCTTCTACGCGAGTGACGAAATTTTCGAAACGACTGAGTACGACTACGAGACACTCAAGACTCGCTTTAGAGAAATGGCGTTCCTCAATAAAGGGCTCCAAATCACCTTGCGTGATGAACGCAATCTCGTGGAGACAGAAGACGAAAAAGATGTCGACGCGCTTGAGCACGAAGTGACGTTCCGTTACGACGACGGGCTAGTCGATTACGTCAAGCACATCAACGTCGGCAGCCGCACACCGATCCATTCTGAAATCATCAGTTTCGATCGTGAAGATACTGAAAGCGGACTATCGCTCGAGATGGCGATGCAGTGGAATATGGGATTCAGTGAATCGGTGCACACCTTCGCAAACACCATCAACACGCACGAGGGTGGAACGCACGAAGAAGGTTTCCGTGCTGCTCTCACGACCACCGTGAATCGTTTCGCCGAAACGAACAACTTGATCAAGAAGAAAGAAGATCGACTCACCGGCGATGACATTCGCGAAGGTCTGACGGCGATCATTTCGGTCAAGTTGGAAGAACCTCAATTCGAGGGTCAAACAAAAACCAAGCTTGGTAACACCGAAGCGAAGGGCTTTGTTCAACAAATCCTTAACGACGAACTCGCAGCGTGGTTTGAACGCAATCCGAACGAAGGTAAAAACATCGTTCGTAAATCGATCGATGCGGCCGCTGCTCGTATGGCTGCGCGTAAAGCACGGGATCTTGCACGTAATCGCAAGGGATTCCTCGGCGGCGGCGGGCTTCCAGGAAAGTTGTCGGATTGTTCCAGTACCGAACCTGAAGAATGCGAGATCTTCATCGTGGAGGGCAACTCGGCTGGCGGTTCAGCCAAGGGTGGCCGTGAACCACGTACGCAAGCGATCCTGCCATTGCGTGGAAAAATTCTTAACGTTGAGAAAGCACGGATTGACAAAATCCTGCAGAACACCGAAGTTCAAGCCATCATCAGTGCGCTCGGTACCGGTGTTCACGATGATTTCGATATCGAAAAACTTCGCTATCACAAGATCGTGTTGATGGCTGATGCTGACGTTGATGGCCAACACATCACCACATTGCTTTTGACGTTGCTGTTCCGTTTCATGAAGCCACTTATCGATGCGGGCCATGTTTATTTGGCGCAGCCACCGTTGTATCGCATCAAGTGGTCGAATGGGCCGCACGAACTCGCCTATTCAGATCGCGAACGGGATGCGTTGCTTGAGGCAGGTACCGAAGCCGGACGTCGACTTCCAAAAGAGGCACCAATCCAGCGGTACAAGGGTCTTGGTGAAATGAACGATTCGGAATTGTGGGAAACCACCATGGATCCAGATCGTCGATTGCTTCGCCAAGTTCAACTCGAAGACGCAGCAATTGCAGACGAAATTTTCATGATCCTCATGGGTGAGGACGTTGAACAGCGGCGTTCGTTTATTCAACGAAACGCCAAAGATGTTCGATTCCTGGACATTTAACCCTGACAACGGCCCGCGAATCGACTTTCTGAAAGCGAAGAGATGACTGAAACCCCAATGGAATCCGACCGGATCGAACCCGTCTAGTTGCAACACGAGATGCAACGTTCGTATATCGACTATGCGATCAGCGTGATCGTTTCGCGCGCGTTGCCTGATGTGCGAGATGGTTTGAAGCCAGTTCACCGTCGTGTTCTGTATGCGATGTACGACGGCGGGTACCGCCCCGACCGTGGCTTCAGCAAGTGCAGCCGCATTGTCGGTGACGTGATGGGTCAATACCACCCACACGGTGACACGGCGATTTATGACACTTTGGTCCGGCTGGCGCAGCCATGGGTCATGCGCGTCCCGATGATCACGGGTCAAGGAAACTTCGGCTCGCCAGGTGACGATCAAGCGGCCGCAATGCGATACACCGAATGTCGCTTGGCGCCGGTTGCCATGGAGATGGTTCGTGATATCGAACAAGAGACCGTCGATTTCAAGCCGAACTACGATGGCCGTTCGCAAGAACCAACTGTTTTGCCCTCCCGTATGCCGAACCTCCTGGTCAATGGTTCAGCAGGTATCGCGGTCGGTATGGCGACAAACATTCCGCCACACAACCTGCGCGAAGTTGCCGATGGCGTCCAGTGGGCGTTGGCCAATCCGAATGCGTCGAAGTCGGAACTTCTTGAGGCACTCATCGAACGTGTCAAAGGCCCCGATTTCCCTACATCGGGACTGATCGTCGGCACGAGTGGCATCGAAGATATGTACCGCACCGGGCGAGGTTCGGTCACGATGCGCGCCGTGGTCAATATCGAGGAAGACACTAAGGGTCGCATTCAACTGGTAGTAACCGAACTTCCGTACCAAGTGAATCCAGATTCGCTGATGAAGAAGATTGCTGACTTGGTCAATAGCGGTCGTATTCAAGGTATTTCGGATATGCGCGACGAAACCAGCTCGCGTGTAGGTCGCCGTATTGTGATCGTGGTTCGTCGAGACGCGGTCGCTCGCGTTGTTTTGAACAACTTGTTCAAGCACACGGATCTGCAATGCAACTTCAGTGCCAACATGTTGGCACTCGTTGATGATGTGCCGCGCACACTCACTCTTGATGGGTTCATTTCAAACTGGATCAAGCACCAAATTGAAGTAATCCGTCGTCGCACCGAGTTCCGGTTGCGTGAGGCTGAGAAGCGCGCGCACATCTTGCGCGGTTTGGTGAAGGCACTCGATCAACTCGATGACGTCATTGCTTTGATTCGTCGCAGCCCCACCGTAGAAGAAGCACGCGACGGTTTGATCAAACTGCTCGAAATCGACGAGATTCAAGCGCAAGCAATTCTCAATATGCAGTTGCGCCGTTTGGCTGCGCTGGAACGTCAGAAGATTATTGACGAGCTTGCGGAAATTGAACTCGAAATCGCCGAATACCTTGCGATCTTGGCGAGCGAAGAACGTCAACGCCAAATTGTCAGTGAAGAACTCAACGAAATTGTTGAAAAGTATGGTGAAGATCGCCGGTCGATCTTGATTGCCTCAGATGGCGATTTGTCCGATGAAGATCTGATCCCTGACGAAGACGTCGTCGTCACTATTACCAAGGGTGGTTACGCTAAGCGCACCAAGACCGACTTGTACCGCGTGCAGAACCGCGGCGGCAAGGGCGTCCGCGGGGCTTCGCTGCGTGGCGACGATTCGATCGAGCATGTCTTTTCGACGACGAGTCACCATTGGATCTTGTTCTTCACAACAGCAGGACGCGTGTACCGGGCCAAGGCGTATCACTTGCCCGAAGGTGGACGTGATGCGCGCGGTGGCCACGTCGCCGGCTTGTTGAGTTTCCAGCCAGACGAAAGTATCGCTCAGGTTTTGGCGATACGAAACTACGAGCAGGAACCGTACTTGATCCTGGCGACGAAGGCCGGACGCGTCAAGAAGACGAACTTGGCTGACTACAACAGCCCACGCCAGTCAGGAATCATCGCGATCAACTTCAGGGAAGAAGACGATGAACTGATCGGTGCTGAACTTGCTTCGGCCGACGATGACGTCTTGTTGATTAGTCGTAAGGCCCAGGCTTTGCGTTTCCGTGCAAGTGATGGTCAACTTCGCCCCA
>SSHC01000067.1 GCA_008017265.1 Aeromicrobium sp.
ACGCTTCACTGAATCGACGCCCTACCAACCATCGAGCCCCTATTCGTCCACGAAGGCCGGTTCTGACTTGCTCGTGCGGGCGTGGGTGCGGTCGTTCGGCATCCAAGCCACCATCTCGAACTGTTCCAACAACTATGGGCCGTGGCAGCACGTCGAGAAGTTCATTCCGCGGCAAATCACCGGCCTGATCGACGGGGTTCGTCCACGCTTGTATGGCGAGGGCCATCAAGTTCGGGACTGGATTCACGCCGAAGACCACTCTTCAGCGGTGTTGGCCATCATCGAACGTGGCTCGATCGGCGAAACATATCTGATCGGTGCCGACGGTGAACAAAACAATCGCCAAGTGATCGAACGTATTTTGACCAAGTTCGGCCGTCCGGCTGACGATTTCGACCACGTGGCCGACCGCCCGGGACACGATCTGCGATACGCGATTGACTGGACGAAACTACGCACCGAACTTGGCTGGCAGCCCCAGCATCAAGACTTTGACGCGGCACTTGACGGGGTCATCGATTGGTACCGCGCGCACGAGGACTGGTGGCGTCCAGCCAAGGCCGCAACCGAGGCCGCCTATACGGCTCAGGGGCAGTGACGATGCGCGTAGAGGACGCCCCAATCGCGGGAATGAAAGTCGTTCATCTGGACGTTCACGGAGACAGCCGTGGCTGGTTCAAAGAGAACTGGCAACGCACGCGCATGGTCGAGGCGGGTCTGCCTGACTTCGGGCCGGTGCAACACAACGTGTCGTTTAACGAAACTGCCGGCACCATCCGGGGGCTACATGCTGAGCCGTGGGACAAGTTCGTTTCAGTGGTGACCGGCAGAGTCTTTGCGGCCTGGGTCGATTTGCGTCCCGGTGACGGTTTCGGCACGACCTTCTGGATCGAGATCGACTCGTCGGTTGCCGTGTTCGTGCCTCGCGGGGTCGCGAACTCGTACCAAACCCTTGAAGAGAACACGACCTACAGCTATCTCGTGAACGACCATTGGCGCGCGGATGCGCACTACGTAAACGTGAGCCTGCTCGACGAATCGCTGGAGATTCCGTGGCCGTTGCCGGTGACGCAGATGTCTGAAAAAGACAAGGGTCATCCGCCGCTGGCTGAGGTAGTACCGATGCCGCCCCGCCGCACGATTGTGTTGGGCGCGAACGGCCAGTTGGGTAGGGCGCTCGCTGGGATCCTGCCGAATGCCGAGTTTTACGACCATGATGTGGTCGATTTCTTGCGACCCGAGACGGTCGAGAACTTCGACTGGACGGGTGTTGGTGTCGTTATCAACGCTGCTGCCGATACCGATGTGGACGGCGCTGAAACTCCCGATGGTCGGCGACGCTCGTGGGCGATCAACGTGGGCGGTACGGTCGCGTTGGCGAAGCAAGCAATCCGGCATCGGTTCACTCTCGTTGGTGTTTCGAGTGATTACGTTTTCGACGGCACCGAAGTCGAGCACGGCGTTGACGAACTCGTCTCGCCGTTGGGCGTCTACGGGCAAACGAAGGCCGCTACGGAAGCGGTGCTTGCGACGGTGCCGCGACACTACATCGTGCGCACGAGTTGGGTGGTTGGGGACGGCAAGAATTTCATCGACACGATGCGCAAACTCGCGCGTGACGGAGTTTCGCCGTCGGTCGTTGATGATCAGTTTGGTCGCCTGACGCCCGCCAGAGATCTGGCTCAAGGAATCGTGGATCTTCTTGAGAACAACGCCCCGTACGGCATCGTGCACATCACCGGCACTGGCCCGGTAACGACCTGGTGGCAGATCGCACGCGAAGTGTTCGAGTCTGAAGGCCGCGACCCCAACGATGTGCAAGCAGTTTCGACAAGCGACTGGGCCGCTGGGCAGAACCGCGCCATTTCGCCACGCCCGCGGTACGGGACGCTGCGGTTGGAAACTGATGGCTCGTAGCCGACGACTCGATCCGGGCCAATGGGCGGCAGTGTGTGCGCGGCTTGACGCGGGCGGAACAGACCGCGCCGACCTCAAAGCAGCCACGTGGCATTTGCTCGAGTTGTTGGTCGAGAAGGCGCCCGGCAACAGTGTCGAAGTGCGCATCCCGCCGTTTGCCGCAGTTCAAGTGGTGAGCGGCTCAACGCATCGGCGAGGGACGCCGCCGGCGGTCATCGAAATGGACGCCGCCACATGGATTGCCCTTGCACGAGGTGCCGTTACGTGGGGTGAAGCGCCGATGAGCGTTTCTGGCGAGCGTTCTGACCTTTCGCACTTGTTCCCGCTTGTGGCTGAGGCGGTATAACGCGTCACATCCGCCACGTGAGTTCCGTTGCTTTTCGGGTGCGGATTCGACCCAAGCCGACTCGGGAACGTAGACTAGTCAGGTGCCTCGCGGAGACGGTCGCCTTACCCATGACATCGATCCTCAGGATCGTGGACCACAAGATGCTTGTGGCGTATTCGGTGTCTGGGCGCCAGGTGAAGAAGTTGCCAAACTGACCTATTTCGGACTCTTTGCTTTGCAGCATCGAGGTCAAGAATCCGCCGGAATTGCGGTCAGCGATAACGAACAAATCCTCGTCTACAAAGACATGGGCCTCGTCTCGCAAGTTTTTGACGAGTCGACACTCGATTCACTGCACGGCTCACTGGCGGTAGGGCACACGCGCTACTCCACAACCGGCGCGTCAACCTGGCAGAACGCACAACCGACGTTCCGGCCGACCAACCAAGGCGCCGTCGCCCTCGCCCACAACGGCAACCTCACGAACACGCGCGCTCTCTACGAAACGCTCGTTGAACGAGTGGGCGATCGGAGCAAGAACTCGAAAAAGGAAAGCGCCAGTTCGGACACTGCTGTCATGGCTTCGCTGTTGGCGTCCTACTCCGAATTGACGGTTGAAGAGTCGGCAATGAAAGTGCTGCCGACACTCAAGGGCGCGTTCTCTCTCGTCTTCATGGACGAACACACTCTGTATGCGGCGCGCGATCCGCAGGGCATTCGCCCGCTCGTGTTGGGTCGTCTCGAACGCGGTTGGGTTATCGCCAGCGAAACGGCTGCCCTCGACATCGTCGGTGCCTCGTATGTACGCGAGATTGAACCCGGCGAGTTCGTCGCGGTTGACGAAAACGGTTTGCGTTCGTCGCGTTTCGCGCCGGCCGAGCCTAAGGGTTGCATTTTCGAGTACGTGTATCTCGCGCGCCCTGACACCACGATCAACGACCAGCGCGTGTTCAGCGTGCGCGCCGAGATCGGCCGCCGCCTCGCGAAGTCGGCGCCAGTCGATGCAGATCTGGTGATCCCTGTGCCCGAGTCGGGCACGCCGGCTGCGATCGGTTACGCCGAAGCAAGCGGGATTCCGTTCGGTCACGGCTTGGTGAAGAACTCGTATGTGGGGCGTACGTTCATTCAGCCTTCGCAAACGATCCGCCAGTTGGGTATCCGGTTGAAGTTGAACCCCCTGCGTGACGTGATCGCGGGCAAGAAGCTCGTGGTTGTTGATGATTCGATCGTGCGCGGCAACACGCAACGCGCCTTGGTGCGGATGTTGCGCGAGTTCGGTGCGGCTGAAGTGCATGTGCGCATCTCGAGTCCGCCGGTCAAGTGGCCGTGCTTCTACGGCATCGATTTCGCTTCGCGGGCCGAATTGATCGCCAACGGTATTGGCGTCGAGGAGATTTGTCGTTCGATTGGGGCCGACTCCTTGGCCTACGTCGATCTCGACGAGTTGGTTGAAGCCACGAAGGTGCCGAGCGACAACTTGTGCAAGGCCTGTTTTGACGGCAACTATCCGGTGGCGTTGCCGGAGAACGACGAACACATTGGCAAGAACTTGCTTGAAAACTCCAACGAAATGCTGACCGTGAGGGTGAATCCGTGACTTCTTATGCTTCCGCTGGCGTGTCGATCGCTGAAGGTGACCGCGCTGTCGAGTTGAGGAAGGAGTGGGTGGCGAAGGCTTCCCGTCCTGAAGTTGTTGGCGGTATCGGTGGGTTCGCCGGCCTGTTCGATGCTTCGGCGTTGAAGAACTATTCGCGACCTTTATTGGCCACCTCAGCCGACGGCGTTGGTACGAAAGTGCAGATCGCGCAGCGGATGGACAAACACGACACGATCGGTTTCGATCTCGTCGGCATGTTGGTCGACGATCTCGTGGTGTGTGGTGCTGAGCCGCTATTCATGACCGACTACATCGCTTGCGGCAAGGTGGTTCCCGAGCGCATCGCCGACATCGTCAAGGGCATCGCGATGGCGTGTGCCGAGTCGGGCACGGCGCTATTGGGCGGCGAGACGGCCGAGCATCCCGGTTTGTTGGGTGTTGACGAGTATGACATCGCTGGCTCGACGACCGGCGTTGTTGAGGCGGACAAGGTGCTGGGTGCTGACCTCGTGAAGCCAGGCGACGTGATCGTCGCGATGGCGTCGTCTGGTCTGCATTCAAACGGCTATTCACTCGTACGCAAGGTGTTCTTCGATATTGCCGGCTGGGAACTTGATCGTGACGTTCCCGAGTTCGGTCGCACCCTTGGCGAAGAGTTGTTGACGCCCACGCGTTTGTACACGAAGCCGTGCCTGGATTTGGCTGATCGCGTTGAAGTTCACGCGATGTCGCACATCACTGGTGGCGGTTTGGCCGCGAACCTCGAACGCGTCTTGCCTGACTCGGTGTCGGTGCGTATCGACCAAAGCACGTGGACGCCAGCGCCAGTTTTCTCGCTCGTGGGCGAGTTGGGTGGCGTGTCGGCCGAAGACTTGGGCCAAGCGCTCAACATGGGTGTCGGCATGGTGGCGGTTGTTGCTGCAGACGCTGCCGACGAGGCTGTGAGGGTGCTGAGCGAGCACTCTGTTGACGCGTGGATTGCAGGCGAAGCGGCCGCTGCTGGCGTGCACGGCGCGCCCGGTAGTGTCACTTTGGTTTGATTTTTCGGCCTTTTTGCACTTTGTGCACAGTAATTTTGGGGTCGGTTCGGACATTCTTGGCATCTTTGGGTAACCTAGGGATCACGACATATACACCATTTTCTGTGCGAGGGGGTCGAGCCTGATGGGCCGCGGCCGTGCGAAAGCTAAGCAAGCTAAAGTTGCGCGTGATCTCAAGTACCGTTCGTTTGATACGAATTTTGACGATCTACAGCGAGAACTACATGGAGACTCCGACGGAGAAATCCCGGAGCAGTATGCCGATTTGGCGAAAGAATACGATGACCCAGCCGCGTCTTGACGCGGCGGCATCCGTTTGATTCTTTAGTCCGTTTCTTTCTAGACCCCGACTGGTTCAGTCTTTGACTCAGAGCCGTCGGGCTAGTCCGCCGTCTACAGGCAGCATCGCACCAGTGATGTAACTCGCCGCATCAGACAGCAAGAACGCTGCCACCTTCCCGAACTCTTCAGGCATGCCATAACGCCCGAGCGGGATGGTCGCTTCGTGGCGGGAGCGGGCCTGGGCTGGGTCTTGGGCGCGTGCGTCGAGTTCGCGGACTCGGTCGGTGTCGAGCCTGCCGGGCATGAGTCCGTTGACGCGGATGTTTCGTGGACCGAGTTCGTCGGCGAGTGTTTTGGCGACCATCGCGAGACCGGGGCGTAGTCCGTTTGAGATTGCTAGGCCGGCGATGGGTTGAGCTACGGATGTGGACAGCACGAACACGATCGAGCCGGGGCCTTTGATGGCGTTGGCGGTGGTGGTGGCAATGCGGGTGGCACCGAGGAACACTGATTCGAAGGCGCTGCGCCATTGTTCGTCAGTTGCGTTGAGCGCGGGGCCGGCGGGTGGACCACCCACGCTGATGAGTGCCCCGTGCACTGCGCCGTAGGTGGCGTGCGCGGTGTCGACGAGTTTCTGGGCGGTGGCAGGGTCGGCGTTGTCGGCTGTGACTGCGGTGGCGTTGGTTCCGAGCACTCGGGCAGCGGCCTCGATCGTGTCAGCACCGCGCCCAGAGATCACCACGTTCGCGCCATCGGCGACGAGAGCTTCGGCGGTGGCATAACCCAGGCCTCGGCTTGCGCCGGTGATGATGAACGTTTTGCCTGCGAGGTTCAGATCCATATCGTCACGATACGCCGGACGCGATAGGGCGATCAGGCGCGCGGGCCGAAGGTTTCGTCGAGGGCGGCTTGTAGATCGGCGATGAGGTCGGCGGGGTCTTCGAGCCCGATCGAGAACCGCAGGTGGCCGTACTTCTTGAACGATGCGGGGTAGGCAGCAACGCGGGGGCCGTTCGGGCCTACGTGCACGATGAGTGATTCGTCGTGTCCGAGCGAGACGGCCGATGTGATGAGTTTCAGGTTGGCGACGAACCGGTTTTGGGTGTCGGAGTCGCCTTCGACGGCGAACGCCATCATGGCACCGTAGCCGCGGTCACCGAATTGGCGTTTCGCGAGTTCGTGTTGTGGGTGGGAGGCGAGGCCTGGGTAGGCGACGTAGGCGATGCGCGGGTCGGCTTCGAGGAATTCGGCCACGAGGGGTGCGGTGGCGAGATGTTGGGCGAGACGCAGCGGCAGGGTGACCGAGCCGCGGCTGATCAGCCAGGCGTTGAACGGCGAGATCGCGCCGCCTACGTC
>SSHC01000041.1 GCA_008017265.1 Aeromicrobium sp.
CACACTCCTGGCCTCGACCCGATTTTTGGTCTCGATCACAAGGATTTCGAATCACGCAAACAGGTTTACGTCCAGTTTTCGGACGTGTTCCGTCGCTCGTTCGGCGCAACCTGAGCAAACCGTTCAGCGCTCCTTCAAAATAGGCACGTCTCGGTTCCCGATTCTTCCCTAGCTTGCGCATGCCCCCCAGTGTGGCTAGCGTCACATCAATATGTGACCAGTGGTCATATTTGATTCGAGCGGCGGCCGCGAACCTTCCCGATGCAGAACTGCGCACAGCCATGAACCACAAGGGAAAAACTCTCGTGGCTCTGGCCAACTACCAGTACCGCAACAGCACGGTTGGCGACTACGGCGAAGTCGGATTGGCGATCCCCACAGTTCCCGTCAACGCCAAGCCTGGCGAACGCTGGCTGCAGGGATTGCAAAGCGAAGAAAGCCGCTCACGCGATCTGGGCTTCCGAGTGATTCACCTGCCTGTCACCACGGCCGCCGCGAACGCCGCCGGCCGCGACATTTGAGGTCTGCCGAAATTCGTCACCCCAATCAAGGTCGATCATCACGGACGCATGATCGATGTCTCGGTTGACGACCCCGACGGCGGCGAACCGATCATGACCTTGTTTGGTCGAGTTGGGCTCGGTGTTCCGTCCCCCCAGATCCCCGTGATGTTGTATTCACCACATGAGGGTCAGATGTTGCGAGTGACCGTCAATGGTCGCGGACCAAGCACCACGTATGCGGGCGGAAAAGTTCGTCTCAAGGTGGGCAGCGGCACGCACCCGATGGCTGAGTCCCTGCGCAGCCTCGGCATGGATGGGCTGACGCCGTTCGCAATTCAAACCACCCACGCCTCGCAATCGAGACTCAACAAGGGCGTGCCGATCGGCCGCTGAATGACGAGTTTGGCTCAGAGTTTGGTGAGGCGGGCGTAGCGCAGCAGCAGGCGCTTAACGCCCGCCGAACCGAAGTCCACACTCGCAACAGACTTGTCTCCGTTTGCTTCAAGCGCCACGATGGTGCCGAGCCCGAAACTGTCGTGCGTGACGCGATCTCCGGGTGAAAAGTCGTAGGACATCGTTCCGGTGCGTTCCACGTGCGCCGCGACTGACCGTGATTTAAATTCCTGGCTAGGTCGAGAAGGCGACGAGGTGAACTTCTTTGGCGCTTCGGTGTTACGCCATTCGATTGTCGCTTCGCCGAGTTCGTCGAGGAAGCGCGAGGCCGGCGAATAGGCGCTCTGCCCCCACATCGAACGCGAACTGGCCCGAGTGAGATAGAGCCGTTCGCGCGCACGCGTGAAGCCCACGTAGGCGAGTCGTCGTTCTTCTTGAAGCTCACTCTCGCTAAACATGGACCGCTGGTGCGGGAACGTGCCGTCTTCCATGCCGGTCAGAAAAACAACAGGAAATTCCAGACCCTTCGCCGTGTGGAGGGTCATCAGGGTGACGACACCCTCATCGTCGTCTGGGATGGAATCAGCGTCCGCAACGAGCGAGATACTCGACAAAAACGCGTGAACTGACCCCGGCTCAAACTCGGGTTCATCGACAAACTCGTCATCAACAGAAGCAGGGTCAAGGTCGCTGTCGGAAGCAACCGATTCTTCGCCTTGAGGTTCGGCATCCTCGCCTTCGTCAATCGTGGCCGCTTGCGCCACAAACTCGCGTGTCACGGCGACGAGCTCGGCAAGGTTTTCGACGCGAGTCTCGTCTTGTGGATCTTCACTGCTTTCGAGCACCTCGAGGAAACCACTCGAAACGAGCGCGGATTCAAGCACCGTGTCGACGCCCGCGCCCGACTCGGCCAGTGCCCGCAGTTCCTCCATGAAGGTGGTGAACCCTTTGATCGCGTTAGCCGAACGAGCAGCGAGTTCATGAATCTCATCCACCCGCAAAAGCGCCGCATAAAAGGACACCCCGTTGCGGTCGGCGAAGCGCTGAACTTCGGCCTGCGCTCGATCACCGATTCCGCGCTTGGGCTGGTTGACGATGCGACGCACCGAGACGGCATCTCTCGGATTCACTAACACTCTCAAATAAGCGAGTGCGTCTTTGATCTCGGCTCGTTCGTAAAACCGCACTCCCCCGACAACCTTGTACGGCAAACCAACACGAATGAACACTTCTTCAAAAACACGACTCTGGGCATTCGTGCGATAAAAGACGGCCACGTCACGGGCGTCGGCGAGTCCACGATCGGTCAAACTATCGATCTCATCAGCAACGAATTGTGCTTCGTCGCGTTCACTTTCGCCAACGAACCCGATAATCGGTTCACCTTCACCAGCCGCCGACCACAGGTTCTTTGGTCGCCTATCAGCGTTGCGACTGATGACCGAATTCGCCGCCGTCAAAATGTTTTGCGTCGAGCGATAGTTCTGCTCTAAAAGAATGGTGGTTGCGTTCGGGAAATCAGATTCGAACTCGATGATGTTTCGAATATCGGCCCCGCGGAAGGCATAGATCGATTGGTCCGAATCGCCAACGACCATCAGATCAGCGGTCTCGCCACACAACTCACGAATGAGCGAATACTGTGCGTGGTTCGTGTCTTGGTATTCATCTACCAACACATGCTGAAAGCGACGCCGATAGAACTCTCGCACTTCGGGCCAGGCTTGAAAAAGGTGCACCGTGTTCATGATCAGATCGTCAAAATCCATCGCGTTTGCTGCGCGCAAACGCTGTTGATAGGCCGCATACGCTTCGGCATGCACCTGTTCTGACCGGTTCGATGCCATCCGAGCGGCTTCTTCATGATCGATGAGTTGATCTTTGAGCCGCGAGACCGCCGACAACAAAGCCCGCGGCGTGAACTGTTGCCCTTCGATGTCGAGATCCTTCACGACGGCAGTCATGAGTCGGCGGCTATCGGT
Source organism: Aeromicrobium sp. (assembly GCA_008017265.1). GTDB lineage: Bacteria > Actinomycetota > Actinomycetes > Propionibacteriales > Nocardioidaceae > Aeromicrobium. Next base: position 2,879 of record SSHC01000041.1, read on the forward strand.
CGTGTCGTAGATCGAAAACGATTGGGTAAACCCGAAACGATCAGCTTCCCGACGCAAAATCCGAACACACGCCGAGTGGAACGTCGCCACCCACATGGACTTTGCCCGCGGGCCCACGAGCGCCTCCACGCGTTCGCGCATTTCAGCCGCGCTCTTATTCGTGAAGGTAATCGCAAGAATTGACCCCGGGTGCGCGCCTTGAGCGCCAATCAACCAGGCAATACGCCGGGTCAGCACACGAGTCTTACCTGATCCCGCACCGGCCACCACCAACGCAGGCCCGCCCACATGGGTCACCGCCGTAAGTTGAGCGTCGTTGAGCCCGTCAAGCAAATGGCTGACGTCAGCATGAGCGTGCGCGTGGACGCGCTCTGGCGTGGGCAAACCGGGGACGGGCAAACCGGGGATGGGCAAACCGGGAATTGGAAAGGGTTGATTCATTGCCAGCCAAGACTACCCGCCAGAACTGACAACCGGCTCAATGCGCACAACTAGATGAGTCTGCGGTCGCTGGCCCAGCGAGCCAGTTCGTACCGGTTCGACAATTGCAGTTTCCGCAAGACGCTCGAAACATGGCTTTCAACCGTCTTGACGGAAATGAAAAGTTCTTTGGCGACTTCCTTGTAGGCATATCCGCGAGCAATGAGCCGCATGACTTCTTGTTCGCGCTCACTCAACGAATCAAGTTCTTCATCGACGACCGGCGCATCCATGCGCCCAGCGAACGCGTCGAGAACGAAGCCTGCCAGCCGAGGGCTAAACACGGCATCACCGCCGGCCACCCGTTCAATCGCATCGCAGAGCGCATCGGACTCGATATTTTTCGTGACATACCCGCGGGCGCCGGCACGGATAATCGCAATGACATCGTCTGCGGCGTCGCTCACTGAAAGCGCAAGGAAATGTGGTCCGGCCTGAGACTTGCGAATCACCTCAACCCCACCACCACCGGGCATGTGTACGTCCAAGAGGACGACGTCGGGATGAGTTTCGTTGATCACTGCCACAGCGTCTTCGACGTCGCCCGCTTCTCCGACGATCGAAACACGACCCTCGATTTCCGCTCGAACTCCTGCACGAAACATCGCGTGATCATCCACGATGACGACACTCGTATTCGTCATGCTTCCTCCCTTGTCTCGTTGCTCCAGGACAAATGCACTTCGGTACCTTCACCGATGGCGGTCTGGATTGACGCTTCACCACCGTGCCTCTTCATTCTGGCCTTAATCGATTCGTCAATCCCGCGACGGCTCGCGTCGACCTTTTCTGGGTCGAACCCCTGCCCTCGGTCACGTACAAAGACGTCAATCCGGGTGGGCTGAAGTTCGGCAAACACGTCGATCGTTAAAGCTTGCGAATGCTTCGCTGCATTGACGAGCGCTTCACGAGCGGCCGCCACGATCGTTGTCAGCACATCGTTCATGGCGGCATCGCCAACGAGGACCACCTCGACAGACACGTGATACGTGTCTTCGACTTCTGCTGCCGCGCTTCTGATCGCTGCCCCAAACGACGACCCTGAGTCGGCTTCCTGACCGAGCAGCCACGATCTCAATTCTCGTTCTTGGCGTCGCGCTGCGGTCACCACATAGGCGGGATCGTGTGCGTTCTTTTGCAGCAGCGCGAGAGTCTGCAGCACTGAGTCGTGTAGGTGGTCGGCGACATCGGCCCGCTCTTGAATGCGCGCTCGCGAAATCCGCTCGGCTACTAAGTCGCTTCTCAACTTCATCGCCCACGGCCCGATGAGGAGCACGCCGCCGAGAAACGCGATCAGGAAGGCCGCGCCGATTTCGAGGATGCCACGAAACCCGCGCTCAAAAGTGACAACAGAAACGATGGCCAGCCCGACCAATCCCAGTCCGATGGCGAGCCGGACTAAGAATCCGGGGCCCGACGTTCGAGTCATCCAAGAATTCATGGTGGCGTCGTCAACGAGCCGCCAGACCACCGCGATTCCCCCCACCAAGAGAGCGACGGGAACGGTGTATCCGGACACGTCGAGCGTTCCGTTGGCGACCAAGAAGATCGCAACACCAGCCAACACCGACCCAATGGCAGCCGTTTGGATCAGGTCGTTGCGGCGTCGTTCAGATGAAGCCTGGTATTGCCCTGTGGGAGTCGCGAGCGGCATGAATCGCCATAAAATGGCGTAGGCGATGACTGTCACCCCGTTGAGGAGAATCCCCAACGCGAACACAACTCGCACCCACAAAACGGGGATTGAGAGATGCTCGGCAATGCCAGCACAGACGCCCGCAAGCACGACACCTTCTGCCGGCCGGGTAGCGCGGCGAGGTTCAGGCTCAATGACGTCCACCTATGAATCGTCACATGGCGGCGCCCTTCTGCGCTATTAGGCATCAACCTGAGTCCCGGAGCAACTCTGTCGGGGTGGTTCAGGGATCGTTCAGGGTCATTCCCAATTGTTGAGACCTCCCTGGCCGCGAGATGCTTCAGGTATGGACGGAAATAACCCCACCCCAGAGCCGGAAGTGCCGGCAAACGAAGAACCTTCGCCGACTGTTTCGGATTCGCAAGGTAACCAACCACCCGGGCCCGAACAGCCCGTACAACCCGAACCGTTTTTGGCTCGCTTGCGACGCAGCAAGGGGAACCAGATGATCGGTGGCGTGTGTGGCGGACTGGGACGTGAGACCGGAATCGACCCGCTACTGTTCCGCGTTGCGTTCGTGATGGCTTCATTCGTTGGCGGCGCCGGCATAATTCTCTACATCGCGGCCTGGATGTTCATCCCGGAAGAAGGCAGCGACATCGGGGGTGTCGGCAAAGAGTTCAAAGCCACCAACGACGTTCAGGTCCGCACCTTCGGCATGATCGCAGCCGGCATCATCGCATTTTTCGCCGCACTCGGCAGCGGTCCTTGGATGTTCGGCAACTGGTCGAACGGCGCAGTGTGGGCACTCGCCACTGCCGCGATTGTGGCCGGACTGATCTATTGGATCATCGCTGAAAGCAAAAACCCGAAGCCACGCGCATCTCAACCGACTCCCGCGTGGACGCCATCTGCCACCCACCAACAATCAGCCGTGTATTCGACGCCAGCTGGGCAGACGAATGCGTCGGCGTACGTGCCACCGGCCCCCAAGCCGGTGGAACCGGGCGGGTTCAAACTCACCCTCTTGACGCTCTCAACGATCGCCATCGCCATCGGGTTGCTCGCCTACTATGCGATCACGACCACTCACCTTGAATACCGGGTCTATGTCGCAGTGGCGCTCGCGATTACCGCGCTCGGCACGCTAATTGGGATTCGTTGGGGAAAGCCGGGCCCACTGATCACCCTTGGAACAGTGTTGAGCGTCATGCTGCTCACGCCCACAGTGATTCCTTCGATCGCGGTTGGCGATGCTCATGTACAGCCGTTGACAATGCACCAACTAGACAACGACGTGTCGCATGGCATGGGGTCCCTCACCGTCGACTTGCGCGATATTGACCCCTCGGTGCTGCTCGAAGGCGAGACGATCAACATCAGCAACGGCATCGGCTTGACCGAGGTGATCGTGCCTCGCGATGTCGATGTCGAAGTCAACGCGAATGTTGGCGTCGGTCAGGTTCAAGCCAGAGGATTGCGCATCGACGACGAACCCACCCCGACCACCGCCACTGGTGGTTTGGGCAACTCATTCCATCACGCCGCCAGCGGCGATGACCCGCTAGTCGTCAATGTTTCCACAAGTATCGGAGAGGTCCTGGTGATCCAGAAATGACAACACACGCAGTTCGTTGGGATGCAGCAATTGGCGGCATCATCTTTGCTCTCATCAGTGGCATCTGGCTTGCTGACTACTCTGGCTTGATTGATTTCGAACTAGCATGGTCGTTGAACGTGAACTACATCCTGCCAACCGTGCTCATCATCGGCGGTTTGCTTGGTATTGCTGCCACGCTTCGTTCACCCAAGAGCACAGGAGAATCAAATGAATGAACCACGCAGGCTCACTCGCGGTCACGCCTCGATGCTCGGTGGCGTGTGTTCGGGTGTCGCCGAATACACCGGAGCAGATGTCGCGATCATCCGGATCATTGCGGTCTTGCTCACCGTGTTCGGCTTCGGCAGCATGATCATCGTCTACATCGTTGCGTGGGCTATTTTGCCGCTGCCTGACGGGCCATCCACTGGCCCCGGGCCGCAACCGCCGTTGACGTGATGTCGGTAAACACCCCATCGACACCCGCATCGAAATAAGCCAGATGCTCGGCTAAAGCATCACCGTGGCGAAACTCTTTCCTACCCCGGCGCAGATTCCGGGGTAGGAATTTGTTTTCGCTCCGCAACGTCCACACGTGAACGGCCAATCCGCGCGCGTGGGCATGCTCGACGAATTGAGTTTCGCCGGTCCACCGTTGCTTCTGATCGCGCCCGATCACATGCCTCTTGTGGGCGCCAACTCCGTGTGCGTATTCGGCAATGAAATCCAGGCCCTCGGGTTCAGCTAAATCCCTATAGGTGCGCGGATCAGCGTTGGCAACGAAATCTGCCGGTGCACCAGACCATTCCAACAACTGCACGAGAGGCAGGTCCGTCGTGTGGCTGAATCGGCGAAGATTCGCAGTCTCCATCGACTGAATGATGATCGGTGCGTCTGCCCGATTGAGGTTGAAGCGTGCGAGTGACGCAAGCAGCAAGTCGTTCAAGTCAAGGCCCGCGTTCGCGAAGTAGGTCGGGTGCTTCGTCTCGACGTACACACCGATGGGGTCTTGGTCTGGCCCACGTTCGTTGTTCTCTGCTGCCTGAATTTGTAGCACTTCATCGAAGGTCAGAATCGTGTCTCCACGTAGGCTCGCGTTGCGGGGGCGAATTTCGGGAATTCGTTCCCGCGTTTTCAGACTCTTGATCTGATCGAGCGTGAGATCTTCGCTAAACCACCCTTCCAACTCCACCCCGTCAACGACTTTCGTGGTCTTCAGCGAGGTGAACTCACGGCGTTCAGCGATATCGGTCGTGTGACCGATCTCATTTTCGTGGCGAACAATCAAGTGCCCGTCTTTCGTGGCAAGCACGTCTGGCTCGATGTAATCGGCACCCTGTTCGATCCCGGCGCGATAGGAGTTCCAGCTATGTTCGAGATGTTTTTCCGGGACGCCCCGATGAGCAATGATCACGGGCTTTGACACGAGTGGCGAAGTCACGAGAACAACAATAGGCACGAGTCGCACGGCTCGCCATCTGCACTAAAGCGATCGTCAGCGCGCGCCCTGAGCGACGACTCTGACGGCGCCCTCACGACGAGGGTCGGCGGCGGCCTCCAGTTGGCCGTCGGGATGCAACATGACAGCTCCGACTCCCCCGTAATACATCGTCAAATCAGTCTCTCGCTTGATGACTTCGTCTGCACGGTTGGCCCGATGAACGTGGATCCGCGGATGGTCGACGGCTGCCTGGAGCGTGAGATCGTCGTTGATGAGGCCCGCCAGTACTTGTGAAACTGCGGTCGTGATGCGATCGGCACCTGGGGATCCGATAGCCAAAGTCGCGCCATCATTTCGTCGCCCAACCGTGGGCGCCATGTTCGACAAGAGCCGCGTCCCCGGCGGCGCCCCGTGCAGACCCAAGGGGTTGAGTTCTTGTTCGCCGAGACAGTTGTTGAGCCAAATCCCGGTGTCGCGCGCGATCATCCCGGAGCCATACCCTGACGAGATCGTGACCGAACACGCGTTGCCGAGTTCGTCAACCGCCGACACGTGGGCAGTCGATCCGGACTCAAGCATGGCGAGATCTTTTTCCTTGACCAGCGCTAAGAACTCGGCGACGTCACGCTCTAGGTCGTCGCTGTGGTCAAACACGTCGAGCCGCTGCGCCAGGACTTTGCGCTGAACCGAAATGATATGCGCCGGGTCGTCTAGTCCGTGGTCCCCCATGAGCGAGATCATCGCCGCAACGACGGCCCCACCAACGGCCGGCGGTGGGTTTGTACCCAACGCCCAGTCACCTACGTCGATTGGAAGTGCCGGTCGAACCACGGGTTGGTAGGCGCTCAGATCGACGAGACTGAGCAGCCCTCCCCTGTTCTGCACATCGCGGGCGATCGCACGAGCAGTTTCACCCGTATGCATTTCGGCCGGCCCGTTCGCCGCGATGCGTTCGAGAGTTTCAGCCAGTCCAGCGAGGTGAATCCGATCGAGCGTCACTCGCCCATCCGCATCGTGAACGGCGGCCCTGCTCGCTTCGTCCCAGCCGAAAATCGAGTCGTGTACGTAGTCCAAATAAAAACGCGAAGCGGCGCCTAATTGAATACCTCGACGAGCTGCTTCGATTGCGGGTGCAAAAAGTTCTGACCAAGGCAATTGCCCCGCGCGTTCGTGTGCCTGTCCTAGCGCCGCGATTGCCCCGTGAGTGGCGACCGAGCCAGGCCCAATTGTGACGTCAACTCCACCGCCGTATTCGGTCCAGATGTCCCATGTTCCGGTCGAATCGTTCTCATGCGGTTCACGACCGGGCATGTCCATCCATCCATCGATGGTGACCGCGTCATGATGTTCGGCTGACAGCATCGTGACGAAGCCTCCCGAACTGAGCGAGACAATGCCCACTTCGTTGACCATCGCTACGACGCTTGCCGCAATGGCCGCGTCGACGGCGTTGCCGCCGGCTTCGACAATCGCTTGAGCGGCGGCCGCAGCTTGTTCGTTCGGTGCCGCAATCGCAACCCGTGTCATGGTGTCGTCCCTCGTGTTCTGACGTCAGCCGTCGTCGTGTTCGTTTTCGAGTGACATCCAGTCGTCGGTTTCTTGCACCACCGTGGTGCCGTTGCGGGTGATGTGAACCGAGCCGTCGTAGCCTCGAATTTCGTACTTCACACCCGAACCCTTGCCGACAAACGCGTCGCGTTCCCAGACGTAATCGCCCGGAAGATCCTGAACTTCTTGGCCGCGCTCTTTCACAACAACGCGGAATTTCAAGCCGCTCGCGTCGGTGCCGCACACGGAAACTTTCGTATCGCCCGTGTTCGTTTTGAAGAGGATTGCGGGGTAACTTCCGCCGCACCCCAAGCCGAGTCCCGACTTCTTTTGTTGTTCGGCCGTGACTGGCTTGTTGCCGCAGTTCGGCAGCAGGCTGTTCTTGTTCTGTCCGTCGAGATTTACCGGCTCGTCGGGCCTTTCGCATTCTGGCGTAGGCGTTGCCGAGGGGGTTGGCGTGGCCGTTGTTTCGGGCGGAAGTCCCAGGGTGGGAAGTGTTGGGGCAGGCGCGACGGATGTGCGCTTTTCATCCGCTTGAAGGACAAAAACCACCACGACCACAACAATCACAGCCACGAGAGCGGCCGGAATGATCCAACGCTTCACGCCATCACTCCCACTCGATCGTTCCTGGCGGCTTACTCGTTATATCGAGTACGACGCGGTTGACG
>SSHC01000124.1 GCA_008017265.1 Aeromicrobium sp.
CTCAGCACACGGCTCACCGAGATTCTTGGCGAGGACAGTCACGTGGTTTTGTCGTCGCAACAAAAGCCGCCGGATCGTTATCGTGCTTTTTTGAAGGCGGCACGCGGTGACGCGGACGTGGTGCTCGGCACGCGTGGGGCTGCGTGGGCGCCCGTAGCGAATCTCGGTCTTGTCGTTGTTGTTGACGACGGCAATGATCTGCATGCCGAACTACGTGCCCCATACCCACACACGCGTGAAGTGCTGTTGACACGTTCGATCGACGAGAATGCCGGCGTGTTGCTCGTTGCACACGCGCGCTCGGTTGAGGCGACGTCGCTCGTGCAACAGGGTTGGTGTCGTTCGATCACTCCGGATCTGGTGACGCGCCGGCGTGCTTGGCCGATCGTGGACGTGACTGATGGCAGCGAGCACGGCAACACGCCTGTGCGTTTGCCGCAAGCTGTTTTCCGAGCGATTCGCGAGGCTGACGGCCCCGTACTGGTGCAAGTTCCACGCCAGGGCTATCGCTCCTCGCTCACCTGCCAGTCGTGTCGCACGCGTGCCACGTGCACCTCGTGTGAAGGGCCGCTCATGCAAGCGTCCAGCAGTGCGCCACCCACGTGCCGTTGGTGTGCGAGTGCGTTCCCTGATTGGGTATGCGGCAATTGCGGTGGCAGGCAGGTGCGTTCGCCGATCGTGGGGCAACTTCGCACGGCCGAGGAGTTCACGGCAGCGTTCGCAGAACGCACGATCTATACCTCCGGCGGTAGTGAGATTCTCGAACTCGTGGATGACAAATCCGCGCTTGTGTTGGCTACGCCAGGGGCCGAACCGCTCGCGGTGGGCGGATATGCGGCCGTGATCTTGCTCGACACTTGGCTCATGCTCGCCCGCGACGACATCCGGGTCGGCATTGAAAGCCACCGTCGCTGGTTCGAGGCGCTGGCATTGGCTCGGCACGGTGCTCGCGCGGTTGCGGTTGGCGATTCGGCGCAACTCCAGGCGCTCGTGCGTGCCGATCCGGTGAGTGTTGCTGAGAAGGATCTCGAAGAGCGAGCGCAAACCCATTTGCCACCGATCGGGCGCCTCGCCACTATCGACGGCCCTGAGTTTGTCGTCGCGAGCCTGAGCGAGCGCGAATGGACTCCCAACGCTGAAGTTTTGGGGCCTGTTGGGTTGCCGGAAGGCAAGTGGCGGTTGATTGTGCGAGCTCCGCGTGCTGAAGGGATGGAGTTGGCTGCGGTGCTCAAGTCGATCGCGGCCGAACGCAGTGCCGCCAAAGAACCGAGCGTTCGTATTCAGATCGACCCGATGAGTTTCTAAGCCAATCGCGCGTGGGGCATAGACTCGTGTCCCGTGAGAGTCGTCTTTGCGGGAACACCCGAAACCGCCATCGCCACCTTGAATGCGTTGTTGGCCAGCAAGCACGAGGTGGTTGCGGTGGTGACTCGCCCTGATGCGCGAGTAGGCAGGGGCCGTACTCTCCAGCCTTCGCCGGTCGCAAGTGTTGCCGACGAGCACGGGATCGAACTACTTAAGCCGACGCGCGCTGACGATCCGGATTTCATGAGCCGGATGCGTGAACTGGCTCCCGATCTTGGGGTCGTGGTTGCTTATGGAGCATTGCTCAAGCGCGAACTTCTCGATCTGCCTGAATTCGGTTGGATTAACTTGCACTTCTCTGTGCTGCCGTTGTGGCGGGGTGCGGCTCCCGTGCAGCGTGCGTTGATCGCCGGCGATGATCTGACTGGCGCCAGCGTGTTCAGCCTCGTGGAAGAACTTGACGCTGGCGCCGTCCTCGGCACGATCACCGAACGCATCACACCCGACGACACGACGGGCACGCTTTTGGCGCGTCTGGCCGAGCAGGGGAGTGCTTTGACGGTTGATGTGGTCGACCATCTGGACGCGGGCGACATTTCACCCATCGCGCAAAACCACGAACTCGCCACCTACGCGGCGAAATTGTCGAGCGAAGAAGGCCAGATCGATTGGACCCGACCAGCCGTCGCGATCGATCGTCACATTCGCGGCTTCACGCCTGATCCGGGTGCGTGGACTCAACTAGGGGATCTGCGCGTCAAAGTGGGGCCGGTCACGATTGCCGACTCGAGTGAGCTCGCTCCGGGACACGCTCGCATTGAAAAGAAGCGCGTACTGGTGGGGACTGCTACGAACGATGTGATTCTCGGTGAGGTTCAACCGCACGGCAAGAAACTCATGCGTGCTGCCGATTGGGGCCGAGGTCTCGGTGGCGCGAGCGAGGTGGTGTTCGGATGAAGAACACGGATCCTCGCCGCATCGCTTTCGAGGTGATGAATGCCGTCCGTGAAGAGGACGCCTACGTAAACCTGTTGTTGCCGGCGATTTTGCGCGAACGCAAGGTAGACACCCGTGATTCGGCACTCGCTACGGAACTCACGCACGGCACTATCCGCTTACAAGGGATCTATGACGCGATCATTGATCGGTTGTCGAAAAACACGGTCGAGCCGAAGGTGCGAGACGTGTTGCGTTTGGGTGCCCATCAGTTGTTGTCGATGCGGATCCCCGACCATGCGGCCGTCGATACGACTGTCAAACTCACTCGCGCCGTGATCGGCCACAAACCGGCCGGGTTTGTGAACGCGATTATGCGCAAGATTGCGCAACGAGACTTGGATGCCTGGCTTGAGCAATTGACCAAGGGGTTGAGCGGCGATGCGGCGCTGGCGATGCGCTATTCGCATCCTGAATGGATCGTGACCCGGCTGCGTGAAGCGGTCGGATCTGAACGTATTGAAGCGTTGCTAGCAGCGCATAACGAGCGCCCAAAAGTAACCCTCGTGGCACGCCCCGGCTTGATTGAAGCCGCAGACTTACCGGGCGAGCCTGGCGTTTTGAGCCCGTACGCGCGGGTGCTTGAATCAGGCGATCCCGGTGCAATCGAAGCGGTGCGCGATGGGCGCGCTGGCGTGCAAGACGAGGGTTCACAAATGGTGGCTCTCGTCGCTGCCGAACAAGCCGTGGAAGGCACTGACACGCAGTGGTTGGATTTGTGTGCCGGGCCGGGCGGCAAGGCCGCCTTGTGGGGCGCGTTGGCCGCGCAACGTGATGCTGAGGTCGTGGCGAACGAATTGCAGTCGCATCGTGCTGATTTGGTGCGTTCCTCGGTGCAGGCGCTCGACAACGTGGAGGTTGTCAGTTTCGATGGACGGTTCGGGCCGTGGGGTGATGCGCCGTTCGATCGGGTTTTGGTGGATGCGCCGTGCAGTGGTTTGGGTGCGCTACGGCGCAGGCCTGAATCGCGGTGGCGCAAGAGCGAGTCAGATATCGTCGGCTTGACCGGTTTGCAGGAAGAACTCTTGCGCGCAGCGATCGCTTATACGCGCGCGGGCGGGGTTGTGGCTTATGCGACGTGTTCGCCAGTGTTGGCCGAAACCAGCGGCGTGGTCGAGAAAGTTATCGACGATCGCGTAACGCTTGAATCGGAGCACCGCTGGTGGCCCGACACGGACGGCACCGACGCGATGTTTCTCGCGATCCTGCGCGTCTCCTAGACCGAGGCTGGTCTAGTCGCGATTCCTTTCGCTCGGGTGTGTCTTGGTAAAGGTTATGTCGATAACCTTTACTAAGGGTCGTGCTGAGGGGTGCTGCTCGCCACGAGAATCTCGCTCATTCAAGTGCCCAGCAATACGGGGATTAGTAGCGGAATCGACTGTTCGTAATCTGCAACAGGCAAACCATTAGGCTAGTCACATGCGCATCACGCCTAGCCTGCTTAACGCCGACTTTTCCCGTCTCGCTGATGAAGCCGCTCGTATTCCTACGGCTGATTTCTTGCACATGGATGTTATGGATAACCATTTCGTCCCGAATCTGACGCTCGGTGCGCCGGTGATTGAATCGCTCGCGAAAGTAGCGAACCAGCCGATCGATGCGCATTTGATGATCGCCGATCCGGACCGTTGGGCACCTCACTTCGTGGAGGCCGGAGCTAGCAGTGTCACCTTCCATGTGGAGGCCGCCGCTGCACCCGTGCGTCTTGCTCGCGAGTTGCGTAGTTTGGGCGCTCGCGCGTCGATGGCGCTTAAGCCGGCCACGCCGATCGAACCCTATGAAGACATGCTTCCGGAATTGGACATGGTGTTGATCATGACGGTCGAGCCAGGTTTTGGTGGTCAAAAGTTCCTGGATATTTGTTTGCCGAAGATTCGCCGCACGCGTGCCATGCTCGACAAGGTCGGTGGCGATATTTGGTTGCAGGTTGACGGGGGAGTGTCCCTCGAAACGATCGAGCGCTGTGCAGAAGCTGGTGCCGATACCTTCGTAGCCGGCTCGGCGGTCTATGGCGCTGACGATCCATCCGCGATGGTCGAAGCCTTGCGCGACAAGGCCATCTCGGCCTGCGCGCACTGAGCACTAACCACGAGGGTGCTCATCGGCGAAAGCGCTCGCTCGGCTTAAAGGTATGCGTTGCCGTATACCGATAGGTATACTCACCATATGGGTACAACAACCATCAAGGTATCGACGGAACTCAGGGACCGTATCAATCGGGATGCCCAAGAGCGTGGACTGCCTGCTGCGGGACTGATCGAAAGCCTGCTCGATGCTTATGAGCGTCGGCGTCGTATGGAGGCGTTCGGACGCGCATTTCGCGGTGCCGACGCTGAGTACTGGGACGAGTTCACCTCGTGGGACCTAGCGGTTGATGACATTCGCGATGCTGACTGAACTTCGGCGAGGCACGGTGCTGTGGGCTGAGCTTGACCCGGTTCGTGGGCGGGAGCAGTCTGGACGCCGCCCAGTGTTGGTAATTGCGAGCGACCTCTATCTTGAACAGGCCGATACGCTCGCGATCATTGTTCCTTGCACAACGCGCGATCGCGGGTGGCCGAACCAGGTGAAGTTGACGGGAAAACATCTAGATTTGCCGAGCGCAACCTATGCCATGACCGAACAGCCTCGAACTATTACGCGTGAGCGACTTTTCGATGTTGCCGGCATGATTGATGTCGAAGTGATGCGCGAGATTGATACGTGGTTGCGTGACTTTATCGCGTTGCCATGACTGTTGTGAATCGCACTTGGTTTAGTGCCGTTTCATTCACTTAAGAGCATGCGAACCGTGGCGCATCGGACTCGTCTGGCTTACGCGCTTGGTGCGAGTATCCCTAATCCTGCCCGGCGCGCGGCAAGCGCCAGTTCGTTGTCGTAAGTGATGACTTCGTCGGCGCCAATTCGGAGTGCCGTTGCAAGGTGAATTGCGTCATTTGAACGAAGTGGGGCATGCGTACCTGCGGCGAGTAAGTCGCCTCGGGTGATATCGATCAGAGCCGTCAAATCAAGAACTTCAGTGACCGCATCTAGATCGATGTCTTGCGGGTTTCGCCCTGCCGCACAGTGGAGTTCAGTGTGTAAAAGCCACGAAGCGACGAGCGTTCGATCGGGGCGAGCAAGTTCGGCAATGAGTGCGTCGGACTCGGCCTCAGCGACAAGCAGTTTCATTGCTGCCGAGGTGTCGAAATAGCTGGTTGTCACCAGTTGCCTCGGAGGTCTTCGATGATATCAGCGCTGGATCGAGAAGGTTTGTCTTGTTTCGCCAAGCGCTGGCGGATTCTCTCCAGTGTTGCGGTATCCGAGCGGGCTGGCCGGGCTTGACCTCGAGCGATCAGCAAATCGAGAGTCGAGCCGATAGCAGGGCCGATGACCGCAGCCGGCGAACCATTGTTGGTCACCTGAAGCGTCTCGCCTGCTTCGACACGGCGCAGGATCTCTGCGCTGTTGTTCCGCAACTCGCGGTGCGTAATGCTGGTCATGTAGCACAGTGTAGCACTCACGTGCAGCGCTGCCTAGCTGCCGCGTTGGGAACACGAGTACAGTGCGTGCCCGCGTTGTTCAGGGATTTCGTATGCACTCCGAATCGCTGAGACAACACCATCTCGGCCTGTGCACACTGAGCATTAACGCGGCTCGGCTAGACTTCTGCTGTTCGAGCAAACGCTCGCGTGCCCGGGGTCGGTGAAAGTCCGAGCCGGCGGTGATAGTCCGCGACCCGCGAAAGCGGTTGAACTGGTGAAACTCCAGTACCGACGGTTAAAGTCCGGATGGTAGGTGCACGCACGTTCTGCGTCGGTGCGCGTCTGCGTTCACCGATGCCAGCACGGTTGCCCCGGGTCGTGAGACCAACGAGAGGAGCAGCCGTGGCATCCACTGCTGAAACCGAGGCCATGCGTCTCGCGTTCGCTGCTGCTCGCGAAACCACCAACACTTTGCCCAATCCGCAAGTCGGTTGCGTGTTGATCGATGCGGCCAGCCAAATCATTGCTATCGGACACCATCGCGGTGCCGGGCATGCCCACGCCGAAGTCGATGCCTTGAACCAAGCCGGCGAGCGCGCGCACGGTGCTACAGCCGTTGTGACGCTCGAACCGTGCAAACACACTGGCCGCACCGGCCCCTGCGCCGAAGCGTTAATTGCTGCTGGAGTGAGCCGTGTCGTGTATTCGGCAGCCGATCCGAACGCTGAAGGCGCCGGGGGAGCCGAGGTGCTGCGCGCGGCTGGTATCGACGTAGAAGCCGGGCTCCTAGCCACTGAAGGCGAACAGTTGATCGCAGTATGGGCTCACTTGCATCGTGCTCGCAGGCCGTTCGTGACCTGGAAGTTCGCCGCGGGAATCGCCGGCCGTAGCGCCGCACTTGATGGCACCAGCCAATGGATCACCTCCGAAGAATCGCGTGCCGATGTGCACCGACTGCGCGCCGAATCAGACGCGATTGTGGTCGGCACCGGCACGGTTCTGGCTGACAACCCTCGTCTCACCACACGTAATGAGTTCGGTGAACTCGCAGCAAAACAACCACTGCGCGTCGTGGTCGGAGAACGCGAAATCCCACACGATTTCAACGTGCATTCGACCGAAGCGCCCACCATGTTCTTGAGTCAGCGAGACCCACATGCCGTGCTCGCTGAACTGAGCGAGCTTCCCATCCATCACGTATGGCTCGAAGGCGGGCCCACGCTCGCCGGCGCCTGGCTCGATGCGGGCGTGATCGATCGGGTGATCGGTTATCTCGCACCAACCATGCTCGGATCCGGCCTCGCCGCCGTCACTACGAGCGCGACCACACTGAGCGACAAACATGACTTTGTGTATCGAGACGTCACCCAAATCGGCCCCGACCTGCGGGTGACCCTCACCGCTAAGAACGCAGAACAATCCACCGGAAAGGAACAGTGATGTTCACCGGACTCGTAGAAGAAATCGGCGAGATCGTCGGCCTCGACGATCTAGGAGACTCCACCCGGATCACCATCCGCGCCGCCACAGTGCTCGAAGACGCCAAACACGGCGACTCGATCAGCGTCAACGGCTGCTGCCTGACCGTCATGGCACAAACCGAGACGGACCAGGGGGAGCAGACCTTCAGTGCAGACGTGATGGCCGAGTCGCTGGCTCGCACCAATCTGGGCCAGGCTCGCATCGGTGATCGGGTCAACCTCGAACGCGCAGCACTCGTCTCTACGCGCCTCGGCGGTCACATCGTGCAAGGCCACGTGGACGGAACCGGCACGCTGCTCGAACGCGTGCCCAGCGAGAACTGGGAAACATTCCGATTCAGCCTTCCTGCCGAGTTGGCCAAGTTCCTCGTAGAAAAAGGTTCGATCACCGTGAACGGCACCTCGCTGACCGTGGTCGATGTGATCGACGAGCCCGAAGCCACGTTCTCGGTCTCACTCATCCCCACCACCTTGACCGACACCGTGCTCGGCGACCTTCAAATCGGCGCGACGGTGAATCTCGAAGTCGATGTGCTGGCTAAATATGTTGAACGACTGCTCAACGCAGCGAAAGGAAAAAACTCATGACGAAACTCGACACCATCGAGCGCGCCATCGCCGACATTCGCGCAGGCAAAGCGATCATCGTGGTCGACGATGAGGATCGCGAAAACGAAGGCGACATCATTTTCGCGGCGCAAAAAGCCACACCAGAGTTGATGGCGTTTCTCGTGCGGTATTCGAGCGGCCTGATTTGTGCGCCGGCGGCCGGTGAAGTGCTCGACCGCCTGTCGATCCCACTGATGACCCCACACAACCGCGAAAAGATGCGCACCGCCTACACGATCTCGATCGATTCGCGTGACGGCATCACTACCGGTATTTCCGCCTCGGACCGCGCCCGAACCTGTCGCGTGCTCGCCGATTCGGCCACCGAACCGTTCGAACTCGTCCAACCCGGACACATCATTCCTTTGCGCGCGAAACCAGGCGGAGTGCTCGAACGTGCCGGCCACACCGAAGCAGCAGTCGATTTCGCACGCTTGGCGGGCCTCTCGCCAGTGGGCGTGATCGGCGAAGTGATGAACGATGACGGCACCCTCATGCGCACGCCCGAGTTGCGCGAACTTGCCCACAAGAACGATCTAGCGCTCGTCTCGATCGAAGACCTGCAGGCTTACTTGCGTCTCAATGAATCTCAAGTGGAACGCCTCGCTGAAACCGTGCTGCCCACGGAGTTCGGCCAGTTCACAGCCTTGGGCTACCGCGACCACATCAACGGCAGTGAACATATGGCTCTCGTTTACGGAGAGCCCTCGGTAACAGATGCGCTGGTTCGCGTTCACTCCGAATGCTTGACCGGAGATGTGTTCGGCTCCCAACGCTGTGATTGCGGCCCGCAACTTGAAACCGCGATGGCTGCGATCGCCGAAGCAGGGGCCGGAATCGTCGTGTATTTGCGTGGACAAGAAGGCCGGGGCATTGGCCTGATCCACAAACTGCAGGCCTATGGGCTGCAAGACGACGGCCAAGACACGGTAGACGCCAACATCAGCCTCGGCTTTGCTGAAGACCAACGCGACTATGCCGCCGCCGCACAGATCTTGCGAGACTTGAACATCGAGAGCGTGCGACTCTTGAGCAACAACCCAGACAAATCGCGCCAAATGGAACGCTACGGAGTGCGCGTATCGGAACGTCAACCGATCGTGATCACACCCACGGTTCACAACCTCAAATACCTGCAGACCAAAGCTCAACGGATGGGACACGATCTGCCCGAGAACCTATTCGCAAGCGAGGAGCAAGCATGAGCGGACACGGAGCACCAGTTATTTCGTTGAACGCACCGGACGCCAATGTGGCGATCGTGGCCTCGAGTTGGCACACCGAAGTGATGGACGGACTCATCGCCGGCGCCCAAGCCGCTTTGGCAGATGCGGGCGTGGCCAAGGTGACGCTATTGCGGGCACCGGGTTCGTTCGAATTGCCAGTGATCTCTCAAGCGTGCGCCAACAACGGTTTCGATGTGGTAATCGCGCTCGGCGTGATTATTCGCGGCGGAACACCGCATTTTGAGTACGTGTCGGCCGCCGCCACCGACGGGCTCACCCGCGTGGTGCTCGACACGGGCGTCCCGATCGGCTTCGGCTTGCTCACCTGCGACAACGACGAGCAAGCCCTCGATCGTGCCGGCTTGCCGCACAGCAAAGAAGACAAAGGCCGCGAAGCAACCGAGGCCGCTCTTTCGGCTTGGTTGACCATTCGCGAGATCGCACTGGGCTAGCGACCAGCCGTTCACACTAGACTGTTCCTGATGAAAACGTTTGAGGCCCTGTTCGCTGAACTCCAAGAGAAGGCCACCACCCGTCCCGAAGGCTCCCGCACTGTCGCCGAGTTGGATGCTGGCGTGCATGCCATCGGTAAGAAGCTCGTCGAAGAAGCCGCCGAATCGTGGATGGCTGCCGAGCATGAAGGGGCCGAGCGCACCGCCGAAGAAATCAGCCAACTGCTGTATCACGCGCAAGTGATGATGATTGCGGCTGGTATCAGCCTCGACGATGTGTATTCGCACCTGTGATTTGTAGTTTTCTCCCTCGACACCTAAAGGAATCAGGCACGTATGTTGAAGGTTGCCGTACCGAACAAGGGCTCGCTCTCCGAAGCAGCAGCGGCGATGCTCGCCGAGGCCGGATATCGCCAGCGTCGCAACAGCAAAGACCTCGTCACTGTCGACCCTGACAACCAAGTCGAGTTCTTTTACTTGCGTCCACGCGATATCGCGATCTATGTGGGCCAAGGAATGCTCGATGTTGGTTTGACCGGCCGCGATCTGCTCGCGGACTCTGGCGCTCATGCTGACGAAGTGATGCAGTTGGGTTTCGCTCGCTCTACGTTTCGGTTCGCGGCGCCCATGGGTGTTATGAACACGATTCAAGACTTGGCAGGCAAGCGCATCGCCACCTCGTATCCGGGGATCGTGCGCGCGCATTTGGCCGATAACGGCATCGAAGCCGATGTGGTCCGACTGGACGGTGCTGTTGAAACATCGATCCGTCTAGGAGTCGCTGACGCGATTGCCGATGTGGTCGAAACCGGAACCACCTTGCGCCAGGCCGGTTTGGAAGTTTTCGCTGATCCGATCCTCGAATCCGAAGCCGTACTGATCACGCGCCCACTCGAGAGTGCGCCCGAAGGATTCACGGTGTTCCAGCACCGTTTGCAGAGCGTCTTGTTGGCTCGCAACTACGTGATGATGGACTACGACATCCCCTCCATCCACGTTGACAAAGCCATCGAATTGACCCCCGGAATCGAATCGCCGACCGTGTCTCCGCTGCATCGCGAAGGCTGGGTTGCCGTGCGCGCGATGGTTCCCCGCGCCACGGCTCAACGGCTCATGGACGAGTTGTATGACCTGGGTGGTCGGGGCATATTGGTCACGGAGATTTCGGCATGTCGGATTTGAGAACGTTCCGTTCTTGGGGCGTCAGCATCATCGCTTGGGCGTCTGTTGCCATCTTGGTGACGTTGCTTGTGGTGATTGGTCGCGCCGTTCCCGAAAGCATGAAGTTCTCCACTTCTGGGACCGTAACGATGTGGCTCCTTATTGTGGCGTGGGCCGTTTTCGCCTACGGGATCTCGCGTAGCAAAGTGACCGCCGATGCTGAGAAG